>CAZKIM010000029.1:0-17795 GCA_964552855.1 uncultured Solibacteraceae bacterium | reverse complement strand
TAGAGCACGACGCCGGGGAAGAGCTCGCAGCCTTCGCCCAGGACGCAGTCGTCGCCGATGTGGACGCCGGGGTGGATCACGCAGCCTTCGCCGAGCTCGCTGCGCGCGCCGAGGGTCACGCCGGGGCCTAGGCTTACGCGGCCATGGATCTTCGCCGTGGGGTGGATGGGCGTCTCCGCCCAATCCGGCGCGGGCTCGGGGTGCAGCCAGGCGATGCTCTGCGCGAAGGCCCAGTAGGGGTTCTCCACCACCAGGACGGGCCTGTTCCCCAGATCGGCCTTGGGATCCACCAGGATCAGCCCGGCCTCGCTGGTCGTCGCCTTGGCGGCGTATTTGGGATTGGCGAGGAAGGAAAGGCTGCCGGGAACCGCCTCCTCCAGCGGCCGCACTTCGGAAATGGGCCGATCGGAGGGACAATGGCGCAGGGAGCCGTTGAGGCGCGCCGCCAGCTCTCCGGCGGTGATCGTCCGCTCCACTCCGCTCATGGTCCCCCCGCAAAGGCTGCCCAGAAGTGTCCCACACTCCCGAACCCGATTCGCTCCAAGCCCCGCCCTCCGACCGCTGGTGGGCCGTCGTCAGCCTCGGCCTGCTGGCCGCGCTCTCCCTCTGGGCGGGTGTGGTGTGCTACCGGCTTCTCAAAGTGCCGCCGCCGATGGTCGCCGCGGTGGACCATGGACCGGTCCCGGCGGAGGTGCGCGCCAAGGCCCAGGCGATCCTGGACGCGGACCTCAAGGACGCGAAGCTCGAAGAGCGCTGGATGGGCGAGGATCGCGACTTCTTCGTGATGGGCACGCCCCGGCCCGAGTACGCCAAGCCGTTCACAGAAGAATTCAAGGCCGACATGGTGGACAAACTCTTCCCCCTGCTCCGCCCCTACGGCGAAACGGTCTCGTTCCAGATCTACAACTTCGACTTCGCGCCCGTGCGACTCCGGCCCCTGCCGCAGAAGCCCGTTCTCAAGGACTGACATGCACCCTGTCCTCTTCCACATCTTCAGCTTTCCCGTCGGCACCTACGGCCTGCTGCTCGCCATCGCCTTCTTCGCGGGCGTGGCGCTGGCGCGGCGGCAGGGGCGGATGGATGGTCTCGCGCCGGAAGCCATCTCGGACCTTTCCATCGCGCTGCTCATCGCCGCCGTCATCGGCGCCAAGCTGCTCATGATCGTCGTCGGCCTGCTCACGCCCGCCGGACAGGAAGGCGCGATGGGCTTCCACGACATCTTCACGATGGGCACGCTCCGCGCGGGCGGCGCCATCCACGGCGGCATCATCGCCGCGGCCCTCGTCTATTTCTGGTACACGAAGAAGGGCGGGCGGCTACCCATGCGGACGACCGGCGACGCGCTCGTGCCCGGCGTAGCGCTGGGCCAGGCCATCGGCCGCATCGGCTGCTTCTCCGCCGGGTGCTGCTACGGAACCGAGACCCATGTGAAGTGGGCGGTCACCTTCACCGATCCCAACGCCGCGCTCTTCTCCGGCACGCCGCTGGGCCTGCCGCTCCACCCGGTGCAGCTCTACACCATGGCGGGCAACCTCATCGTGATGGCCCTGCTGCTCGTGGCCCGCAAGCGGCGCGGCTTCGCGGGGCAGATCTTCGCGCTCTACTTCATCTTCGAGGGCATCCAGCGCCTCATCACCGAGACCTGGCGGGGCGACCTGGACCGCGGGATGTGGGGCGCGGCCTGGTTGAGCACGGGCCGCCTCACGGCGCTGGGCTTCGTCATCCTGGGCATCGTCCTGCTGTCCTTCTGGCGCAAGAAGGCCGAGGCGACCGCGTGAGCGAACCGTTCGATCTGATCCTGGAAGGCCCCGAGCCGCGGCTGGACCGCTTCCTCGCGGATCGCTGGAACCATGTCCCGCGCTCGCGCTGGGAGGCCTGGATCCGCGGTGGTGAAGTGCGCGTGAATGGCGAGGCGGCGACAAAACCCGGCACCAAGCTCCGCGCGGGTGACCGCGTCGAGGGCACCCTGCCCGACCCGCCGCCGCCCGCGATCCACCTGGAGGCCGAAGCCATCGAGCTACCGACGCTGTTTGAAGACGCGAAGCTCTGGATCGTGGACAAGCCGAGCGGCATGGTCGTGCATCCCGGGCCGGGGCATCCGCGCGGGACGGTAGTGAACGCGCTGTTGGCGCGGCTTCAGGCTGGAGGCCGGAGGCTAGAGGCTGCTGAATTGGACGACGAGGCGGAAGCAGGGGATGAAATCCCCGACGCGCCGTGGCCGGGGCTCGTGCATCGCCTGGACCGCTACACGACGGGCTGCCTCTGCCTCGCCAAGGACGCTGACTCCCAGCGGGCGATCCAGGCGCAGTTCAAGGCGCGCACGGTGGAGAAGCGCTACCTCGCCCTCGTGCGCATGGGCCGCCGCCTGCCGGAACTCGGCTCGCTGCTCATTGACGAACCCATCGCGCGGCACCGGGTCGAGCGGCTCAAGATGACAATCGCGGCGGCGGGGCGGCCTTCGCAGACGCGCGTGCGGGTGCTGGGCAAAGCTTCGGGCCTCGCCCTCATCGAATGCGAACTGCTCACGGGTCGCACCCACCAGATCCGCGTCCACCTCGGCCACATCGGTTCGCCCTTGCTCGGCGATCCGCTCTACGGCGGCGCGGGCCGCTGGCAGGACGCGGCGCGCCAGCCCATCGAAGCGCCGCATCCAGTGCTTCACGCATGGAAGTTGTCGGTGGGCCATCCCGTGACCGGCGAACGCATCGAAGCCGTCGCGCCGCTGCCAGACGCCTTCAAGTCCCTGCTCGCGCGGCTGGAACTGCCGGAACCGAGTTGAAAGATAAAAAAATAGAACTGTGATGAACGCTGATGAACGCTGATTTCAAGACATCAGCGTTCATCAGCGTTCATCACAGTTAATCCTTCTAGCCTGGTGTTCCCGCATCTTCGGGCACGCCCCAGCGCTCGTAGCGCGTGAGCATCAACAGGCCGGGCAACGCGATGACGGCGCAGATCAAGAAGAAGATGGGCCAGCCGGTGTGCTTGGCGACTTCACCGGCGGGTGAAGCGAGCAGGCTTCGCGACAGCGCGGCGAGGCTCGTGAGCAGCGCGAACTGCGTGGCGGTGTAGCTTCGGTCGCAGAGCCGCATGATGAGCGTCATGTAGACCGTTACGCCCATGCCGTAGCCGAGATTCTCCAGCGCGAGCGCCACGCCCAGCACGGAGAGCTTCGGGCCGAGGAAGGCGGGCAGGAGCAGCGACAGCGTGGAGGCGATCTGGAAGACGCCGCAGACGAGCAGACCACGCTTCAGCGGCCACTTCTCCATCCACCAGCCGCTGATGAAGCCGCCCGAGATGAGCGCGGCGAGGCCGACGCCCTTGGTCATGAGTCCGATGGCGGACTTGGAATAGCCCGTCTCCATGAAGTAGGGAACCGTGAGCGACGATGCGAGCTGGTCGCCAACCTTGTAGAGGACGATGAAGGCCAGCGCCGCCCAGGCGCCGCGCCGGGTGAGAAAGGCGCGAAAGGGTTCCACCACGGCTTCGGCCAGCGAGCGGGGCGCGTTCACATCTCCCGGCTCCTCCGCCAGCAGCGTGCCCACGAGGCCAAGGAGCATGAGCCCCGCCATGGCGAGGTAGGCCACGCGCCAGCCCACGCGATCCGCCAGCACGAGCGCGAGCGCGCCCGCGGCGAGGATGCCGATGCGGTAGGCCGTCACATGGACGGCGGTGCCCATGGCCTGCTGGTGCGGGGGTAGGAACTCCGTGCGCCACGCGTCCGTGACGGTGTCCTGGCTCGCGCTGACGAAGGCGATACCGAGGGCGAGCCCCGCGACGAGCGAGAGGTGGCCCGATGGATCGCGGAAGGCCATCCCCGCGAGCAGCACCGCCAACACGGCTTGCGTGACGAACAGCCAGCCGCGCCGACGCCCGAGGAAGGGCAGCTCGAAGCGGTCCAGCAAGGGCGCCCACAGGAACTTCAGGTTGTAGGGAAGCTGGACCAGGGCGAAGAAGCCGATGGTGGCCAGGTCCACATGGGCATCCTTCAGCCAGGCCTTGAGCGTCGAATCCGTGAGGATGAGCGGCAGGCCCGAGCCGAAGCCGAGCAGCGCGAGAGCGGACCATGCACGAGGACGCATGGAACGATCCTATCGGGCCACGGGCCTCGGACCACGGGCCTCGGGATCAAATCCCATCAAGGTCCGTGGCCCGAGGTCCGGGGCCCTGTCCATCACCCCATCAGCTTGCCAAGGAGGCCGCCGAGGCCCTGCTGCAGCTGGCCCGCGTCGGGCATGCCGCCGTTGGGCGTGAGGTGGTTGATGAGCTCAGGCAGCATGGAGGCGAGGCCCTGCGAAGCCTGGCTCGGGTCCATGCCCGCCTGCTGGGCCAGGGCCTGCACCTGGTCGGAGCCGAGCGCCTGCTGCACATGATCGCCCGTGATGGCCTGGTTCGCGCCGCTGCCGACCCAGCTCGCCACATGCTCGGCGAGGCCCGCCTGCTGGAACTGGCCCAACACGCCCTGCAAACCGCCGGGGTGGTTCTGGATCATCCCGATGGCCGCCTGCATCAGCGCCGCCTTGGGATCGCCCGCGCCGCCCTGGCCGCCGAGCAGGCCACCCACCATGTCCATGAGTCCCATATTGCCTCCTGAAAAGAGAGCCCCAGCCTGGACTCGATTTCTTGGAGATGCAACGGTGAATTCCGCCTAGCGGTGACTCCAGGTGAGGAAGGTGCCCGGATTCCACAGCACCGACACGCGATCGAAGCGGCCCTCTCCATCCATTCGGAAGACCCACACGCCCTCTTCCGTCGGCCCGCCCGCGCCAAGGCCGTGGATGCGCGCCAGCACGGCGAGGTGCGGACCCGCGTGGAAGACGCGCGTGGGGTCGAAGCGCTTCAGGCCCATGCGCTCATGGGCCGTGCGGAAGATGCCCCGCGCGGTTTCCAGACCTTCCGCCGTCATGCGGCTCACCGCGCCGAAATAGACGAGATCCGGCGAGATGAGCGCCATGTGCGCGTCCTCATCATCTTCGTTGTAGGTGCGGAAGTAGGCCTGCACGGCAGCATCCGCGGCCTTGGGAAGACGGGGCGGAGCTCCGCCGAGGAGGGAGGCGGTGTCCCACAGCGCGATGAGCCGCGCGATGCGGCACTCGGAGTCGAAGCGGAACGCGAAGATCCCTTCGCTCTCCCGCCCCTTCGCGGAGAGGCGCATGCGCGCCGCCATCTCCGGGCCTTCGCCGTAGGTGCGGATCGGCGCGATGGTCACGCCGGGCATCCTCCCGTTCAACCCCATGAGCGCCGCGCGGAACGCGGCCGGACTTTTCAGGTCGCCCGCGAGGCTCGAAAAGCCTTCCGCATCCTCCCGGAAGCAGGCTTGGAAGGCATGTCCATCGCCATCCCGCACGGCGGCGAGACAGGCTTCAAAGGTGGTTCGGATGCCAGGGTCCATCATTTCAGGGCCAAGGATGCGCGGAGCCGGTGGGAATGGGAAGCGGTTTGAAGGCGCCCCTCATTCAAAGGGCAGCGGCGTTTCCGGGGTCGGCCTGGGCGCTTCCCCCGGCCCGAGGGCCGAGGCTTTCACCCCCAGCAGCCGCAGGCGGCGGCTGAGATCCACCCGCTTCAGGCAGGCGCGGGCGGCGGCGCGCAGGGATTCGGCGTCTTGAACGGATGAATCGAGCGTCGTGTCCCGGGTGACGGTCTTGAAATCGTCGTAGCGGAGCTTGATGCCCACGCCCCGGGCGAAAACCCCCTTCCGCGCCAGGTCCGCCGCGAGCCCTTCGCAGAGTTTCAGGAGGATCGCGGAAAGCGCCTCCCGATCGGCTTTGGGGTGCAGATCCCGCTCGAAGGTCGTCTCCCGGCTGATGGATTTCGGTTCGCGGAAGGTGATCACCGGCCGCTCGTCTCGCCCGTGCGCCGCATCGTCGAGCCAGCCGCCGTAATGCTCGCCGAAGGCGGCGATCAACGCGGCCCGGTCCATGGCCGCCACTTCGCCGATGGTCCCCAGGCCCATCCCCCGCAACCGCTCCGCCGCCTTGGGGCCGACGCCGTTGATGGCCGCGACCGGCAGCGGCCAGATGCGGGTCGGCACCTCGGCCATCGTGAGGATCGTGATCCCATCCGGCTTCTCGAGTTCAGAAGCGAGCTTGGCGAGCAGCTTGTTGGGCGTGATGCCGATGGAACAGGTGAGCCCCGTGGCTTCGCGCACCGCCGCCTTCAGGCGCTGGCCCAAGGCGAGGCTGTCGCCTTCGACCTCCGTGAGATCGAGGAAGATCTCGTCAATGCCCCGGTCCTCCCACACGGGCGCGATCGCGGCAGCCGCTTCCTTGAAGGCGCGGGAGGCGCGGCGATAGGCCTCGAAATCGGCGGGCAGCAGCAGCGCCTCCGGCGCGAGTTGGGCGGCCTTCATCAGTCCCATGCCCGAACACACGCCGAAGGCCCGCGCCTCGTAGGTCGCGGTGGTGATGACGCCGCGGCCCCGGTAGTCCTTGAGACGCGGGATCGCCTCGCCCGGCGGGACGCGCCGCCCGCCCACGACCACGGGCAGCCCCTTCAGTTCCGGTCGCGCCAGCAACTCCACGGACGCGAAGAAGGCATCCATGTCCAGGTGCGCGATGCGGCGGCTCCCGTTCATGCCAGGGCCACGCTCACGGGGATGGCCTGGAGCAGCATCTTCAGGACGGCGGGTTCCAGGGACACGAGAAAGCCTTTGGCGCCGCCGTTGATCCAGATGCGTTCCAGGTCGAAGATCGTCGCCTCGGCATAGATGGGCATCGCCTTCTTCGTGCCGAAGGGACTCGTGCCGCCCACCTGGTAGCCGCTGTGCTTGTCGGCGACCTCGGGCTTGCAGGGCTGGACGCTGCGCGCGCCGATCCGCCGCGCCAGCTCCTTGGCGCTCACCTCGCGATCGCCGTGCATGAGGATGAGGAAGGGCTGCCTGCGGTCATCCTCGAACACGAGCGTCTTGATGACCGCGTGTTCGGGAACGCCCAGTTCCCGCGCGCTCACCGCCGTGCCGCCCTTGTCTTCGTAGCGGTAGAGGTGTTCCGCATACGGCACACCGGCGGCCTTAAGCAGGCGCGTGGCGGGCGTGGACGGGCACTTGCTCATAGCACCCAGCTCTCCCCGTGGGCGAGGATGCGGAAGATCCCCGGATCGAGGCCGACGGCGTTCCGCTCGGCTTCCAGCGCGCGCAGCGGATCCTCGATGGCCTCATCCGTGAGGCGGAAGGTGCCCCAGTGCATGGCGGCGCTGGCGCGGGCGCCAAGGTCCAGATGGGCTCGCACCGCGTCGGCGGGATTCATGTGCATGGTGGCCATGAACCAGCGCGGTTCGTAGGCGCCGATGGGCAGCGTCGCGAGATCCACGGGTCCGAGGCGCTCCCGGATCATCTGGAAGTGGGGGCCGTAACCGGTGTCGCCGGGGAAGAAGGCCGAGCGCCCGCCCGCCTCCACGCGGAACCCGCCCCACAGGGCCTTGTTGCGATCGAAGGGCGTGCGGGAACTCCAGTGCTGGGCCGGCGTGAGCGTGACGCGGCCGCTCCCGACCTCCGCCGATTCCCACCAGTCCAACTCGATCACGCGGGCGAAGCCCGCCACTTTCAGCCAGCGTCCGTTGCCGAGGGGCGTGATGCCCCTGCTCGCGCCGCGCGCGGCGAGGGCGCGCAAGGACGGCAGGTCCAGATGGTCGTAGTGGTTGTGGCTCACGAGCACGGCGTCCAGGGGCGGCAGATCCTCCGCCCCGAACGCCGCGCGCCGCACCCGCGCGGGACCGGCCCAGGACACGGGGCTGGCCCGCTTCGAGAACACCGGGTCCGTGACGACGGCGAGGCCGGGCAGCCGGAGCAGGAACGAGGCGTGGCCCAGGAAGGTGGCGCAGATCCCGGTCGGCTCGAGCACCGGCAGCGGCGCGGGAGCCGGGTCGTCCACCCGGGCGGGCCAGGGCTTCGCGCCCCGCTCCAGCTTCCACCGCAGCACATCCATCAAACCTCGCGAGGATGGCCCCCAGGGGTTGAAGTAACGACCGCCTTCGAAATGATCCGACATGCTCCGATGATGACGCAGGTGGGAGAATGGAGCATGGCGCGCGTGCTGATTGCGGGTGGAACCGGACAGGTGGGACGACGCCTCCTCTCGGGGCTCGCGGGGCACCCAGAGTGCGAGGTGGTGGCGCTCACGCGGCGACCGGACCTGCCCATGGACGCGCCGAACTTGCGCGCCCTGCCCTTTGATTTCGAGGATGACGAAGCCTACGCGTCGCTCTTCGCGAATCCCTGCGACATCCTTTTCATCGCGCTGGGCACCACGCTGAAGCAGGCAGGCGGAGCGGCCGGGCTGATCAAGGTGGATCACGACTATCCCGTGCGGCTCATCCAGGCCCTCGCCCGCGCGAACCCGAACGCTCGAGTCGGCCTCGTCTCCGCGGTGGGGGCGGATGGGCGGGCCGTCGGCGCCTACCTGCGGGCGAAGCGCGATCTGGAAGCCGCGTTGCAGGCGACGGGCCTCGCCCACGCCGTCGCGCGACCCAGTTTTCTCCTGCGGGACGACAGTTCGGGCCGCCCCGCCGAGTGGCTGGTGAACCGCGTGCTGTCCAAGCCCTGGCTGGGCGTGGGCCGCCTCTGCTTTCCGCGGGGTCGGCGCTTCTGGAAGTGGGCGCCCGTGTCCCCCGCCGCCGTGGCCACGGCCCTGCTGGACGCGGTCTTCGATCTGAAGCCCCACGAGCGGCGCGTTCTCGAAGGCGACGCCTTCCGGGTGCTCGCATGATCGCGCTCGTCACGGGCGCGAACCGCGGCATCGGGTTCGAGATCGCCCGGCAGCTCGGAGCCAAGGGTTTCACCATCCTCCTGGGCGCGCGGGACGCGGAAACGGGCCAGGCCGCCGCCGACCGTCTCGGCGCGACCTGGGTGCCCCTGGATGTAGCCGAGCGCGAGAGTGTGGCCGAAGCCGCGGTGTGGGTCCGCTCCGAGCACGGGCATCTGGAGGTGCTCGTGAACAACGCGGGCCTGCTGCTGGATGAAGGCGCGGGCGTGCTCGACTTGGATGAAGCCGCGCTCCTCGCCACGCTCCAGGTGAACCTGCTCGGAGCCTGGCGCGTCGCGGCGGCCTTCGCGCCGCTTCTGCGGAAAGGCGGGCGCATCATCAATGTGAGCAGCGGCGCAGGGCAGCTATCCCATATGGGCACCTGGGCTCCGGCCTATTCTGTCTCCAAGGCCGCGCTCAACGCGCACACGCTCCAACTCGCCCAGGCTCTCGCCGGGCGCGGCATCGCCGTGAACGCCATGTGTCCGGGCTGGGTGCGGACCGACATGGGCGGCCCCAGCGCGCCCCGCTCCGTCGAGGAAGGCGCGGACACGGCCCTCTGGCTCGCCACGGAAGCGCCACCTGAGATCACGGGCAAGTTCTTCCGGAATCGGAAGGAAATCCCCTGGTAGGGCCTCTGTCCTCTGGACAGAAGCCGTTCGTGCGCCCATAAATCTTCCACGCACACATGCCGAGGAGGAGCCATGCGCCGGGCGGCGATTTCGCCGGAGGGCCAGGAGTGAGGACTCGCTCCTTGCTGGTGGCGGCTCTGTCCGCGCAGGCCGCCCTGCTTCCGGGCGCCGCGCCGAGGCTCGCGTTGACTTCCGCTTCGCCCGATCACGAATCCCAATCCGCCCAGCCCGAATACGAGGTGAAGGCGCGCTTCCTCCTCCAGTTCCCGGAATTCGTGTCCTGGCCGCCCGGGGCCGGTCTGGATGATCCGGGAAGTCCCTTCGTGATCCTGGTGCTCGGAGATTCGCCCTTCGGCGCGAAGCTGGATCAACTCGCAGCCGGGCGGAAGATCCAGGGCCATCCCGTGCAGATCCGCTACGCCAAGGACCCCGCGGCCCTGGAAGGCTGCCAGATGGTCTTCATCTGCGGCAGCGAGCGCCGTCTCCTGGATGTCCTGGTGGCCCGCGCCGCCGCGCGCCCGGTGCTCACCGTGGCGGACTCGGACGGCTTCGGACAGCGGGGCGTGATGATCAACCTCGTCATCGAGGCGAGCCTGCCCCGCTTCGAGATCAATCGCAGCGCCGCCAAGGGCGTGGGCCTCGCCTTCAACGCCCAGCTCCTCGGCTTGGCCCGGAAGGTGTACTGACATGCTGCGTCTGGAGAGCATGCCCCTGCGCCGCAAGATCACCCTCGGGATGGTCCTGGTGGCGGGCCTCGCGCTGGTGCTCTCCTCGCTCGCCTACCTGGTCTTCCAGGCGCGGCTCTTCCGCCAGATCAAGGCCCGGCGCGCCCTGACCCTGGCCCAAGTGGTGGGCGACAACAGCCGCGCGGCGCTGGCCTTCAACGATCAGGCCGCGGCGACCCAGATCCTCCAATCCTTGAGCGCGAATCCCGACCTTCAACGGGCCTGCCTCTTCGACGCCTCGGGCGCCATCTTCGCGGCCTATCCCGCCGGCGCCACGACCTTCCCCGCGCCCGGCGACACCGACTCGGCGACCTTCCAGGCGGGGACGCTGCAAATCTTCCACGCGATCCACCAGCGCGAGGATCGCCTCGGCGGCATCTACCTCCAGATCGGCTCCAGCGATCTGGACACGGCCTTCCGCTGGCACCTCGTCTTCACCCTCGTCCTCCTCGGCGTGCTGGTGCTGCTGGCGCTGGCGGTGTCGTTCCGAGTCCAGAAGATCATCACCGCGCCGCTCCTCGACCTTTCGGCCGTCGCCAAGCGGGTCTCCGACCGCAAGGATTTCGGCGCCCGGGCCGAGCTGCGGAGCCGCGACGAGATCGGAACGCTCGTGCAGTCCTTCAACGGCATGTTGGATCAGATCGAGGCCCGCGACGCGGAACTGCGGGTCTACCGCGATCACCTGGAGGAGCAGGTCGAGGCGCGCACCATGGAACTCCACGCCACGAATCAGGAGCTCCTCGTCGCCAAGCAGCGGGCGGAGGATGTGAGCCGCGCCAAGAGCGCCTTCCTCGCGAACATGAGTCACGAGCTGCGGACGCCGCTCAACGCCATCATCCTCTACACGGACCTGATGAAGGAGCAGGCGGTGGAAGAAGCCCGCAAGCAGGACGCGGCGGATCTGGATCGCGTGTCGGGCTCGGCGGACCACCTGCTTCGGCTCATCAACGATGTGCTGGACCTCTCCAAGGTGGAGGCCGGCAAGATGAGCCTCGCCGCCGACCCCGTGCAGGTGGAAGCGGTGGTGGACGAGGTCGTGCAGGCCCTCCATCCCCAGGCCGCCAAGCAGGGTGACGCGCTGGAGGCGGAGATCCCGGCGGGCCTGCCGCCCTTCCTCGGCGACGCGACCAAGCTGCGCCAGATCCTCTACAACCTGCTCAGCAACGCCTGCAAGTTCACCGAGCAGGGCCGCGTGAAGGTGGTGGTGGAATCCTTCCAGAAGGAGGCCGCGCCCTGGCTGCGTTTCCGCGTGAGCGACACGGGCATCGGCATGAGCGGCGAACACCTCTCCCGCATCTTCCAGGACTTCACCCAGGCGGAAGAAAGCACCAGTCGCCGCTTCGGCGGCACGGGACTCGGCCTCTCCCTCAGCCGCCGCCTCGCCCAGCTCATGGGCGGCACCGTCAGCGTGGAGAGCGAGTCCGGCAAGGGCTCCACCTTCACGCTGGAAATCCCCGCGCCGCCCCTCTCGTCCTCACCGTCGGGAGACGCGCCATGACTCGGCTGCTGCTGGTGGAGGACAACGAGCTCAACCGGGACGCGCTGGGACGCCTCCTCGTCCGCCGGGGCTTCACCGTCGCCTTCGCGCCGGATGGCCCTTCGGCGCTGGAGCAATCCCGGCGGGAAATCCCGGATCTCATCCTGCTGGACATCGGTCTGCCCGGCATGGATGGGCACGAAGTCGCCCGCGCGCTGCGGGCCACGCCCGCCACGGCGGCCATCCCGATCATCGCGCTCACGGCCCACGCCACGACCCACGACCGGGAGTTGGCGCTCGCCGCGGGGTGCGACGACTTCGAAGTGAAGCCCGTGGCCATGGCCTCGCTTCTGACGCGCATCGAGGCCCAGCTGGCCCGGAAGGAGCGCCCATGACCGCGATCCGCGCCTTGCGCGCCCCCTGTCCCGCCCTACCTTCATCGCACACCCCACCCCTGCCGACGGGGGTTCCATGCGCCTGAAACCGATCCTTCCGGTTCTGCTGGCCCTCCCGGGTCTCGGGCTCGGCGCAGCTCAGCAGGAACCCCCGCCCAACCCCCAGGCCATGCAGGACCTGCTGGAGCTGATGCGGACGCCCGTGGTCTCGGCCTCCAAGCAGGAAGAGCCCCTCTCCGACGCGCCCGCGACGGTGATCGTCCTCCAGCGCGGCGATCTGGAGGCCCGGGGCTACACCGAGCTGTCCCAGATCCTGGACGACCTGCCGGGCATGGATGTGGTCCGTCCCTACGGCGCGGACTATGTGAAGAACTATTGGCGCGGCTACCGCACGGACATCGGCGATCCCTACCTCGTGATGGTGGATGGCGTCGTCTTCAACCACCTCTGGTTCGACACCGCGGACACGCCGCTCGTCACCTACCCCCTCTCCGCCATCGAGCGGGTGGAAGTGGTCTACGGTCCGGCCTCGGCGCTCTACGGCGCGAACGCCTTCATGGGCGTCATCAACATCATCACGCGCAAGCCGCTCCAGGACGGCTTTCAGGCCCATGGCCGCTTCACCGGAGGCAGCTTCGGCACGCGCATCGGGGATGTCTACGCCGCCCAGCGGTCCGGCGACTTCTCCTTCAGCCTCGCCGCGCGCAAGGACGACGGCGATGTGGATGAAGCGGCGGCCGATCGCTACGAGTACACCAAGCCTACCTACTACGCGAACCGGGGCTTGTGGGGCTCGGTGCTGGACGATCCGGCCCTCGCCGGGTCGCCGAAGTCCGAACATCAGAATCACGCGGTGGATGTCCGCGTGGGCTGGAAGGGCCTGGAATTCGGCCTCCAGCAGCTCTGGATGGACACCGGCTACGGCGTCGCCTACGCGGCGGATGAAAGCCAGAGCCTGGGCCGGTGGATCCGGCCCGAGACGAGCTTCCACCTGCGCTGGAAGAGCGACCTCTCCGACCGCCTCAGCACCACCGCCACGGCCCGCTACCGCACCAGCGGCGTGGACAACGGCTCCTACGATGTGGAGTCCTACTACGGCTACGGCTCCGGGACTTCCTCCGTGCTCACCCAGTACGAAGCGCTCAACGCCTCCTTGAGCTTCAGCCAGGATTTCGAATTCCGCGCCAGCGCGGATCTCGCCTTCAACGGCGGCTTCGACCTAGAGCAGAAGACGCTCCAGAAGGCCTACCTCACCACCCTCGCGCCCGCGCCGCCGCCCAACGGCTCACTCTCCGACGGCAACCACTTCAGCGTCCTGGATCGCGCGGTCTACCTGCAGGGGCGCGTCAAGGTCGCGGCCGGTCAACAGGTCACGCTGGGCATCCGCTCCGATAGCGATGGCCTCTTCGGCTCCGCCACCACGCTCCGCGGCGGCTATGTGCTGAACACGGGGCCGTGGGGCTTCAAGGCGCTCTATGGCCAGGCCTACCAGCAGCCCATCGCCCGCTACCTCTACGGCGGCACTTCCGGCACCGGCTCCAACGCGTCGTTGCGGCCCGAGCGCTCCAACACTGCCCAGCTCAGCGGGTCCTACACCCTGCACGCCGTTGGCTTCACCCTGGACCTCTACCAGATCCACAACCGCGCCATCATCCAGAAGGCCGGCCCCATCGTCGCCAACACCGGAGATCAGGATGTGACCGGCGCCGATCTCGGCATCCAGGCCATCCTGCCGCTCCCCGGCGTGGATCAGTGGAAGCTGTGGGGCTACTACTCCCGCTACTTCCACGCGGAGAACCGCCTGACTTCGCCCGCGCCCTTCGAGGCCCCCAGCGGCGACCTGGCCTGGAACAAGGTCCTCTTCGGAACCACCGTCGTGTTCAATCCCCGCTTCGACGCGACGCTTCTCGCCCGCTACATCGGCCGCCGCGCCACCGTGCCCACCAATCCCGTGGGCGAAGTGGGCGGCTACGCGACGGTGGACGCGAACCTCAATGTCCACGATCTCGGTTGGAAGGGGCTCGGGGCCTCCCTGCGCGTGGCGAATCTCACCAATCGCGCCTACTTCCAGCCCGGCGAACGGGACGCGGGCGCGGGGCTCACGCCCGGCGGCTTCGTCGGCGCGACCTGGGTCGGCTCCCAGAGCTACTACAACTCGCTCCTGCCCCAGCCCGGAAGGTCCATCCAGGTCTCGGTGTTCTTCGACTTCTAGGCTTCCAGCGCCCGGAACCGCGTGCCATCGGGGATGTCGAGGCCGAAGGCTTCGCGCAGCACCGTGGGCACTTCGCCCGGGGCGAGGAGGTGTTCCTCGGCTTCCGTTCCGGTGACGGTGGTGAAGCTGAGGTTCCGCAGCACGAGCCGGCCTTCCCGCGTGACGCGCTGGGCGGTGAGAGTCTTGATGAAGCGGCTTTCCGGGAAGGTGCTCGTGTACCAGTTGCCCATCTCGAAATCCACGGCGGGGCGGGGCTCCGGCACGAAGGCGTAGAGATCCATCCACGCCACGAGCTGCTTGGATTGCAGCACGCGCAGCGGCCCTTCCGCCGCCACGCGATAGCCGCGACCGAACTGCGCGTGGGCTTCGCCATCCATGGGCACGGGCTGGAGCAGCCCTTCGCCGCCGAAGCCCACATCCGCCAGCAGCTCTTCGCCGCCGAGCTTCACGCGGAGGAGCATGTGCGTGCGCGGCAGCACGGCGTCCGTGCCCAGGCGCACGCGCGCCTCGAAGGGATCCGCCTCGAACCCGACTTCCCGCAGCACCGCGAGGAAGAGTGAGTTCTGTTCGAAGCAGTAGCCGCCGCGCTTGCGCCGCACCAGCTTGTCCTGGATGGACGCCAGGTCCAGGCGGATGGGTTCGCCCATCTGGATCGCCACATTCTCGAAGGGGATGGTGGTGGCATGAGCCACATGCAGCGTCTGCAAGGTGGCGAGATCGGCCTTCGGGATGCCCGCGTAGCCGATGCGGCGGAAGTAGGCGGCGAGATCCAGCTCCGCCATCAGTGGACCTTCCACGCATCGAGGTTCCGCCGGATCTGAGCGGCGTGGACTTCCAGGTGCTCGGCGTAGATCTTCAGCCAATCCCAGGTGGTGTAGCGCCCGGACTGGGTGTGGCGGCCCTCCTTGTCCCAGGCCGCGTCCGGCAGGCGGCGGAGCATGGCGAGGGTATTGGCGCGCACGGCCTCGATCGTGGCGAAGGCGAGCACGACGGGATGGCCGTGGTAATCGAAGCGCCTGGCCCACTCGTTCTCGTCGTACCCGACGATGAGCGGTTCCGGCTCCGCCAGCAGGAGGCGGATGCGCGTCGCGCCGTAGGTTTCGGAATCCGCGCAATGGACGACGACCTCGTGCGCGCTCCAGGCGCCTTCCCTGGGCCGCCACTGGTGCGCGGCCTCGGGCGCCTCCTCCCAGGCCTGCCGGAGCAGGGCCGGGCCTTCCTCATAGCGCTTCAGGAAACTCTCCCGTTGGGTATCCGGCGGCATGGAGGCTCCTACGCTCAGAACTTTAGGACGGACCGCCTCCGGGCGGGAAGTAGCTTGTGAATTTTCCGTCATGCATTGTTTCATTGACCAACCGATCCGCCCGGGACTAGCATCCATCCCAACCACTCAACCGCAGCACTCGTTCGGAGGGAGCCATGCTCCACTGGATCTGGAAGTTCATTCTCGGCCTCGTCGTGGGCTACGCCGCCCGCATCGTCCTGCCCGGCGCGCAGCACATCGGCTTCTGGATGACGGGCATCCTGGGCGTCGTTGGCTCCCTGGGTGGGCACGGTCTGGCCCACGCCGTCGGGCTGGAGTCGGGTGAGAAGCCCAGCGGCCGCATCTTCAGCGCCCTCATCAGCCTCGTGGGCGCGGCCATCCTCATCTTCATCTACGCCAAATTCGTGCACCACGCCTAGAGCCGGGCGACGCCAGCGATGTTCCATCTGATCTGGATCGTTCTCATCGGCCTGGTGGTTGGCGCCATCGCCAAACTGCTCATGCCCGGAAAGGATCCAGGCGGATGGATCGTCACGGCGATCCTGGGCATCGCCGGTTCCGTCCTCGGCACTTGGATCGGACGCCTGCTGCATCTCTACGCCAAAGGGGAGTCGGCAGGCATCCTCATGTCCATCCTGGGCGCCATGGTGCTTTTGGCGATCTATCATCTGGTCCGCCGCAAGGCGTCCTGAACCCAGGCGTCATGAACCAAGCCGGAAATTCGCAGACGCTCCGCAAATTCGCGGGCCTGCTCGCGGGCTGGCTCGCCTGCGTCTTCCTGGTGGCCACCGCCGAAGGCCTGATCCGCATGTCCCCGGTGCCGCTGCCCGCGGCGTGGATCGGCCTCGGCGCCATCTTTCTCGCCGCCCTCGCCGGGGGCTACCTCTGCGCGCTCATCGCCAAGGACCGGATGATCCCCCGCATCCTCATCGCGGTCGTCCTCTTCACCGGCCTCGCCTACGGCATCAGCCCGGCGGCTTCGCCCGGCTCCCAGCCGGTGCTGCTGGCCATCGTGGGCGCGGTGGGTGTCTACTTGGGCGCATGGATGAAGCAGGGGTGACGCCATGACCGCGCTTCAGAGCCTGGCGACGATCCTGGGCCTGGGCTTCGTCTCGGGCGTGAACCTCTACCTCGGCGCGCTCGTGACGGGCCTCGCCATCCGCTTCCACCTCGTCACGAACCTGCCGCCGGAGCTGGGCATCCTCGCCCACCCGGCGGTGCTCATCACCGCAGGCATCCTCTTCGCCCTGGAATTCTTCGCGGACAAGATCCCGGTCGTGGCGAGCGTGTGGGACGCGGTCCACACCTTCATCCGCCCCGTCGGCGGCGCGCTGCTGGCCCTGGGCGCGGCGGGGCACTTGAACCCGACCGTGCAGGTGCTCGCGGCCCTGGCCGGCGGCACGCTCGCCCTCGGCAGCCACAGCGCCAAGATGGGCTTCCGCCTGGCGGCCCATGTGGCGCCCGAGCCCGCCACCTTCACCGCCATCAGCACCGCGGAGGATGTGGGCGTGGCGGGGCTGCTGGTGCTGGCCTTCACCCACCCGGTGGTGGCGCTCATCATCCTGGCCGTCCTCATCGTCCTCCTCGTCTTCGCGCTGCCGAGGTTGTGGCGGATCCTGCGCTTCCTCCTCCGCGCGGCGGGCGGGCGCTTGCGCGCCTTCTTCGGCACGGCGAAGCGCGACGAAGTGCCGCCCTGGGCGGCGGATGCGATCCACGCGCTGGATCCGGAGGCGCGCGGCGTGGTGGCCCATGCCTACGCCTGGACGCTGAAGGGCGCGCCGCGCCTGGGGGAGGGCTGGCTCGTGGGCGCCCGGGGCGAATGGCATTACATCAGCAAGCGCTGGGGCAAGGTGAAGACCCATCACCTCGTCACCGACCTGCCCCAGGCCCTGAGGCGGGATCGCGGCCTCTTCTACGACACGGCCATCTTCCTCGTCGCGGCGCGCCCTATCCGCTTCTTCGTGCCCAAGGATTGGGCGCCCTGGCTTCCCAAAGACATTTGACGATTCCCCCTGTTTTTTTTCAGGGATTTACCCCCATACTTGACACCGGGCCCGCATCGGCGGGTTCAAGCAAGCGCAAGGCCTCCGTTCCTGGAAGGAGCCGTGCCAGATCTTCTCCAGGACGAATGCAAGGGAGTCAACATGCCGCAGGGCACCGTGAAGTGGTTCAACGCTGAAAAGGGTTACGGGTTCATCACCCCCGATGACGGAGGCGCCGATCTGTTCGTGCACCACTCCGCCATCCAGTCCCAGGGTTTCCGCACGCTGGACGAGAACCAGCGCGTCAGCTTTGAAGTGGGCCAGGGCCAGAAGGGCCCCCAGGCCACGAATGTCAGCAAGGTCTAAAGCC
>CAZKIM010000028.1:11335-17855 GCA_964552855.1 uncultured Solibacteraceae bacterium | reverse complement strand
CGCGATGAAGGCGATGAGCATGACGGCCACATTGAAGGCGAGGTTGCCGCCCTCCAACGCGCCGCGGCTGAGGGCGTCAATGAGGTTGGCGTCGTGGTTGGGGATGTCCACGCCCACCTCGCCGCTCGTCTCGGGCACTTCCGTTTCCGGCACCATGATCTTCGCCATCATCACCGCGCCGGGCGCGGTCATGATGACGGCGGTGAGCAGGTGGACGATGTCCACATGGGCCACCTGCACATAGGCGACCATGATGGACCCGCTCACATGGGCCATGCCGGCGGTCATGATGACCATCAGCTCGCTCATGGTCATGCGCGCGAGGAAGGGCCGGATGGTGAGCGGCGCTTCGGTCTGGCCCATGAGGATGCTCGCGGCCACCGACACGCTTTCCGCGCCCGAGATCTTCAGCAGGCGGCCCATGGCTCGCGCCGCCGCGCCCACCACCCACTGCATGACGCCCAGGTAGTACAGCGCCGCGAAGAGGGAGGCGATGAGGATGATGGTCGGCAGCACGACGAAGGCGAAGACGAGGCCGACGGAACCGGCAGGGTTGGCGAGGCTGCCGAAGACGAAGGTGGCTCCGGCCTGGGCGAAGGCCATCAGGTGCTCCACCACGCCGCGCATGTGGTCGAAGGAGCTGCCCACGAGGTTGCCCCGCAGCAGGCCGAGGATCACGAGGCCGAAGAGGCCCCAGTTGAGGCTGCGATTCCGGTAGCCCGCGAAGCGCTTGAGCAGCATCGGCAGGAACATCAGCACCAGCACGAGCCAACCCGTGCCCTTCGGGAAGGGCAGGAAGCCGAGGGCCTTCGCGATCCAATCGCCCCGCAGCACGACGACCGCGAAAATCCATTGAAGCCCAAGGCCCCAGCCGACGATGCGCCAGGAGATGGATTTGCGGCTGCTGCTGAGCGCCCAGGCGATGAGCAGGAAGACGAGGATCCCCAGGAGGCCGGTGAAACGCGCCATGTCCGCCCGCCCCTAGAGTTCGTCGTTGAGGCGCTTGACCGCCGATTGCATGTGGAAGCGCGCGCGGCCCAGGAGGCCTTCCCGCGCCATCACCAGCACCAAGGTGCAGCCTTCGTTGCAGCCCATGAGGAGAATCCAGTGAGCGGGGGTCGCGAAGGCGATCTGCTCCACTTCGCCGCGGTCGAATTCCTCGACGGCGGCCGCCAGGTGGCGGCGCACGGTCTGCTGGTAGGCGCCCAAGAGCTGCAAGGCCTCGTTGGGCACCTGGATGGTGCGCGTGACGACCTGCTCGCCATCCCGGTCCGTGAAGGTGGCCGCCAGGGCCTCGGGCACGGACGCGATCAAATCATCCAGGATCTGCTGGAAGGCCATGGCTACTCCGGGGAATTTCCGTGGCCCCAGGATGCCAGCTTTCTAGCCGCCTGCCAGCAGGGGCGCCATGAGCAGGAGCGGCACGAGCACCACGATCCCCATGAACAGGCCGAACAGGACGAGGTGGAGCAGGGTCGCCGTCACGCCTTTCCAGGGCGGGCACCCGTGATGGGCCGCGAGCGCCCAGCCTCGGATCAGCCACAGCCAGGCCGTCAACGGGAAGAGTGCGAGGTCCATCCAGTCCCCGATCCGCGGCAGAAAGGCGAGCAGGCCGAGCGCCGCGCCGATCCAGGCGACGGCCTGGGCGTGAGCCTCCGCCGCCAGCGTGGCCTTCACGCGGGCCGCCTTGTCCGCCTTGAGGCCCCGCAGCAGCCACAGCGCCGCGTGGTCCCAGACGCCATCGTGGAGCCAGAGGCTGAAGAGGCCGACGACCGCGATCAGCGGCACCCACGGCGCCACTTGCGCCCAGCCCGGGGCTACGGGCCAGGCGGCGAAGGCTTGGCGGATGTCATCTCGGCTGAGGTCCGGCAGGGCGCGGTAGACCTCCTGCCACACGGCTCCGCTCCCATCCCGGAACGCGGCGTAGCTGGCGAGGCCCGCTTTCAACCCGAACCAGGTCGCCGCCGCCTTCCAGGGCAGCGCTGCGGCCAGCATCCAGCCGAGGCTGCGCTTCAGGCCCGGCGCGTCCGAGGCCAGATCGCGGAAGCCTTCCCCCGGCGCCCAAAGCGGGCGGAGCAGGCGCCGGAACATCAGCGGCGCGATCCGAACAGCGCCCAGAATTCCCGCAAGGAGGCTTCATCGCCCTCCTGCTCCAGTCGTTCCTGGAAATCTCCCGGCGCCAGATCGGCGGTTTCGCCGAAGGCGGCGATGTTGCCATTGATGTAGGCGATGAAGCGATCCTGCCGGTCCTTGATGTAGCCATGGAAGGGCCGCGCGAAGAAGCCCAGCAGCGAGGAATCCAGCGCGGTCCAGGTGTGGATCTCGCTTTCGAAGCCCTTGGCGCCCGACCAGTAGCGGTAGGAGGCCACCATGCGCGCCGAGACCGAGAAGGGCGTGCCGAGGCGGCCCTTGTCCGCGCGGCCATCCACGAGGTAGATGCGCCAGCCCGGTTTCGCGTAGATGAGCCGCAGATCGGCCTGGAGGCCCGTGGGGTCCACGAGCTTCCATTCATTCGAAGACACTTCCGTCGCGAAGAAGTCCGGCACGAATTGGCATTGGCGCCACATCGCCACGCTCATGCGGGGGTGGTCGAAGAGCTTCTCCATGGTCGCGGGCCGCACCCGCTTGGGCTCGGTGCGGGAGGTGAAATCGAAGTTGGCCCGGGCGAGGATGTCTTCCACCTGGGCGCGGTCGCTGGCGGCGAGATGATCCAACGGCAACCCCTGCGCGGATAGCGCGCCGGTCAGCAGCAGGAGGGCGGGCAGGAGGGCGCGCATGCCCATGAAGGTATCGCCAGGCAGGTTCCAGGGCGAGGCGCGCTGTCATCGCGGGGACGGCGCGGTATCATCGGCGCATCCTTCCAAGAGCCCGCCGATGCCGCCCTCCCGCCCCACCATCGCCGTCCTCGCGCTCGCAGCCGTCGTCCCGGCGCTTGCCCAAGGCGCGGCCCAGAGCGGAGATCTCGCCGAACGGCTCTACCGCAGCGGCGAGCGGGCCTATCAGGCCAAGTCCTACCAGGAGGCGATGGACACCTGGACCCAACTGGTCCAGACCGCGCCGAGGAGCGACTACACGCCCCAGGCGCTCCTCCAGATGGCCGAGTACCAGGCGCGCATCGCCAAGAACGCGGACGCCGCGCTGCCCCTGCTGGACAAGCTCAAGGCGGATTACCTCGCGAGCCGCTGGGCCGCGCCGGGCCTGCTGCTCCGGGGCCAGATCCTCGCGGCGAAGGCCAAGGGTCCGGATGACCTGAAGGAAGCCACGGCCGAATTCAACCGGGTGCTGGATCTCTTTCCGGCCTCGGCCGCCGCGCCGCACGCCCTGCTCGAGCTGGGCCGCGCCGCCCTCGCTACCGGCGACGCCACCAAGGCCCTCGGCTATTTCACGGAGGCCTACCGCGCGCACCCCGATGCGGGCATCGCGCCCGCGGCCATGCTCGAAGCGGCTCAAGCCATGGACGCCCGCGGCGATCTGGAAGGCGCGCTGCGCCTGCTTGAGCGCGTGAAGCTCGTGGCGCCCGACTCCCATGCCGCCAAGGAGGCCGCGTGGCGCCTCACCGCGCTGGTCCGTCTTCGCCTCCTCCGCCCCGGCTTCAAGGTGGAGGGCGGCTGGCCGAAGGGGCAGATGAAGTGGCTCCACACGCCGACGCTGCTCGCCATGGACCGCGCGGGCCGCGTGCTCGTCTACCAGAAGGATGCCGGGGCCGTCTTCGCGATCGAGGACGGCACCGCCAAGCCGCTGCCCCTGCAAGGGTCTTCCGCCATCGCCATCCTCCCTGGCGGCGAGCAGCCCTGGCTCCTCACGGAAGAGGCGTTGGTCAAACCCAGCGACAAGCCAGGCGCCGCGCCGACGCTCCTCAACGGCCTCACCCACATCAAGGGCGCGGCGCTGGATCGCTGGCGACGGCTCTGGGTCGCGGATTCCAAGACCGCCGGCTTCACGATCGTTCCTTCCAGCGGCGCGGCCACCTCCCAGAGCGGACCGACGCTGGACGCACTCGTCGCCACCCGGGACGGCATGGCGGGGGCGAGCGACGCCGCGCGCAAGCTCTTCCTCTTCGATGCCACCGGCAAGGTCCGCAAGGAAATTCCCTACGGCCTCGGACTCGGCGCGCCCTACAAGGAATGCACGGCCCTGGCGGCGGATGAGCTGGGGAATCTCGCGGTGCTCACCTCCGGCGGGGACTTCGGCGAAGGCGTGGCGATCTATGGTCCGGATGGCACCCTGCTGCGGCAGGCGCGCCTCCAGGATCTGGGCCTGAGCGGCCGCTTCGTCTCACTCGTGATGGATCACTCCGGGGGCCTCCTCTTGGCCGACCGCCGCAACGACAGCCTCATCCGCCTCAACTGACCGCCATGCGCCGACCCCTCCTTCGACTCGCTCCCCTCGTCACGCTCGTGGCGCTCACGCCGGGCTTCGTGGGCCTTCAGGCCCAGGATCCGGCCCTGAGGGACGCCTTCCAGCAGGGCCGCGATTTGTGGGCGAAGAACGGCGACCGCGTCGGCGCCACCGCCAAGCTGGAACAGGTGGTGGCCGCGCTCGCGCCCCAGGCCAAGACGCTCGATCCCGAGTGGCGCCACCGGCTGTGCCAGACCTACAACCTGCTCGCGGTGCTGGATGACCGCAGCCCGGCCACCCGCGCCCGCTCGGAAGAACGGCTCCAGGCCCTGCTGGATCTGGACCCGGGCTACGAACTGGACCGCGACTTGAGCACCACGCGCCTGCTGAACGCCTACACGCAGATGCGCGCCGCCCATTTCGGACTCGTGCGCTTCACGCTGGAACCCCAGAACGGCGTGCTTTCCGTGGATGGCGCGGACCTCCAAGCTTCCGGCGAAGCCTGGCTCCCGCTGGGCACGCGGCAGGTGGCCTACCGGCGGCCAGGGTTCAGCAAGCAGGAACAGACCGTCGTGGTGGGCACGAAGCCCGCCGCCGCATCCTTCAAGCTGGAGCGCGTTTCCAGCACCCTGCGAATCTTCACGAGCCCGAGCGGCGCGGAAGTGAGGCTGGACGGCAAGGCCGTGGGAACGACCAGCGGAACGCTCGCCGCCGCCGACAAGGGGGTGGCGGACAAGGCCGGCGTCGCGCCGGACCAAGTCAGCGCGGGGCTCGTGCTGGATGGCGTCGGCCCGGGCAAGCACACCCTCGAGCTGCGTTCGCCCTGCCACTACGGCAAGACCATCGAGGTGCCCGAGCGCTTCGGCGACGCCAAGCAGGACTTCGATCTCGAAGCCTTCGTCCTCAAAAGCTCGACGGGAACGCTCAAGGTGGATTCCCCCGCACCCGGCGCCGAACTCTACCTGGACGGCGACCGCAAAGGGCCGCTGCCCATGAGCCTGCCCATCTGCAGCGGCGCCCATGACCTCGAAGTGCGCTTCCCCGCCGGAGCCTGGTCCCGCCACCTCCAGGTGAAGGAGAGCGAGCAGATCGCGCTCACCGCCAAGCCCTTGCCACGCCTGGCCTACCTTGGCCTGGACCCCGCCACGGACTTCAGCGGCCGGGATCGCATGGCGCAGGCTTTGGCCAAGCTCGGCGAGCGCCTGAGCGCGGTCGCCTTTGTCGCGCCCAAGCCGGCGGAACTTCCTGAAGTGGCCTTGAGCCGCCTGAAGGACATGAACGGCGCCGAGCTCTTCCTTTCCGTGAAGCCCGCGGGCGATGGCGCGGGCGCCCCCGTGGCCCTCCAGGTGAGCGCCGCGGATGGCGCTTCGGAGACGCTCCTCGTCCGTCCCTTCGAGGATGATCCGCTCGCAGACCTTGTGGCCCGGCTCAACGCGCTGCCGCCTTTGGAAGAGCCCGGGTGCGGCCTGACGCTGCTGGATGTGGAGGGTGAGCCCGGCCCCTTCGTGCTTTCGGCGGATGCCGATGCGAAGGCCGCGGGCGTGCAGACGCTGCGCGCCATCACGGCCGTCAATGGAAGCCCGTGCGCTTCCGTGGCGGAGTTCCGTGCGCGCCTGGCCCAGGCCAAGGGAACGCTCCAGATCTCCCAAGGCGCGGTGAACGCCACGCTTCCCGTGAAGGCCGAACCGCTGGAGATTCCCCTCAACTCGGATCGCTACAGCTACCCGGCCGTGCTGGCGGCCCTGCGGCTCCGACTGCTGGGCGCCAAGGGGGACGAGGCCGGGCTCGTACGGTTGAATCTCGCGCTGGCGCTTCTGCACTTCCGCCGCTACGACCAGGCCCTGGAGCAACTCAAGGCGGCGCGCCTTCCCGGCGACCGGGGCGTCTGCCAAGGCACCATCAGCTACGACGAGGGCCTCTGCTATCGCGCCCTCGGCCCGCAGTATCAGGACCAGGCGCGCAAAGCCTTCCAGACCGCGGCGCAGTATCCTTCAGCCACGCTCCTCGGCCCTGATGGCCCCCTGGTGGCACCCCTGGCCCAACCGGCCCTCGACGACCTTCACCCCTAAGGAGTCCCCATGCGCTCTCGTTTCCGCACCCGCCAGGCCGGTGAAGGCAAGGTCGGCTGCATCGTCACCGTGCTCATCCTCCTCATCGCCATCGGCGTGGCCATCAAGGCGGG
>CAZKIM010000028.1:0-11235 GCA_964552855.1 uncultured Solibacteraceae bacterium | reverse complement strand
TCTCCTCTGCTGCGCGGCGTTCGGACTTCCGCTCGCCGCGCAGGCGTATTTCACCGAGGAGAAGCCGAATCCCTGGATGCCCGCCTGGGAGCTCACCGCCCAGGCGGAGCGCCAGAACCTCCCGGGATGGGCGAAGGACTTCGACCGCTCGGACCTCGTGCTGCGCCTGCGCTGGACTTTCGGGAGCGACGACGGCTTCCAGGTCAAAGCGGGGACGGTGTCCTACCTGGGCAGCGATGGCAACGCGAAGAATCTGCTCCGCTACGACAACCAGCCCAGCAATGGGTCCCGACTGGACCTTGCGGAAGTCCGATTCGCCCACTTCGCGGAGAACGCGGGCGTCGAGCTCCAAGGCGGGCTCGTGGACAATCCGATGCTGGCCTCCGAAACGCTGTGGGATCCCAATCTGCGCATCCTCGGCGGCGCGGGTCGCATATTCCTGCGCACCGACGCCGTGCTGGAGGAAGCGGGCCTTCGCGGCGCGGCCGGAGAAGTGCGCCTGCTGAACGGCGGCCGCGTGAAGCTCCGCGCCGGACAGGCGGTCGCCAAGCTCGCTTTCGGCCCGGTGACGGCCACCTTCCACGGCGGGCTCTGGGACCTCGAGCCGCGACAGGAGGACGCCTACCTCTTCCTCCGCCAGAACGGCGGCGCGGGCTATGGGCCGAACGGGTATTACGGCGACTACGGCACCTACGGCAACGCTGGTGGCTATGCCGATCCCCACTACCGCTATGAGGTCTATGGCGCGCAGGTTGATTGGGACATGACCGTGCCCGTGAGCGTCTCCGCCCAGCGGCAAAAGCGCCAGGAGGACGGCGACCTCGGCCAGGATGTCCAGCTGTGGATCGGCAGCCCGACCCGACGGTGGTGGCCCCAAGCCGGGTTCATCCGCCAGACCATGGGTACCGATGGCGCGCTCGGCTCCATCAACGGCGACCGCTGGTGGTACCACTCGGGCGCGGTCGGGGACCGCTTCGTCCTCGCCTTGAATCTGCCCCAGCGCTGGCGCGTCTCCGCCGAATACATGTGGCAGACCCAGCCGGATGGAACCTATCGCTACACCCGCACCGATCTGGTGATCAAGAAGCGCTTCTAGGCTTGCGGACGGCCAGAGCCAAGGTGAAGCTGGCAGGGTGATCCTGTCACTTCCCCAAGACACCCTGCCCATGGGGTCGCCCCTGCGCACCGTGCCGCTGCCCGGTTCCAAGTCGGCGACGAATCGCGCCTTGCTGCTCGCCGCGCTCGCCCCGGGTCAATCCACGCTCCGCAACGGGCTGGACGCGGAGGACACGCGCTGGATGCGCGGCGCGCTGCACGACCTCGGCATCTGCATCGAGGAAGACCTCGGCCTGTGGCGCATCCAGGGTGGCACGCGCCCGAGCGCCCGGCGGCCCTTGTGGCTCGGCGCCTCAGGCACCACGCTCCGTTTCTTGCTGCCCTGGCTCGCGCTTCAGGCGGAAGGACCGGTGGCGTTGACCGGCGCCGAACGCCTCTTCGAGCGGCCCTTGGAACCGCTGCTCGCGCCGCTGCGCGCGCTTGGAGCCGCCTGGGAGCCGAATGCCTCCGGCGGCGTGGTGCATCCATGTCCGCAGCCTCCGCGCCATCTCAAGGCCTCCGTGGATGCCAGCCTCTCCAGCCAGTTCCTCACGGGCCTCGCGCTCGCATCGGCCGCCCTTCCCGAAGGCGGGGAACTCTCCTGGGACGCGGTGGCGAGCCCCAGCTACCTCACGCTCACGGAACACTGGCTCGCGCGTTTCGGCGTGACCGCGCTTCTGGAAGCCGCGCGCTACCCCGCGCCCCAACTCATCGAAGCGCCCCGCCAACCCGCCATCACCGTCCACACCTGGAAGATCCCCGGCGGTCAGCTCCACCCGGTGGACCTGGATCTGCCCGCGGACTGGAGCGGCGCCGCCGCGCTGATCTGCGCCGCCGCGGTGACGGGACGCGCGGTGGAGCTGGGGCCGCTGGACCCGGAGGATGGCCAGGGCGACCGCGCGCTCCCGCAGATCCTCGCGGCAGCCGGCTGCGGCTACACCTGGGTGCCCGGACCGAACCTCCGCCTGTGGGGACCGCTCAAGCAGGGGTTCGAAGCCGATCTCACGGACTGCCCCGACCTCGGCCCCGTGCTCGCGGCCACCGCCGCGCTCGCGCCGGGGCCCTCCCGCCTCTCGGGGCTGCACACGCTTCCCTTGAAGGAATGCGACCGCCTCGACGCCTCCGCCGAGCTGGTGCGGTGGCTGGGGGGCGAAGCCGAAATCATCGGCGATCACACCTTGAAGATCACTCCGGCCACGGGTGAACCGGATCTCGCGCGGGAACCGTTCAATCCCCGCGCCGATCATCGCATGGCCTTCGCGGCCGCCGTGGGCGCGCTCCGGCGCGGGGGACGCCTGCGCGATCCCCACTGCGTCGCGAAAACCTTCCCGGATTTCTGGGGCAGCTGGCACCGGCTGCTGGAGCCGTGACGGATCTCCGCGCCGCCTGGCTGGGCCACTGGCGATCGCCGTGGCCGATGGAGAAGGGACGGCGCTTCGGTGACACCGCGTGGGCGCTCGCGGCGTTGGCTCAAGCCTGGGCTCTCGGTGGGCGCGAAGGCCGCTGGCCGCGCGCGGCGTGGTCCGGGCGCCGTCCCGAAGGTCCGCTGCCCGGCGTCGTCGTCGGCTTCGAGGCCACGCCCGATCCAGCCTTCGTCGCGCTGCTCCGCCATGGCAGCGCCGACGCGCCCGCGCACCTGCCCGGACGGCGCGAAGACCCGCTGCGCACCTGGGCCTGGGAGGCTCTGCTCGCCGGAGACGCCGCGCCCTGGATGGCCGCGGCCACGGCGCTGCTCGACCTCGACACGCGCCTTCGCTGGCTGCCCTGCCTGGCCGCCGTGGAACGCGGCACGGTGCGCCTGCCGCCCTTTCTCGAATCCCTGGTGCCCGCGCCACTTTCGCACGCGCTCCCGGAAGGCTGGGCCGAGGCGCTCCTTTCCAATCTCGACGCGGAAGGGCGCCTGCTCCCCAGCGGTGATCCACCCTTCGATCTGCCTTGGGAAACGCTCCGGCCCCACCTCGAGCCGCTCCTGCTTGACCGGCTGCCGCCCGCCCTCGAACCCTTCCGCGCCGAGCCCTGGCTCGTGCAACTGGATGGCGCGTGGATGCTCGATCCCCGTCTGCGGGCCTGGGGCCGTGGCTTCGGGCTTTCGCCCGTCGGTGTCGCGCCCTTCCGTCCGCGCGGGCTCGCCTTCGGCGACGCGCCCTCGGAATCCCTCGCACGGGTACTCGAAGGTCGAATGCCGGAGCGCGTGCCGACGGGATGGGAAGCTTCCGTCGCGGCCGATCTCCAGGAAACGGAGCGTCCCGCACCGCCGCCCGCCTGCGGAGAAGCCACCTGGGACCGGCTCCGCATGCGCTGGGGTGGCGAAGCCGCCACAGAGGCCCCGGGCTATCCCGCCTTTGGCGTGACGGCCCATCCCTGCTCCGATCCCTTCCACTGGATGGCGGAAGGCCTGCGCGCGCTCGGCGCCCAGGACATGGAGGGCAGCCTGCGCGCCTTCGCGCTTGCCCACGCGCATTTCGCGCGGCTGGGCGCGCGGGATTGGGCGCAGCGCTCCGCCGCCAACGCCTGCTTCCCCGCGCTGTTCTGGGGCGATCTGCCGAGCCTGCGCGCGTGGCTGGCCGCGCGCGGCCCACAACCGGAGCCCTGGGACACGCAGTGGAAACTCATGCTGCTCGCGGCGGAAGGCGAGCTAGATCGCGCGGCGCGCCACGCCCGTCGCCTGCTGGAGACTCATCCCGACTTCACGCCGGCTTGGTCTCTGCGCGCCGATCTGGGTGTCGCGCTCGATCACCGCGAGGGGGTGCGCGAGGCCCTTCCTCACATTCCGCTCGATGCGCGGCGCGCCTTCCTGGACGCCTGGCTCCGACCCGTGATGGGAGCCTGCCCGGCGGAGGCGGATGCGGAAACGGCCTACCTGTGGGTGCTCCACCGCGCGGCGCGCGGCGAAGACGATGGAGAGGATCACTGGACGCGTTTCGACGCCATGCCCAATCGCCTCGCCTGCCTGCTGGGCGGACTCTTCCTGTTGGAGCGACGCGCGGAGCAGCGCCGACCCGATCGCTTGCTCGCGCTTCAAGCCCTCGCCGATCGCGCCGCCTCCGAGCCCTTGCTGGAGCGGCTCCGGGCGCTATGGCCCTCCGCCGCGATGGACACGCCACAGCCGGAGCAGGCGTTGCGGAATTGGCTCGCCTCGCTCGCGGGCGACGCCTGGCTCGTCTGGGGCAAGGACGGCGTGATGGGGCGCGGTGAAGCGCCGCCGACCGCGTTGCTCAGTGCCGTGCGCGGAGGCGGCGCGGTGCCGGTGGTGCGGCACGGAGCGCGCGCCTGGTGGAGCCATTCCATCGCCTGGGATGGCGCACCCGTGGGCGCGTTGATCGTGTCGCAGGATCCATCCGCGCCCTTCGTGACCCCGCCCGCGACCGCCCTGGCCGGGCCGTGGCTCGCGCGGATGCAGGAGGCGGCGCCCCCGCCGCCCGAACCCTCCGAATGGTTGCTCACGGACGGCAGCGAGCCGATGGCGAGCGTCATGCGCGAACTCCAGCGCGTCGCCCCTTCGGAACTGAGCGTGCTGATCCTCGGCCCCAGCGGCAGCGGCAAGGAGCTGGCGGCGCGGGAACTGCATCGTCGCTCCGGCCGCCCCGGCTCCCTCGTCGCCGTGAACTGCGCGGCATTCGCGGAAAGCCTGCTGGAATCCGAACTCTTCGGCCACACGAAGGGCGCCTTCACCGGCGCCGCCAACGAGCGCAAGGGCGCCATCGAGACGGCCCACCGCGGCACGCTGTTCCTGGACGAGGTGGCGGACCTCTCGCCGCGCCTCCAGTCCTTGTTGCTCCGAGTGCTGCAAGAGCGCGAAGTGCGCCGCGTGGGATCCGACCGCTCCATCACGGTGGATGTGCGCTTTCTCGCCGCGACCCATCGCCCGCTGGAAGAGCTCGCCGCGCGGGGGGCCTTCCGCCGCGACCTGCTCTTCCGCCTGAAGGGCACGGTGCTGGCGCTGCCCTCCCTCGCCGAACGCCGCCACGAACTGGATTGGCTGCTGCCGCGCCTCGTCTCCCTCGCCGCGGCGGACATGAAGCGGTCGGCGCCGCCACTCTCGCCGGGCCTCGACCGTCCCCTCGCCCGCCTGCCCTGGCCCGGAAACTTCCGCGAGCTGCGCCACGCCCTGGAACGCGCTCTGCTCCGCTGCGGCGAAGGTCCGCTCACCGCCGCCCACTTCCCCGAGCTGGACCAACCCGCCTTCGAATCCCGCGCCTGGGAGGAGGCCACCCGCGCTTTCCAGAAGCAACTGCTCCTCGACACGCTGCGCCGCCACCGCTTCCACGCCGCCGAGGCCGCGGAGTCCCTGGGCCTCGCCCGCCCCGCCCTCTACGCCGCCGCGAAGCGCCTCGGCCTCGACTTCGCCGCTGAACGCGTCGCGTGGGAGAACGCCGAAGGGTCCGCCTAGAAGGTGAGGATCAGCGAGCCTTCCACCGTGTTGACGCTGCGGTGATCGAGGGAGGCGGTGGTGTAGGCGGCCTCCAGGCTGAAGTGCCGGGACATCGTCCAGCCCAGGCCCGCGCGACCGCCGAGCTTGATCGCCGCGTCACGGGTGGGGAGGTGGATGCGTTCAGCGGAGGCGCCGAGGAAGCCGTAGACCGGACCCGCCACGGAGCCGGTGAGCAGCACGCCCGCATCGGAAAGGCTGAAGCGACCTCCGCCTTCCAGCGAGAAACGGCGGTATTCGACGAAGAGGCGCATCGCGCCCTGGGGCGTCTCCGCGGCCTGCGTCCCCACCATCAGGCCCCATCCGGCCTTGTCGGAGACCTGGCTCAGATCGCCTTCGGGGCGGCTCCACACCGCGCCCACCTGCGCGTGCCACTGGGGCGCGCTCTGAGCCGACAGCGCCAACGGCGCGGCGGCGAGCAGAAAGATGGAACTCCAACGGCGCATCATTCCCTCCGGACTCATTCCACCCTACACCCGGCGTCCGAAGCTGCGCTCCAGATCATCCAGGGTGAGCTTCTTGAGAATGGGGCGGCCGTGGGGGCAGGTGTTGGGCGTCTCGCAGGCGAGCAGGTCGCGCACGAGCCGCAGCGCGAGTTCCGGCGCGAGGCGCTCGTGCTTCTTGATGGCGGCGCGGCAGGCCAGCTCGGCGTTGAGGTCGCGGCGGAAGGCGTCCAGATCCGCCCGGCCCTCGCGCTCCAGGCGCGCGAGCAGGTCTTCAACGAGGCTCTGCGGATCGCGGTCCGCGAGAAAATCCGGCAGACCGCGCACGACGAGCGCGTCCGCGCCGAAGGCGTCCGCCTCGACCCCGGCTGCGTTCAATTCGTCGAGGAACGGCGCGAGCCGGGCCAGGGCCGCGGGGCCGATCTGAACGACCTTCGGCGGCATGAGCGGTTGGATGGCGGGCGCGTGGCGGCGCAGGAAGGTGCGCTCGAAGAGCACCCGCTCATGGGCCACATGCTGATCCACGATCCAGAGCTCCGGCGTTTTGGCGTGGGGGCCAGATCTCACTTCCACGAGCAGGTAGGTGCGCTCGAAGCTCCCCAGGTAGAGGAGCCCGTCTTCGCCCGGCTCGACGACTCCAGCTTCCGCCGCGCCCATCGTCTCGGCCGCGAGTTCATAACTGCGATCAAGGCCGGTCCCGGCGAGGGCGCTGAAGGCCTCCATCGCCGCGCCATTCCAGAGGCGTGGATGTTCCGCCTCCCGGGCGCGAGAGGCGAGGTCGAACTCGGCTTCCTCGGGTTTCGGCGGCAGCTCCAGCACCGAGGCGAGGTCGCCTTGGAGCGCGCGCCAGGCCTCGCCCGTCGCCCGCGCCACCCACGGAAAGATGCGTTGCGTGTGGCGGAAGCGCACCTCAGCCTTCGTGGGATGCACATTCACATCCACCTCCTCGGGAGGCAGGTCGAGGAAGATCACGGCCGCGGGATAGGCGCCCTTGGCGAAGGCCCCGGACCAGCCTTCGGCGAGCGCGGCCAGCAGGAGCCGGTCCCGCACCGCGCGACCGTTGACGAAGAGGTGGAGGTGATTGCGATCCCGGAAACTGAGCGAGGGCGGCGACAGGAAGCCATGAAGGTTCCACGCGCCATCGCCATTTCGAAACGGCACGAGCTTGCTGAACTTCTCGCCGAAGAGCGTGCCAAGCCGCGCGCCGACATTGGCAACAGGCGGCAGCAGCATGGCCGCGCCGCGATCCGTCCGGATCGTCCAATGCACGGTCGGCGTGGCGAGGGCCATACGCGCCAGCGTGGCCCAGCATTGGGCGTGCTCGGTGTCCGTGGACTTGAGGAAGCGGCGACGGGCCGGCAGCGTGGCGAAGAGGTCCTTCACCGTGACCGTGGTGCCCGTTGACCGAGGCGCGGGTTCGACGCCTTTCACGACGCCGAACTCACACCGGAGGCGACTGCCTTCGCCCTCCTTCTCCGCGCTCCACAACTCGAAGCGCGACACCGCCGCGATGCTCGGGAGCGCCTCACCCCGGAAACCGAAGGTGGCGAGGTGGCCGAGATCCTCGGCCGTCCGCACCTTGCTCGTGGCGTGCCGCTCCAACGCGAGGTAGAGCTCGTCGCGCCCCATGCCGTGGCCATCGTCGGCCACTTGCAGGAGCCGCTTCCCGCCGTCCTCCCAGGTCACTTCAAGCCGTGTCGCGCCCGCGTCCAGCGCGTTCTCCAGCAATTCCTTCAGGACGCTCGAAGGGCGCTCGACGACCTCGCCCGCCGCGATCTGATTCGCGACATGGTCGGGGAGGATGCGGATGCGGGCCACCGTCTCATTGTGGCAGGCCCGCGAGGCCTATTCGCCGAGTTCGCCCGCGAGAACCTGGAGGAAGTTGGCTTCGCCCATCTTCCCGGCGAGATCCAGGTGGGTCTCGATCCAGTCAATGCCCTCCTCCTCGCTGCGGAGGATCTCCGCCAGCAGGTCGCGCGTGCCGAAGTCGTGCTTGGCCTCGCATTCGGGGATGGCGGCCCGCAGCACCTTGACCGCGTCCAGCTCCAGGGCCAGATCGCCCTTCATCGCTTCGAGGGCGTTCTCGCCGATGCGGAGCTTGTGCAGCGCCTGGAGATTCGGCAGGCCTTCGAGGAAGAGGATCCGCTCGATGATGCGATCCGCGTGCTTCATCTCCTCGATGGATTCCTTGTACTCCCGGTCGCCGAATTTCTTGAGCCCCCAGTTCTTCGCCATGCGGGCGTGGAGGAAGTACTGGTTGATCGCCGTCAGCTCGTTCTTCAAGACTTCGTTCAACGCCTTCAGGATGCCGGGATCGCCTTTCATCGAACGCCTCCGCGAATCGGACCCCAGCCTAGGACGCCTGGCGCGCCGCGGCAACACCTTCTCCCGCGTCGAGCCTGTCCATCAGGTGGCCGACGCAGGCCCGGCATTCGAGTTTCGCCCCCAGGAAGGCCATGGCCTCTTCCGGCGTCGCGCAGCCCGCGGCGCGGGCGGCCATCACCTGGGATTCGCGGATCGCGTTGCACACGCAGACGAACATCAGGCCTCCTCATCCGCGAGTCGGCGGTAGCGCCAGATGGCGGCCAAATGGATCAGGTAGCCGAGGGTGAACAGAGACGCCGAGAGCCCGTGGATCCAGGCCAGCGCCATATGCCACTTCTCATCCGTCACCACCTGGATGCCGAAGCCCGCGAGAACCATCGGCGCGATGAGCAGGCCGAGGGCGAGGCCCGTCCGGCGGCCTTCGCGTCCGCCCGCGCGGAGCTTCAGGAGCAGATGCCCGCGCAGGATGACGCCGAGCATGAAGAGCAGGAGCGGCGCCGCGAGCACATGGGCGTGATGCCAAGTCCCCTGGCAGGGACTTGGCTCAGGGCCGAAATCGCCCATGCGTTGACCGAAATAGCGGAACCACCCGTAGACGCCGCCCGTCACCGCCGTGACGACGGCGGTGAGGTGAAGGCAGCGGCGTTCCCAGGCGATCACGGCGCGCCCCCGTAGAAGATCCGCCACAGGGCCAATCCGCGGCGGGACGCGTCGGTGAGGGCGTTCGCCGTGAGGGTCGCGCCGGCGAGGGGACGGATGTCCCGCTTCAGCGACAGCCTGTCATCCAACGCCTTGCCCTGAAACTGATCCACCCACGCCTGGCGTGGCGCGTAATCCTGAGGCTCGCGGAAGGCGATGACCTCCACGCGCTTCAGCTTCCCGTCCGCGCCCACCGCCACCAGCGCGGTTTCGTTTTCGGTGCGCACGCGGTGCGTGTCGAAGAAGCCCACGCCGATCAGGTGGCCATCCTTGCGAGCCTCGTAGCCCACGAACCAGAGCCCCGGCAGATCCGTCTTCGCCAGCGCCTTCACTTCCCCGGCCTGAGCCTCGGTGAGGAAGAACTCCTTGCGGGTGAACGCGCAGCCGGGAAAGGCGAGCTGGAGCGCCTGCGCCTGCGTCGGCAGCGCCTGCAGCAGGGACGCGAAGAGGAAGAGCGGCAACATGCGCAGTCGGATCATGGCGTCACCTGGTATTGGCCCATCATCCCCATGTCTTCTCGGCAATCGCTTCGCGATTCCGAGGGACCGGCGAGGGGTTCGCAGCGGCGTGGGGGCTGATTCATGGCGTCACCTGGTATTGGCCCATCATCCCCATGTCTTCTCGGCAATCGCTTCGCGATTCCGAGGGACCGGCGAGGGGTTCGCAGCGGCGTGGGGGCTGATTCATGGCGTCACCTGGTATTGGCCCATCATCCCCATGTCCTCATGCTCCAGGATGTGGCAGTGGAACATGTAGAGCCCCTCCTGTTTGTCGAAATGCATGAGCAGGCGCACGGTTTCGCCGGGGGCGACCCGCACCGTGTCCTTCCAGCCTTGGTCGTTCGGGGGGAGCGGCCCACTCGTCCGATTCAACACCCGGAACTGGATGCCGTGCACATGGAAGGGATGGGCGATGTCGGTCGCGTAGTTGGTGACGGACCAGATCTCGGTCGCGCCATGGGTGATGGTCTGGTCCACCCGGTTCATGTCGAAGAGCTTGCCATTGATGGTGTCATCCGCTCCGCGCTCCAGATCGAATTGCCGCGTGATCGTGGCGTTCTGCGGATCCAAGGCGGGCAGCGTGGCCAGATGGCCAGGAAGGGACGCGGAGGGGACCGGAGCTCCGACCCGGAATTGCAGGATCGGGAACGGAGCGCCCTCTTTCAGCGACGCGCCCGCCTCATCCCCCTCCCCACCGACACTGGGCGCTTCCGCGAACTTTCGGCTGACGAGGTAGAGGGTTTTGCCGGAGTCACCGCTGAAATCCACGACGATTTCAGCGCGCCCCGCGGCGGGGACCATCACTTCCGTCACCGCCGCGGGCGCGGGCAGGAGGCCGCCATCGGTCCCGATCTGCTGGAAGGCGCGGCCATCGCTGAGCGCGAAGAGGTAGGAGCGACGATTGGAGGCGTTGAGCAGACGCAGCCGGATGCGCGTCGCCGCGACGGAGGCGAAGGGCGATTCCACGCCGTTCACAAGGATGTGGTCGCCCATCTGGCCTTCCATGTCCTCCGGTCGGCTTAGGTAGTCGAAGCTTCCGTCCGCCTTGAAGCGGCGGTCTTGCACCATCACCGGAAGATCATCCACGCCGTAGGCGTGCGGCAGGTTCAACGCGGCGTCCGCCGGGTCGTCCAGGATCATCATCCCGGCGAGGCCCATGTAGACCTGGCGTCCCGTGTCCATGTGGGGGTGCGGGTGATACCAGAGCGTCGCCGAAGGCTGGTCGGGCGTGAAGACGGCCCCTGTGACGCTGCTTCCCGGCGCGAGTGCGGAGCAGCAGCCATTCGGCGTGATGTCCGCCGTGTCCGGAACCTCCAGACCGTGCAGATGGACGGAGGTCGCGCCTTCCACCATGCCCGGCATGCTTCCCATGGCGAACGGCTCCGCTGGGAGCTGGTTGTGGAGGACGATCCGCGCCGCCTGCCCGCGGGTCAACCGGATCGTCGGCCCGAGGTAGCCCATCCCGTTGTAGCCGTAGGTCTCCGTCTTCGTCCCGGGCAGGAAGTCCCGGGACGAAGCCGAGGGCGTGAGGTCATAGCGATCCACGCCCGCCCCATTCACGGGCGCCAACACCGGCGGGATCGCCAGGGGCTGGGCGAACTTCGCCGCGACGGCCGCGTCATCTCCGCCGCAACTCAGGAGAAGGAGGGCCGACGCGAGCACTCCGACGAGCGACGCCTTAGAACTCATACCCGATCGCCAGGTTCAGCTGGTTGCGGCCCGTCTTCGCGGCGTTCTTCACCCA
>CAZKIM010000027.1:6552-18150 GCA_964552855.1 uncultured Solibacteraceae bacterium | reverse complement strand
GATGATACTCCCTCGCACAGAGGCGGAAAAGTAGGTCGCTGCGACGTTAATACCACGAAGCCCCACGCACACAAGCGTGGGGCTTTTTGCTTTCCGAAGCCACGCGCGCGAACCTCGCGCAAGTGGCTTGGATCACACGCCATCTCCTGGCCTTGGCCCTCCTTCGGCCTCGTGGGATGATGGGATGCTTCGCCTGACGGTGGGTCGGAGCAGGTCTTGGAGGTGGATAGTGGGTGCGCCGGCGGCAGCCAAGTCTCAGGATGCGAAGAAAAGCGGCTACACGCCTTCCAAGACGGAGCTGGCCCGGTGGTACGGGCTCATGCACCTCGGGAGGGTCCTTGACGACAAGGCGCCCAACTACCTGAAGCAGGCCATCGGCTGGTCCTACCACGCGCCCTCGGCGGGCCATGACGGCATCCAGCTCGCGCTGGGCCTCACCTTCCGCGCGGGCAAGGACTTCCTCTTCCCCTACTACCGCGACATGACGACCTGCCTCGCCGCGGGCATCACGCCGGAAGAGATCATCCTCAACGGCATCTCCAAGGACACGGATGTGGCCGGCGGCGGCCGCCACATGAGCAACCACTTCGCCAAGCCCAGCATCGGCATCCAGAATGTGTCGAGCCTCACGGGCAACCATACGCAGCACGCGGCGGGGCTTGGGCGGGCGGTGAAGCACTACAAGAGCGAGGCCATCGTCTATTGCAGCCAGGGCGAGTCGAGCCTGTCGGAAGGCTACTGCTACGAGGCCATCGTCGGCGCGGATCGCGAGCAGCTGCCCGTCGTCTTCGTCGTGCAGGACAACGGCTATGGCATCAGCGTGCCCAAGCGGGACCAGGCGGCGAACGACCAGCTTTGCGACAACTTCTCGGGCCTTCCGAACCTCCACATCGTCAAGTGCGATGGGTTGGATCTGCTGGACTCCTTGCGCGGCATGAAGGAGGCCGTGGCGCACATCCGCGCGGGCAAGGGCCCGGCCATGGTCTATGCCATGTGCGTGCGCATCCACAGTCACTCCAACTCCGACCGCCACGAGTGGTACCGGGACGAGGCCGAACTGGCCGCGGCCAAGGCCGCGGACCCGCTGCCGCGCTTCCGCAAATACTGCCTCGACCATGGCCTCACGGAAGCCGAGCTGCAGGCGCTGGAGGCCGAGAACCAGGCTCAGTACCTCGCCGCCCACGACAAGGCCATGGCCGCGCCCGCGCCGTCACCGGCCAGCATCTATGACTTCGTGATCCCCGAAAGTTTCCACGATCCGAAGTGGACGGACGGCACGCACACCGAGAGCGGCACGCCCATCAGCCTCATCACGGCGTTGAACCAGACGCTGAAGGAGGAGTTCCGCGCCAACCCCGACACCTTCATCTGGGGCCAGGACATGGCCAACAAGGAGAAGGGCGGCATCTTCAATGTGTCGAAGGGCATGCAGCAGGAATTCGGCGAGGCTCGCGTGTTCAACGCGCCCATCGCCGAGGACTTCATCATCGGCACCGCCAACGGCATGAGCCGCTTCGACAAGAAGATCCGCGTCGTCGTCGAGGGCGCCGAGTTCGCCGACTACATCTGGCCGGCCGCGGAACAGATCGTGGAGTGCAGCCACGAATACTGGCGCACGAAGGGCCAGTTCGCGCCGAACATCACCATGCGCCTGGCTTCCGGTGGCTACATCGGCGGCGGTCTCTATCATTCGCAGAATGTGGAAGGCTGGCTCACGACGCTGCCGGGCCTGCGCGTCGTCGTGCCCGCCTTCGCGGATGACGCCGCGGGCCTGCTGCGCACGGCGCTGCGCTCCGAGGGCATGACCTGCTACCTGGAGCCCAAGTTCCTCTACAACTCCAAGCTGGCCCACGCCGTGGTGCCGGAAGGTTTCGCCGTTCCCTTCGGCAAAGCCCGCATCCGCCGCGAAGGCAGCGAGCTCACGATCCTCGCCTTCGGCACCCCGGTGCACTTCGCGCTCGAAGCCGCCGAGAAGCTGGCCGCCGAGGGCCGAAGCGTCGAGGTGGTGGACCTGCGCTCCCTGAGCCCGCTGGACGAGGAGACGATCCTCGCCTCCGTGAAGAAGACGCATCGCGTGCTCATCGCCCACGAGGACAAGGTCTTCGGCGGCTTCGGCGGCGAGCTGGCGGCCCTGGTGGCCTCCAAGGCCTTCGCGTGGCTGGACGCGCCGGTGGAGCGCGTGGGCAGCGAGTTCACGCCGGTGGGCTTCAACCGCATCCTCGAGCGGGCCATCCTGCCCAACGCCGACAAGGTGCTGGCGGCCGCCAAGAAGGTGTTGGCCTTCTGAAAGGACCGGGAAGGCCATCTTCACAGGCCTTAACATGGAAGAATCCGTCACGAATTTTGTGATTTTGGCCTAGCCATCCGCGGCGGGACGCCTACACTTCGCACCAAGATGGACAGCATGATCCACGGCACAGGCGCGATCCACCCGGAGGCGGAGGATCCCCGTTCGCGTCCCCTGCGGGCTCGCCGCCTGCGGACGGAGGATCTGAAGCTCGCCCTCACCGCCCAGGGGGTTCACAACGCGTATGGGGCCTTCCACGGGCCGGTGGAGGATCTCTCCAACCATGGCGTGGCCGTGCTGCTGAAGGCGGGGGCGGGTCGCTCCCATCTGCTCCTGTGCGGAGACCGGGTGGAAAGCCTGGCGGTCCATCAGGAGTTGGAACAGCTGCATCGTGGCGCGGCCCTGATCCGGCGGCTGGAGCGCCGGGGCTCGGACCTGTTGATGGGGCTGGAACTGGACCCCGAGGCGCTGGATTTGAGCGGCGTCTATCACCTGTCCAGCCGCACGAGCGCCCGGGACCGCTGGCGGGCCGCGCGGAGCGAAGGCGCCCATGAAGGCACCTCGCCTGGATTCCGCGCCTGGCTCTTCGATTTGCGGATGCACCTGGAAACGGCCAAGCAGTTCCTTGATGTGGAAGAGCGGGGCCTGGACCACGCGGACCTGTTGAGCCGCCAGCGGGTCCGGCAGGATCTCCTGGAGGCCCTCGCGCCGGAAATCATCGCCCGCATGGACCAGGCGGGGGCGCAGCTCCACGATCTGGTGAACGGCCTCGATCCTTCCGGGCACGAGGCGCACCGGCGTCTCCTCCGCCAGCGCCTGGTGCCGCTTCTGTCAGCTTCGCCCTTCCTGCGTCGGGCTTTCGAGAAGCCGCTCGGGTACGCGGGCGATTTCGAGATGATGAACATGCTCTATCGGGATCACGCCGAAGGGGATTCGCTCTTCGGGCAGGTCCTCAACATCTGGGCGACCCAGACGCCCGTGGCCCAGGCCAACATCAATCGGCTCGAGCTCATCGGAAGGTGCATCCACGACAGCCTTCTGGGCGCGAAGGGCCGCCTGAAGGTCATGAGCATCGGCTGCGGCCCCGCGCGCGAAGTGCAGGAGCTGCTTCGTCACGCGCCAGAGCTCGGTCGCCTTCTGGATGTGGGACTGATTGATCAAGGCGAAGGCGCCATCGCCCACTGCGAAAGCGTGCTCGCCCCCCTGGCCGCGAAGACGGGCGCGCGCTTCCATTTCCACCGGGAATCCATCCGCCGCTTTCTCACGGTGCGGGAATCCGAGCGGACCTTCGGGAAGCGGAGTCTCATCTATAGCGGAGGACTCTTCGACTACCTGGGCGATCGCGCCTACAAGGTGCTGCTCCAGGTGCTCTACGACGCGCTGGTGCCCGGCGGGCGGCTGCTCCTGGGCAATGTGGCCGCGCACAACCCAAGTCGGTGGGCCATGGAGTACTTCGTGGACTGGATGGTCATCCACCGCAGCGCGGAGGAGTTGCGCGCCCTCGCCTCGCACCTGAAGCCGAAGCCTTCGGAGATCAGCGTGCAGGCCGAGCCCAGCGGCGTGAATCTCTTCCTCCATGTGGTGAAGTAGCCGCGGATACACTTCAAGCCCATGTCGCTCTCTGTTGGCACTCGCCTCGACGGCCGCTACGAAATCCAGCGGCTTCTGGGGACCGGCGGCATGGGCGAGGTCTACCAGGCTTCGGATCTGCGCCTGGGGCGCGAAGTGGCCATCAAGGTGCTGCCCGAGCACCTTGCGGAGGATCCGGAAGCCCTCGCCCGCTTCGAATGGGAAGCTCGCATCCTCGCGGCGCTCTCCCATCCGAACCTGCGGGCGCTCTACGACCTGGGCAAGGGCGAAGGGCTTCACTTCGCCATCATGGAACTGCTGGAAGGCGAAACGCTCCGGCGCAGGTTGGAAGGCGGCCCGCTGCCCGTGGGTGAAGCGCTGAAGGTGGCGGCGCTCCTCGCCGATGGGCTCGCCGCGGCTCACGCCAAGGGCGTCATCCACCGCGACTTCAAGCCGGAGAACATCTTCTTCACCAGCGATGGGCAGGTGAAGATCCTCGACTTCGGCCTCGCGCGGTTGGCGCCGGGGCAGGGGCCCGGACATCTCAAATCCGACCCCGCGCTGGATACCCAGCCGGGCCTCGTGCTCGGCACCGTGGGCTACATGGCGCCGGAGCAGGTGCGCGGCCGGGAGCTGGACGCGCGCTGTGACCTGTTCGCCTTCGGCTGCGTGGTGTTCGAGATGCTGGTGAATCAGCGGCCCTTCGTGGGCGGGACGATTCCCGAAGTGCTCGCCTCCATCCTGCGGGATCCCGCGCCGCCCGCTTCCGGCCCGCCCGCGTTGCGGAGGCTCGTCGCCCGCTGCCTTGAGAAGGATCCGCTGAACCGCATCGGCAGCGCCCGGGAGGCCGCCCAGGCCCTGCGCGAGATCCGCAGCGCGCCGGGAGAAGGCGCCGTGTCCCACTTCACTTCACCGGTGTCGAGGATGGATCTGAGCGAGGAGATTCCCACTCAGGAGCTCATCTTCCGCCCGTCCCCCACGCCCCTCCGAAAACGCGGGATGCTCGCGCGGATCGCGGCGTGGCGACCCTTCCAGGCGCGGAAGGTGGAGGCCATCGCGGTGCTGCCCTTCGAGAACAGCGCGCGCGATCCCGAGATGGAATACCTGGCCGAAGGCCTGGTGGAAGGCCTCATCGAGCGACTCTCCCTGGTGCCGGGCCTACGCGTGAGCCCTTGGAGCGCCGTCATTCCGCTCAAGGGCGCGGGGCACGATTTGCGGGATGTGGGCGAGCATCTCGGCGTCCAGGCCGTGCTCACCGGCCGCGTGTCCCATCGCGGCGACGAACTGTCGGTGAGCGCGGAGCTGCTGGATGTGCGGACGCTCAGCCACCTCTGGGGTGAACAGTACAACCGGGCCTTCTCGGCGCTCATGGAGGTCCAGCGGGAACTTTGCACGCGCATCGCCGATCGCCTGAAATTGCGGGTGAGCGGCGAGGTGCGCGAGAAATTCGTCGAAACCCCTTCGGTGGATTCGGAAGCCTTCGACCACTACCTGAAGGGGCGGCACGCCTGGCGGTCCCGCACGCCGGAAGGGCTCCAACGGGCGGTGGCGGATTTCCAGGCGGCCTTGAGCCGCGATCCCTCCTTCGCGCCGGCCTACGCCGGCCTCGCGGATGCCTACACCCTCTTGTCGTTCCTCGTGGGCGTCGTCGCCCCGGAGGATGCCATGCCGCTCGCCCATGCCGCGGCCAAGCGCGCGCTGGAACTTCGCCCGGACATGGCCGAAGCCCATGCCTCCATGGCGATGATTCTCGAAAGCCACGCCTGGGATTGGGATGGCGCCGCGCGGGAGCACGCGCGGGCGCTGGAGCTGGATCCCGATAATCCGAATCTCCATCACCGCTACGGCCTGCATCTGCTTTACCGGGGCCGATTCCATGAAGCCACCGCGCGGTTCCAGCGCGCCCGGAAGTTGGATCCGCTCTCGCCGCTCATCCAGGTGGCGAAGGGCCTTCCCGCCCACTTCGACCGCAGGCCCGAAGAGGCGGCCACGGCCTTTCGTCACGCCATCACGGTCAATCCCCAGTTCCTCATCGGGCACCTGATGCTGGGCCTCGCCACTTTGGAGCTGGGCAACACGGGCGAAGCCATCGCCTCCTTCGAAAAGGGCCTCGCCCTCGCCGAAACACCCGACGGGCTCGCCATGCTCGGGCATGCCCTCGCCCGCGCGGGGCGCGGAGGCGAGGCGCGGGTCGTGCTCGCGCGGCTGGATGAACTTGCGACCACCCGCTATGTGAACGACTATGGCCGCGCCCTCATCCATCTCGCGCTGGGAGAACGGGAGGCCGCCCTGCAAGGGCTGGAGCGCGCCGCCGAGGCGAGGTGCGAGCTGATGGTCTACCTGGGCATTGACCCCCGCCTCGATCCCATCCGCGCCGAGCCGCGGTTCCACGGTCTGCTGGCGAGGGTCGGGTTGGCCTAGGTTCCAGAGAAATCGGTGGACGGAATTTGAGGAAGCCGGGTTCCATGGAGACGCTGATCTCATCTCAGGAGCCCTCCATGAAGCCTGCCTTCCGCCGAATCATCTTCGGTCTGGCGCTGTGCGCCGCCGTTCTCCCCCTCTCGGCCCAGGCCACGCGCACCTGGGTCTCAGGCGTTGGCGACGATGCCAATCCCGGCAGCCGAACCGCGCCCTGCAAGACCATCGCGGGCGCCATCGCCAAGACCGCGGCTGGAGGCGAGATTGACGCCCTCGACCCGGGAGGCTTCGGGGCCGTCACGATCACCAAGTCGCTCACGCTCGATGGCGGCGGCGGGCAGGTGGCCTCCATCCTCGTGGCCGGCACGAACGCCATCGTCATCGCGGCGGGCCCCACGGATGTGGTCATCCTTCGCAATTTCCGGTTCAACGGACTGGGCTCCATGGCCAATGCCGGATTGAACGGCGTCCGCTTCCTGTCGGGCAAGGCCCTCGTCATCGAGAACTGCGAGTTCATGGGCTTTTCCCAGAACGCGGTGGATGTGGCGCTCACGAACCCCGGGTCGGTCTATGTTTCCAACACGACGATCGTAGGCGCTCCTGGCACGGCCACGAGCAACGGGGTCGCCATCGAGTCCGGCTCTTCCGCCGCGAAGGTGAGCCTGGATCAGGTGAAGGTCGTGAACGCCGGTGGCGCGGGCATCCTCTCTTCCGCGACGACCGGAGATCTTCAACTGGACCATGTCTGGCTTTCAGGCAACGCGACGGGCCTCTTCGCCACGGCCGGCGCGGTCCGTCTCTCGTCCTGCACCATCATCCAGAACGGCGTGGGCGTCAAAACCTCCGGCGCGAGCGTGGGTTCCTTCGGCAACAACAAGGTGGCGGCCAACGGATCAGGGAATGGTCCACTCAGCTACGGGTCCGGCTTCCTGGGCTCGGTGGGCGGCAATCTTTTGCTGTAGTAGTCTCCGGCAATGAAAAGAGGAGGGCGCCGCAAGGCGCCCTCCTCTTTTCATTGGGTAGCCCTACTTCGTCGCGGCGTAATACGCGCTTTCCAGATCCGTGGCGATTGCGCCGGGCTCGTGGCCCAGGAAATCCGGGCGCTGCATGAGGTGGACGAGCTGGCCGTCCTTCAGGATCGCGGCTTGGGGGCTCGTGGGCATGGCGCCCTCGAAGTACTCCCGCGCCTGGGCCGTGGCTTCCTTTTCCATGCCGGCGAAGACCGTGACGAGGTGGTCGAACTTGAGCCCCCGGCCGAGCGCCGCCACCACGCCCGGGCGCGCGCCCGCGGCGGCGCAGCCGCACACGCTGTTCACGAGGAGGAGCGTGGTGCCGGGCCGCTGGAGCGCGGCGTCCACGGCTTCCGCGGTCATGAGCTGCTCGAAGCCCGCGTCCACCAATTCCTGACGCATCGGCGCGACCATCGCTTCGGGGTAGTTGCTCATGGGTTCCTCCAACCCTCCATTTTAGGGCCGAATCGGGCCTGGCGCTTGAGCGATGTCATCATGGCCCCGGGGGAGGTCCGATGCGATTCGTGGTGCTGGGCGGCAGTCTTCGGAAGGAATCCTACAACCGGCGCCTGATGGACCTTGCCGGGGACCGGCTTGGCGCCCACGGGCACGAGGTGATCCGCTTCGAGGGCGAAGCGCTGGACATGCCCCTCATCAACCCGGACCTGCCTCGCCCCGCGGCCGCGGAAGCCATCGCGACGGCGCTCGCGGAAGCGAACGGCGCCTTCATCGCCTCACCGGAATACAACCTGGGGATGCCCGCCCATCTCAAGAACATCGTGGACTGGACGAGCCGCGTCCAGCCTGGGCCATGGAAGGGGCTGCCCGTGCTGCTGGCCTGCGCCACGCCCGGCGCCTTCGGAGGGCACCGCGGCCTCATGCCTTGGCGCACGACGCTCTCCGCGCTCGGCGCCTTCGTCTGCCCTTCCGTCGTGGGTGTGCCCCACGCGGACAAGGCCCTGGCGAAGCCTGGACGCTTGCTGGATGGACGCAGCGAGGAGGCCCTGGACGCCGGGCTCGCCATGCTCCTCCGCCTGGCTTCGGTGCTGGGAACCGCGCGGTAGGGCTGCCATCCTGGAGGCCTCGTCCCCGGGGTCGCCATGAAGGATTTCCTGAAGACTTTTTTCGCCGTCGTGCTCGCGCTCTGCGCGTTCACCGGCGTCGTCGTGGTGCTGATGATCACCTTCCTCGCCGCCGCGGGCTCGTCGGCTTCCAGGCCGGAGGTGCCCGCCAAGGCGATGCTCGTCTTCAACCTGGGCGCGAATATCCCCGACCATGTGCGCGACGACGATCCCCAAGCCGCGCTGCGCCAGGTCCTCGGCGGCGGCTCCCGGGAAGTGGGCCTGGATGATGTGCTCGCGGCGCTGCGCCACGCGGCGGATGATGACCGCATCGCGGGCGTCTACCTCACCGGCAACCTCCAGCCTCAGGGTTATGGCTCCGGATTCGCGGCGCTCCAGGAGATTCGTCGCGCCTTGGAGCAGGTGGCGGCCAAGAAGCCGGTGATCGCCTACGACATGAGCTTCGCCAAGCGGGACTACTACCTGGCGTCCGTCGGCAAGGTCTACCTCAACCCCGCGGGCGAGTTGGAGGTGAATGGCCTCGCCAGCGAACCGATGTTCTACGGCGACGCCTTCCAGAAATACGGCGTGCAGGTGCAAGTGACGCGCGTCGGCAAGTTCAAGAGCGCGGTGGAGCCCTTCATCCTGAACAAGATGAGCCCCGAGAACCGCCAGCAGGTGCAGGCCCTGCTTGACGATGTGTGGGGTGAATGGAAGGCGGATGTGGCGAAGAGCCGCCACACGACGCCGGAGGCGCTCCAGGCTCTCGCCGACACCCGCGGCATCCTGGATGTGGACGACGCGAAGGTGGCCGGACTCATTGATGGCGAGCAGCCCTTCGACGCCATGCTCGCCGAATTGAAGCGGATCAGCGGCGGCGGCAATCGCTCCAGCGCCTTTTCGCAAATTGACCTCGCGAGTTACGCGGATCTGCTTCCCGAATCCACCGCCAAAGCCAAAGTCGCCGTGGTCTACGCCGAAGGCGAGATCGTGGATGGGGATGGCCAGCCCGGCCAGATCGGCGGCGACGCGCTCGCCCGTGAGCTGCGCCGCGTGCGGCAGGACGCTTCCATCAAGGCCGTCGTCCTGCGCGTGAACAGCCCCGGCGGCAGCGCGGCGGCTTCCGACCTCATCCAGCGCGAAGTGATCCTCACGCGCCAGGCCAAGCCCCTCGTCGTCAGCATGGGCACGGTGGCGGCTTCCGGCGGCTACTGGATCAGTACCTACGGCGACCGCATCTTCGCCGAGCCGGGCACCATCACGGGCTCCATCGGCGTCTTCGGGATGCTGCCCAATGTGCAGAAGCTGGCCAACGATCACGGCATCACCTTCGACGAAGTCACGACGGCCAAGCTGGCGAACCCCATGACCCTGGCGCGTCCCAAGACGCCGGAGGAACTGGCGCGCATCCAAGCCCTGGTGGATCGCATCTACGATCAATTCCTCACCAAAGTGAGCGAAAGCCGCGGCATCCCGAAGGAGGGCGTCAACGAGATCGCCCAAGGCCGCGTCTGGAGCGGCGAGCGTGCCCTTTCCCTGCGCCTCGTGGACGAGCTGGGTGGATTGCAGGACGCCATCCGCTACGCCGCGAAGAAGGCGAACCTCGGCAACGACTACGAAGTGACCAGTGGCGGCGCGCCCAAGACGACCATGCAGAAGCTGCTGGAGAGCCTCAACGAGGAATCCCGCCCGCGCCCCATCGTCAAGGTCGGCCCCTTCCAGCAGGTGATGGATCAGGCCAAAGGCTCCTACGACCTGCTCTCCAGCCTCAACGACCCCCAGGGCGTCTACGCGCGCATGCCGATGGATCTGGTGGTGAGGTAGCGCGAAAGATGAATTGAACCACGGAGACTCGGAGGCACAGAGAAACCATCTCTGAGCCTCTGGGTCTCCGTGGTTCGCTTGAAGTTTTTCTACCGCTTCTTCGCCAGCATGGTTCCGGTGCAGGTCTTCGCGCCGCAGTGGCAGGCGTGCTGGCGCTTGGCTTTGGCGGTGTGGGGCTCATCCAGGGTGAGCTGGTAGTCGTAGGAGAGTTCCTCGCCGGGCTTGATGTCGCGCATCGCGTCAATGAAGACCCTGTCGCCGATCTGCTCGGTCTCGCAATTGGGGGCGCAGCTGTGGTTGATGAACCGCGCGGCGTTGCCGCCCACATTGGCGTCAATGACGCGGCGCTCGTCCAATCCGAAGAGGAAGGTGTGGTCCGGGTCGTTGGAGGCGTTCTCACGGGCCGAGGCCTTCTTCCAGGAGAGGATCTCGCCCTTGTACTCGATGATGCGCTCGCCCTTGGCGATGGGCCGCAGGGCGAAGACGCCCTTGCCGTGCACGCCGCTGCGCCGCACCTGGATCTTGGGTCCGCTGGTCTTGGTCGTCATCGCTTCTCTCACAGTTTGTGCAGGTCCAGCAGGCCCTCGGGCGCTTCGACCGCGGCTTTGCCATGCGCCAGGTCGAGGGTCCACCAGGCTTTGATGTAGGGGATTTCCACCGTGTCCCGGCGACCCGGGCGGCGGTCGCGGATGACGACGAGGTCGTAGCCCATGGGCGTCGGGTCCAGGCGCATCACCTCGCCCAGGAGCGCGCCATGGGCGCTCACTTCCGTCCCGATCCATTGGTGACGGAAACTCTCGCCTTCCTCGAGCGCGGCCTGGGATTCGGGCATCCACAGCGCCCAGCCCTTGAAGGCCTCCGCCGCGGTGCGGTCGGAGATGCCGTCGAAGGCCACGCAGGGGCGATCCTGGTGCCACCGGAAGATTCGCAGCTTCACGGGAAGGGCCGGCGCTGCCGCTTCCGCATGCTCCAGGTTCATGGTCGGGGGCGCCAGGATCAGGCCCTCCAGGCCTTCGAGGCGATCCGGATCGTCCATGACCGGATGGAAGAGGAATTCGCCCTTGAGCCCCTGGATCTTGGCGAGCTGGCCCAGCAGGAGCATCAGGCGCGGTCTTCGTCGTGGATCTCGACCTCGACGCGCAGGCCCGCCTTCTCGCCCGCCACCTGGCAGAGGGTGCGCAGGCTTTGGATGGTGCGGCCGCTCTTGCCGATGATGCGGCCGATGTCGGACGGATCGGCGTGGATGGTCAGGGCCTTCACGCGGCCCTTGTCCTCCGTCCCCACGCGGAGCGCGTCCGGATGGTCCAGCAGGGGCTTGAGCACATCCACGAGAAAGGCTTCGAGATTCATGGGTTCCATTCTGCCAGACAGGCATGGAAAAGCCGGGCCCGAATCCCAGGAGGGAGGCCCGGCTTGTCCTTCAGGAGCG
>CAZKIM010000027.1:2966-6452 GCA_964552855.1 uncultured Solibacteraceae bacterium | reverse complement strand
TTAGAGGATCGCGTGCTTCTTGAAGAGGTCGGCGACGGTCTTGGAGGGACGGGCGCCCTTGGCGAGCCAGCCCTTGGCCTTCTCCGCGTCAATGCGGACGGCTTCGGTGGTGGTCGCGATGGGGTTCACGAAGCCCAGGATCTCGATGGCGGAGGCCGTCGGGATGAGCTCGTTCTCGGACACGACGATGTGGTAGAAGGGCTTCTTCTTGGCACCCTTGCGGGCAAGGCGGATGGACAGCATGGTCACTCCTGGACTGGCCAGTATACCCCGGGCCGGGCGGGCGACAAAGCGGTAAATTCCCGTTCCAGGGGCCGTTCAAAGCCCCATCAACCGCCGGGCGTATTTGGGGGCGGGGCTGCCGAAGCTGAGCAGCTGGTCGTGGAAGGCCAGCTCGTCGAAGGGGACCTTGTCCTTGGCGGCCTTGGCCTCGGCCGCGGCGCGGATGTCGTCCATCTCCGAAGCGCCCACGAAGTAGGTGCTGAGCTGGGTGGAGCTGAGGCAGGCGCGGCGCCACTTGCCCACGGCCTCGCCCTCCTCCTGGAAGCCCTCATGTTCCATCAGGTCCAGCGCCTGCTGCTCGGTCATGCCCTGGGTGTGGATCTTCTGGTCCAGGATGGCGTTGATGATGACCCGCAGTCGCATCTTGAGCTGTTCCATGTGCACCTCTGGCCCGCCGTAGCCCATGCGGGCCATGGTCTGCTCGCCGTAGACGGCCCAGCCTTCCGCGAAGAGGCCGCTGGTGAAGATGCCGCGCACCAGCGTCGGCGCCTTGAACGCGTTGGAGTGGGCGAGCTGGAGGTAATGGCCGGGCATGGCTTCGTGCACGGTGAGGTCCTGCACCATGGCCTCGTTGTATTCCTTGAAGAAGCTCTCAACCCGGCTCGGCTTCCAGTCGGAAGGCGTGGGCGAGATGGCGAAGAAGGTGCTGCCGTGGGCTTCAAGCGGACCCGGGGCTTCGCAGTACGCCACCGCCACGCCGCGCTGGTACTCGGGCATGACGATGATCTTCACGGGCTCGGTGGGGACGCTGACGATCTTGTGATCGCGCACGAAGGCCGTGGCCTGCTTCAGATCCTCCGTGGCGAGCGCGACGATGGTGTCGTTGGTGGGCCGCTTCTCCGCGATCCTGTCGAGCACGGCCTTGATGATGACCTTGGGATCCTGCTCGGCCCGGCCTGGGAAATAGCTGGCGAAGAGCGGCTTCGCCACCACCAGCATCTCGGCCTGGGTCGTGATCAGTCCGACCTCCGCGCGGGAGAGGATGTCCTCCATCGAAAGATCGGAGTTCAGCGTGTAGCGCAGCTCCTTGCGGAAGTTCTCCTTGCCGACCCTGAAATCGCCGTTGGAGCGCGGCAGCAGATCCGCCTTCATCCACGCGATGAAGCCTTCCAGCGCCTTCGCGGCCTTGTCCTGGGCGGGTGCGAGCTCGTCCTTCATTCCGGCTTGGGTGGCGGAATCGCCGACATCCGCCTTCACCATGGCGAGCGCGCCCTGGAATTGCTGGATGGCCGTCTCCGTGTAGATGCGGGGCGGATTGTGGAGGTTGGCCTTCGCGGAGGCGAGCAGGCCCGGGATGAGCAGGAGCCGCGCCTTCACCGATTTCATGCGCTCGGGCAAGGGCGCGAAATCGCGTGAGAGCAGGCCGTAGATCGCGTCGCCCGGGTTGTAGGCGAGCGGATTCCAGCGCCAGCTCGTGAGGTCATCCAACTGGAAGAGGGCGCCGTCCATCTGGTCGAGGAGGATGGCGCGATCCACCTGGTTCCCAGCCGAAAGACCCTTCTCGGGGATCGCGAGAAGGGCCGCCCGCTGCGCCTTGGCCCAGGTCCGTTGCGCCGCGAGGCCCTTGGGGCTCATGTCGCTCAGGCGGGCGTCGAAGCGATGGTCGCCCAACTGAGTCGCGGCTTCGGGATTGAGGCGCAGGTAGCCGTCAATGATCCGCTTGGCCAGGGCTTCGAAGCGGGCATCCGCCGGGTGCGGCGCGGCGGAACCCGCGGGCGCCTTGGCGGGGAGGGCGGTCGGCGCGCAGGCCACGAGCGCGAGGGCCAGGGACGCGGAACGGAGGTACATGGGGACTCCTGGGCAGCGTCCCCATCATCCCGCAGCCGCGCCCAGATCAGAACGGGAGTTTGAAGCCGCCCGGCATCCCAGGCATCCCGCCGGGAAGACCGCCGCCCTTCATTCCGCCCGCCATGCGCTGCATCCGCTGCATGAATTTCGGGTCGTTCATGTTGCCCATCATCTTGCGCATTTCGAGGAACTGCTTGAGCAGTTGATTCACTTCGTGGACGGGGCGTCCGCAGCCCACGGCGATGCGGCGTTTGCGCTTGCCATCCAGCAGGTTGTGGTTGGCGCGCTCCTTGGGCGTCATGGAATCCAGGATCGCCGTGAGGTGCTTCATCCGCTTGTCCGTGGCGACCGACGCGAGCTGCTCCTTCATCTGCCCCATGCCCGGCAGCAGGCCCATGAGCTTGTTCATGGAACCGAGCTTGGCCACCTGCTGGAACTGCTTGCGCATGTCCTCCAGCGTGAACTGGTTCTTCGCCATACGCCGAGCCATGTCCTCGGCGTCCTTCTCGTCAATCTTGTCCTTGGCGTGCTCGATGAGCGTCAGCACATCTCCCATGCCGAGGATGCGCTGGGCCATGCGATCCGGGTGGAAGACCTGGAAGTCGTCCAGCTTCTCGCCTTCGCCGATGAACTTGATGGGACGGCCCGTCGCCTGCTTGATGCTGAAGGCGGCGCCGCCGCGCGTGTCGCCATCGGTCTTGCTGAGGATGACGCCGGTGAGGGAAAGCTTTTCGTGGAAGGCCGTGGCCGAACGCACCGCGTCCTGGCCCGTCATGGCGTCGGCGACGAAGAGGATCTCGCCCGGCTCGGTCCCAGCCTTGATGCGCCCCAGCTCATCCATGAGCGCGTCATCCAGGTGCAGGCGGCCCGCGGTGTCGAGGATCACCGTGTCCCAGCCTTTGAGCTTGGCTTCCTTCAACGCCGCTTCGCAGATGGCGACAGGATCCTTGAGCTCCGTGCGGAAAGAGGGCACGCCCGCATCCTTGGCGACCACATGGAGCTGCTCGATGGCCGCGGGACGGTACACATCCGCCGGCACGAGCAGAGGTGAACGCCCCTGCTTCTTGAGGAGCTTCGCCAGCTTGCCGCTGGTCGTCGTCTTGCCCGCGCCCTGCAGGCCCACCATCATCAGCACCGCCGGATTCGCGCTGAAATCGAGCGGCTTCTCGGAGGCCTGACCGCCCATGATCTCGGTGAGTTCCTGGTAGACGATGTCAATGAAGGCCTGGGCCGGGTTGAGGCCTTCGAGCACTTCCTTCCCGAGGGCCTTCTCCTTCACCCGCGCGAGGAAGGTGCGGGCGACGGCCACATGGACATCCGCCTCCAGCAGCGCCATGCGCACCTCGCGCAGCGCCTCCTCGATGTTGGCTTCCGACAGCTTCGCCTGCCCCCGCAGATGGCGCATCGCCTTCGATA
>CAZKIM010000027.1:0-2866 GCA_964552855.1 uncultured Solibacteraceae bacterium | reverse complement strand
CTTCATGCCGAACCGTCTTCAGCACGCTCTCAGTCCCTACCTGCTCCAGCACGCGCACAACCCGGTGGACTGGTTCCCCTGGGGCGAGGAGGCGCTGGCCCGCGCCCGGTCGGAGGACAAGCCCATCTTCCTCTCAATCGGCTACGCGGCCTGCCACTGGTGCCATGTGATGGAGCGCGAGAGCTTCGAGAACGCGGCGGTGGCGGAAGTGCTGAACGCGAACTTCGTCTGCATCAAGGTGGACCGCGAAGAGCGGCCCGACTTGGATGACCTCTACATGGACGCGGTGCAGGCGCTGACGGGGCGCGGCGGCTGGCCCATGAGCGTGTGGCTCACGCCGGACCTCAAGCCCTTCTACGGCGGCACTTATTTTCCGTCCGAGCCACGCGGCGGGATGCCGGGCTTCCGGCTGCTGCTGCTGCGCATCGCGGAGTTGTGGCGGGAACAGCGGCTGGATGTCGTGAACCAGGCGGCGGAGTTGACGGAGGAACTGGCGAAGCAGGCCCAGGTGCAACCCGGAACGACCTTGCCCGAGGCCAAGGTCTTCGACCGGATGCTGACCCAGCTCCGGGCCTCCTTCGATGCGGAGTGGGGCGGCTTCGGCCCCGCGCCGAAATTCCCTCCCAGCATGGCGCTCGGCCTCATCCTGCGGCGCGGCGCGGAAGCGGACCAGCGCATGGCGCGGCGCACGCTGGATGCGATGCGCGATGGCGGCATGCACGACTGGCTCGGCGGCGGCTTCGCGCGCTACAGCGTGGACACGCGCTGGCTCGTGCCGCACTTCGAAAAGATGCTCTACGACAACGCGCTCCTCGCCGTCGCCTACCTGGAATCCTTCCTGGCCACGGGCGAAGCCCGGGATGCCGCCGTGGTCCGCTCGACCCTCGACTATTTGATGCGCGATCTGCGCGACGAATCCGACGGTTTCCATGCGAGCGAAGACGCGGATAGCGAAGGTGAAGAGGGCAAGTTCTATGTCTTCACGCGCGCGGAGGTTCGTGAGGCGCTTGGAACAGATGCGGACCGTTTCTGCGCCGCTTACGGCGTCACGGAGGGCGGGAATTTCGAACACGGCGCCAGCGTCGTCCATCGCTTCTCGTCCAAGGCGGATCTGCCGGTGGAGGATGACGCGCGCCTGCGCGAGCGCCTGCGCCTGTGGCGCGACCAGCGTGTGCGCCCGGGCAAGGACGACAAGGTCGTCGCGAGCTGGAATGGCCTCGCGCTCTCCGCCTTCGCCAAGGCCGGAGCGGCGCTGGATGAGCCGCGCTACCTGGATGCAGCGACCGCCTGCGCGGCCTTCATCGAGCGCGAGCTTTGGAAGGGCGACCAGCTGCTGCGCATTTTCCGCCGCGGCCAGGCCGCGACGCCGGGCTTCCTGGAGGATTACGCGGCGGTGGCGCTCGGCCTCGTGGATCTCTTCGAGGCGGGTTTTGATGCGCGCTGGTTGCGCCTCGCGGAGCGGATCGCAGAAGCCATGAAGGCCCGCTTTGAAGATTCGGAGCAGGGCGGCTTTTTCGCGACCGAGACCGATCAAAGCGACATGCTCATCCGCCTCAAGCCGGGCTTCGACAACGCGTTGCCCAGCGGCAACACCCTGGCGGCCCAGGCGTTGTTGAGGTTGTCGCGGCATCTGGAGCGGGACGATTTCCGAGAGACGGCCGAACGGACGCTTCGGTGCTTTGGTCCCTGGATGGAGCGGGCGCCCCGGGCCTTCCCGGGCATGCTCGGGGTTCTGGACGCCGCGCTCTCCGACCCGATGGAAATCGTCGTCGTCGGCGCGCTTTCGCATCCCGCCACCAAGTCGTTGCTGCGGGAAGCGCGGTCACGCTTTCTTCCGAGCGCGCTCATCAGCTGCGCCGAGCCCGACTCGGACCTTCCACTGCACCGTGATCGAGGCCTCCTTGCGGGAGCGCCCTCCGCATTCGTATGCAGGAACCGAACTTGCTCCGCACCCGTCGCCACGCCGGAGGCATTGGCATCGCTGCTGCATTGACGAAGCGCGTTCGTCAAAGATCCCCTTGCGGGGTGAGGCCCGGAGCCCATGCTGAAGCCAGGGTGAAACAACCAACTCGTTTCATTCACCATTGGGCCGACCGTTTTCGCCTGGCCCTTCCGGCACCGCTTCGGGGGTGACCGCGACAAACTCGGGGCGCCAGTAGGCGCCCTTTTCATTGCGCAGAGCGCGACCTTCCGTGAGCCTGGACGCAGGAACCCGTCCATGACCTCTGAGTTCGCGCCCTTCGCCAAGGTCTCCATCTCGCCGACGGCCTACATCCAGGAGGCCTGGTCGCGGGTGAAGGGCCAGTACGGGCTCTTCCTCGGCATCACGGTGGTCGGGATGTTGCTCGGCGGCGCGGTGCCGCTCGGCATCCTGCTTGGGCCGATGCTCTGCGGCATCTACTATTGCTACCGCCGCCAAGCCTTGGGCCAGCCCATCACCTTCGATCTGCTCTTCAAAGGTTTCGACTATTTCAGCGAGGCCTTCATCGCCTCGTTGCTGATGGTCGTGATCTCCATGGTCGTGATGGTGCCGTTGATGCTGATCCTGTTCTTCGGTTTCTTCGCCACCGCCCTCGCCGGCGCGATGGGCCATGGCGCCGAGGACTTCGCCCCGTTCATGGGCTGCTTCGTGATCGCGGGCTTCTTCCTGCTGGCGATGCTCATCTCCGCCATCATCGGCCTGCTGTTCACCTTCACCTTTCCGCTCATCCTGGATCGCGGGATGAAGGGTCTGGACGCCGTGAAGCTTAGCTTCCACGCGGCCATGGCGAATTTCGGCGGGCTCCTGCTCCTCGCCCTCGTGAACGGCCTGCTCAGTTTCGCGGGCCTTTGCTGCTGCTATGTGGGCGCCTTCCTCGTGCTGCCC
>CAZKIM010000026.1:16565-18769 GCA_964552855.1 uncultured Solibacteraceae bacterium | reverse complement strand
GGCCATTTCGTCTGCTCGCCGCTCGCCATGTCCTTTGCGGTGAGGACGCCTTCGGCCAGCTCGCCGTCGCCGAGGAGGAGGACGGTGCGGATGCCGAGGCGGTCGGCGGAGGCGAAGACCTTCTTGAGCGCCAGGCCGCGGGTGTCCAGCTGAACGCGCAGGCCCTGGTCCCACCAGCCCTGGGCGAGCTTCATGGCCTCCAACGCGGCCTTGTCGCCCAAGGGCACGAGCAGCGCGGCCGGGTCCGCAGGCACTTCGCCCTTCACCTGTTGGACGACGCTGGCGAGGCGGTCCAGGCCGATGGCCCAGCCGAAGGCGGGCGTGTCCGGGCCGCCCAGCTGCTTCACGAGGCCGTCGTAGCGGCCGCCGCCCAGCAGCGCGCTTTGGGCGCCGAGGTCGCTGGAGAGCACTTCGAAGGCCGTGCGCGTGTAGTAGTCGAGGCCGCGCACGAGGCGCGGGTTCTCTTCGAAGGGAATGCCGAGGGCCGTGAGCAGCTCTTTGAGCCGCGCGTGGTGGGCGCGGGACGCGTCATCCAGGAAGTCCGTGATGAGCGGGTGCCCTTCCAGCGCCTTCTGGCACTTCTCATTTTTGCAGTCGAGGACGCGGAGCGGATTCTCGCCGATGCGGCGGTGGCAGTCCTCGCAGAACTCCACCTCGCGGGCATCGAAGAAGGCACGGAAGGCGGCGTAGAAGGCGGGCCGAGATTCCGGCGTGCCGACCGAGTTGAGGCTCAGCTTGAGCTGGGTGAGGCCGAGCCCCTTCAGGATCTCGAAGAGCAGCAGCAGGCTTTCGGCCTCGGATTCCGGGCTCGCGATGCCGAAGCTTTCCGCGCCGATCTGCCAGAACTGGCGGTAGCGGCCCGCCTGCATCCGTTCGTAGCGGAACATCGGCCCGATGTAGAAGAGCAGGCGCGGGTCGCTGGAGCCGAGCAGCTTGTGCTCGATGAGCGCGCGCACGACGGCCGCCGTGTTCTCGGGCCGCATGACGACCTCGCGGTCGCCGCGGTCCTTGAACGCGTACATCTCCTTGTTGACGATGTCCGAGCTTTCGCCCACGGAGCGCTTGAAGACTTCCGTGTATTCGAGGATGGGCGTGCGGATCTCCTCGTAGCCGTGCCGCGCGAAGGCCGCCCTCGCGGTATCCTCGACGAGGCGGAACGCCCGCAGCTCGGAGCCGTAGAGATCGCGCATGCCTTTGACGGATTGGGCCATTCGGACACTCCCCCGGACGCTTGCGGCGTCCTTCCTCACCTTCAGCCTAATGGCTGGGGCCGGGAAACCGGAAACCGCCGCCGCTTCCCCCGCCGTCAAGCCGCCCCTTATCGTGCTGGACGCGGGCCACGGCGGCGAGGACACGGGCGCGAAAGGGCGCGGGAAACTGCTGGAGAAGAACGCGGCCCTCGCCATCGCCAAAGCCACGGGCGCGGCCCTGGAGAAGCTGGGCTATCGCGTGGCCTTCACCCGGGACGACGACACCTTCATCCCGCTTTGGGACCGGGCGCCCATCGCCAACAAGCAGGGCGCGGATCTCTTCGTGAGCCTGCACCTGAACGCCGCCCGCGCCCGCGCCGCCACCGGCAGCGAGGTCTACTTCCTGTCGCTGGGCCAAGCCGAAGCTGACGCCCAAGCCACGGCGGACACGGAGAATGGTGGGCCGGACCCGGCGGCCGCGCCGGGGCCGGATGTGGTGGCGAGCATCCTGGATGATCTCGCGCAAAAGGCCTTTCTGCGGGATTCCCAGTCCCTCGCCGTGGACATCCAGCGGGAGTTGAACCGGTTGGCGGGCATCAAGGAGCGGGGCGTGAAGCAGGCGCCCTTCATCGTCCTGCGCAGCGCGGCCATGCCCGCCGTGCTCGTGGAATCCGCCTTCATCTCCAACCCGAAGGAAGAGAAGAAGCTCAAGGATCCGGCCTTCATCGCCAAGCTCGGGACCGCCATCGCCCAAGGGGTGAAGGCCTACTTCGCCAGCGTCGAGGGCCAGGTCCATCGCCGGGCGGAGGATGGAGACAATCCCGCGCCGCTGGTGCGGGACCGCTGACAGGAAGGAAGCGCGCTTGCCAGGCCTGTCAGCCACGGGCATCCTGAAGGATTGCGGGCACCCGTAGCTCAGTTGGATAGAGCGGCAGCCTCCGAAGCTGTAGGTCGGACGTTCGAGTCGTCTCGGGTGCACCAGTTCTTTCAGCCCTCACAATCGTGGGGGCTGTT
>CAZKIM010000026.1:0-16465 GCA_964552855.1 uncultured Solibacteraceae bacterium | reverse complement strand
TCGGGTCGAACAGGGCACCCGCGAATCCGCGAGGCATGAAACGCCTGTCTGACCCTTGACCGGCCTCGCTTTGCGAGGCACATTGAGACTAAACGGAGGCCCCCCTTGGACCGTGAACTGCTCAAAGGAAGCACCCCTCTGCTCCTGCTGTCCCTGCTTTCCGAAGGGCCCATGTACGGATACCAGATCATCGAGACGGTCCGCGCCCGAACGGAGGGGTCCTACACCCTGAAGGAGGGGGCTCTGTACCCCGCACTCCACAAGCTGGAGGCGGCGGAATTCATCAGCTCCTATTGGGAGACCCAGCCCAATGGCCGGGAGCGGCGCTACTACGCCATCCAGGCGGCCGGGACGGCCTTCCTGGAAGCCAAGAAGCGCGAGTGGAAGCAGTTCGTGGACATGGTCCAGGGCTTCGTCGGTCCCCGGGGGTGAGCGTGTCCTTGATGGCGGGCTATCTGGCGGAAGTGGAGTGCGGGCTTTCCGCGCTGCCGCGCCGTCGCCGCCGCGAGCTGATCCGGGAGCTGGAGGCGAACCTTCTTGATGAGGCGGAGAGCGCCGGTCTCGTCAGCGAGGAGGCCATGGCCACCGTCCTCATGGGCAAGGAGGCTCCTGCCGACATCGCCCGCGAGCTGATGGCCGCGGAGGCCGACAACTCTCGCCATCGGCGTCACACCAAGCTGGTGGCCGGGGGCGCGATCGGCCTCGCCACCGGGGGGTATCTGTCGGTTCTGGGCCTGCTCCTGAATCGCCCCTGGCGCATCAGCATCCTCATCGGGCTCGCCATGGGCCTCGCCGTGGGCGTGGGCATCTTCTGGACGCGCGCGCGGTGGCAACGGCTCAACCCCGTGTCCCGCTACCTGCTGGCCATGCTCCTCGGCACCCTGCTGGCCACGCCGATGGGGTTCGTCCTGGGCAAGTCCTTCCTCTGGACCTGGCTCAGCTATGGCACCTTCGCCGGTTACCTGCTGGAGCGCTTCCAATCCAATCGGAAGCCGCTGGACTGGATCCTGGACAACCTCGGCTTCACCGCCCTCCTGTTCGCCCTGACCACGGTGTGGCATAAGAGCTGGTTCCTGGAATGGAGCGATTGGCAGTTCGTCCTGCGGGCCATGCTCTTCAATTTCGTCATCCAGACCGGGGTCTGGGGCGGCCTGCACCTCCACCGTCTGCTGGATGGCCACTGGCTGCTGAAGCCCAATCGGGCCTGAGCCCGTCTCTGAATCTTCCTTGTCCGGGAAGGCGGTCCGGGATAAACTAGCCCTCTTATGAGGCGGATGCGCCGCGTGCCGTTCTGGCATCCGGTCGGTCCCCGAAGGAGCCTGACATGAAGCCTGAGATCCACCCCCAGCTGCACGAAGTGACCGTCCACTGCCAGTGCGGCAATGAGTTCAAGACCCGCTCTGCCAAGCAGGAGCTGCGCGTCGAAATCTGCTCCGCCTGCCATCCCTTCTGGACCGGCAAGCAGAAGCTGCTCGACACCGCTGGTCGCGTGGAGAAGTTCAACCGCAAGTACGCCAAGAAGGAAGAGGCTCCGGTCGTCGCCGCCGAGCCCTCCACCGAGGCTTAGCTTTCGCGATCCCAAGGACGGGCCGGGCGACCGGCTCGTCCTTTTTCTTTGCGCGCGGAAGGAGGAACGATGCACGAGCAGCTTGAAGCGATCCAGGCCCGGTTCCAGGAGGTGGAAGCCCAGCTCCAGGATCCGTCCATCGCCACGGACCCCAAGCGCCTGCGCGACCTGACCAAGCTGCGGGCCGAGCTGGAGCCGGTGGTGGAGTCCTTCTCGCGTCAGCGCGTGTTCCAGAAGCAGCTCGAAGAGGCCGAAGCCATCCTCGCCGACAAGGCCATGGACAAGGATCTCCGCGATATGGCCGAGCTGGAGATCCCGGATCTCAAGCAGGCCCTTCTGTCCGGCGAGGCGGAGCTGCGCACGCTGCTCATTCCGAGGGATCCCAACGACGCGAAGAGCATCATCCTGGAAGTCCGCGCGGGCACGGGTGGCGAGGAAGCGGCGCTCTTCGCGGCGGAGATCTTCCGCATGTACACGCGCTTCGCCGAGCGCAAGGGGTTCAAGGTCTCCGTGCTGGATGAGAGCGAGGCGGAGCAGGGCGGCCTCAAGGAAGTCATCGCCATGATCGAGGGCGACGGCGCCTATTCCCACTTCCGGTTCGAATCCGGCGTCCACCGCGTGCAGCGGGTGCCCAAGACCGAAACCCAGGGACGCATCCACACGAGCGCCTGCACCGTCGCGGTCATGCCCGAGGCGGAAGAGGTGGACATCGAGGTCCGCAAGGAGGACCTGCGCATTGACACTTTCTGTTCCGGCGGCAAGGGCGGCCAGAGCGTGAACACGACCTATTCCGCCGTGCGGCTCACCCATCTGCCGACGAACACCGTCGTGAGTTGCCAGGACGAGCGCAGCCAGCTCAAGAACATGGCGAAAGCCATGACCGTGCTCAAATCCCGCCTGCTGCAGAAGGCCCAGGACGAGGCGGACGTCGCCAACGCGTCCTTGCGCAAAGCCCAGGTGGGTTCAGGCGACCGCAGCGAGAAGGTGCGCACCTACAACTTCCCCCAGGGGCGCGTGACGGATCATCGCGTGGGCGTGACCATCCACCAGATTGACGCGTTCATGGGCGGCGCCATCGAGCCCATCCTCGAACCCCTCCGCGCCGCCTTCGAAGCCGAACGCCTGAAGCAGCTCGGAGCCTGAACGGGCCTCGGACCTCCGGCCTCTGAAAAAAAGTCGGGCCACGGAAGGAGCGTCGCTACTCCCGTGGCCCGAGGTGCGAGGCCTTACTTCTTGACGACGACCGTCTCGGGCGCGGCCAGGTGGAAGGCGAGGGGCGCGGCCGCGTCAATCTTGATGACGGTGTCCGCGGTGCCCGCGGCGACGGCGGTGCCCGCGGCGGCGCCGATGGCGGCTCCACCGAGCGCGTGGTCGTTCTTGTTGTTCTTGTCGGAGAGGATGCCGACGAGAGCGCCCAGCGCCGCGCCGCCGCCGATGAACTTGGCGTTGCGCTCGCCCTTCGGCGTGCCGGTGACCGCGTGGGTGTCGCTATCCACGCCGTTGTCGCCGATGGCGGTCACCTTGATGGCCAGCACGCCCTTGCCGCTGCTGAGGCGGCCGGCGGCGACGCTCTGGCTCACGACGCCCTTCACGGGGGTGCCAGCGGGCCAGACGGTCGTGCCGTTCACCACGATGGGCTCAGCCAGGGTTCCGCTCCAGTTGTCGCCCGCCTGCTGCTTATCGGTGGCGAGGCCTTCCGCGAGCTTCACGGAGAAGGCCGTGTCCGTGGGGACGGTGACGGAGACCGCCTTCACATCCTTGGCGGAAGCGAGCTGGGTGGCTTCCTTCTTCGCCGCGGCGGCGCGGTGCTTGGCGTCGGAGAGCTGCTTCTCCAGGGCCTTGATGCGGTTGGCTTCCAGCGTCTTGCTGGTCTCCGCGTCATCCGTGGAGACGGTCTTGCCGGCCTTGGCGTCCGCCAGCTCCTGCTGGAGTTCGGCCACCCGGGACTGCTCCTGCTGGGCGGCCTGATCCGCCAGCTTGGCGGCCTCGCTCTCGCGGTTGCAGGCGACGGTCCCGGCGAGGGCCAGGGTCAGGGCGGCGGGGAGGGTGAGGGTGCGCCAGTTCATGGGGGGCTCCTTCAGGAGAGGTGGGGCTATTAGTCTAGGTGCTGGAAGGGCGCCCCTGGTCACCGGAAAATGAAACCCCCTGATCCCAATCCCTTGGACCCGAGGGAAGCCTCGGTCCTCAAAACGCTGATCGAGGCCTACCTGGAGGCCGGAGAGCCCGTGGGCTCGCGGCTTCTGGCCAAGCGCTACCCCGAGGCGCTCTCCAGCGCGACCATCCGCAATGTCCTGGCGGATCTGGAGGAAGGCCAGCTGGTGAGCCAGCCCCACGCCAGCGCGGGACGCGTGCCCACGGAACGGGCCTACCGCTACTATGTGGACCGCTGGATCGGCGCGCGCGGGGCGAGGGCCGACGCGCAGGCCATGGATCCCCGGCTCAAAGGGGCCTTGCGGGGCTTGGACCTGGATCCGGAAGCCTGGGCGCGCCAAGCCGGGCGCGTGCTTTCCGAAGTGCTCCAGGGCGTCTGCCTGGCCCTGCCCATGGGCCTCACCCAGAGCCGACTGGCGCGGCTGGAATTCGTGCCGCTGCCGCCGGGCCGGGCCGTCGCCGTGTGGGTGGGCGCCGCCGGGGAAGTGGAGCACCGCGTCCTCGAAGTGCCGCCGGATCTCAGCTCCGCCCAGTTGGTGGAGTTGGGGAATTTCGCCTCGACGCGCTTTCAGGGGCGCACCCTGCCCGAGCTTCAAGGACGGCTCCTGGCCGAGCTCCAATCCGGAGTGGAGGAGGGTCGTCAGATGGCCGCCCGGCTCCAGCAGATGGCCGCGAAGTGGACCGAAGACGGGGAAGGCCCGCCGGTGCTCGTCTCCGGCGTCGGGCAGCTCGGCCACCTGCCGGAGTTCGAGGATGTGGAGCGGTTCCGGGGCATGGTGGCGGCCTTCGAAGAACAGGAGCTGCTGGCCAGGCTCCTCAACGCCTTCGCCGAGCAGGCGCAGTCCGAGGTCAAGCTGATCCTCGGCTCCGAGAATCCCTTCCTGGCGGACTTCCCCTTGGCCACCCTGGTCCGCACCGTGCGCCTCGGGCCGGCGGGCTTCGTCACCTTCGCGCTGGTGGGTCCCCTGCGCATGGACTATCCGAGGGCCCTCGCGGGCCTCGACTGGCTGGGCCGGGAATTGGACCGCCGCCGGGGTTAGCTTTCAAGGCGTTCAAATTGGCTCCTATACTTGGGGTCATGAACCCCGAGACTCCCCACCCGGCGGAACTGCCGCCCGAGGATCCGTTTTCCACCGAGAGCCAGGAAGGCGCCGAAGTCGTGGATTTCGACAGCGACGCCATGGATCTCCAGGCGCTCGCGGACGCCGCCGCCGCCGCCGAGGAAGCCCGGGCCAAGGCCTCCAAGGCCGCCCAGTCCGCGGGACAGGCCTCCGCCGAAGCGCAGAAGCAGCTCGAAGAACTGGTGAAGCGGGAAGCGGAACTGATCGAGCAGCAGAGACGCCTCGCCGCGGACTTCAACAACTTCCGCGGCCGAGTCCAGCGGGACACGCAGATGGCGGTGGACCAGGCGGAGAAGCGGATCTTCAGCGACCTGCTGCCCGCGCTGGACAATTTTGATCGCGCGCTCGAAGCGTCGTACCCGGATCTGGTCGCCTTCCGGGATGGCGTGGATCTCATCCGCAAGCAGTTCATGGACTCCCTGCGCCGCCTCGGCGTGGAGCCCATCGCGCTGTCCGTGGGCGACCCCTTCGACGCGCTGCACGCCGAAGCACTCACGACGCTGGAGAACCCCGCGTTGCCCGATGGCGTCGTCGCCGCGGTCTATGAGAAGGGCTTCAATCTCCGCGGCCAGCTCCTCCGGCCCGCCCGGGTGGTGGTGAACCGCCGGAACCTGGAGCCGCCCGATCCCTACCACACGCAGGAACTCCCCGCCGCGCCGGATGATCCGGCGACTGGTCCTGTGAACTGAGTGGCGCACTGATCTGAATCCTTCGGAGCATCCATGGCAGGCAAGCTCATCGGCATTGATCTCGGGACCACCAACAGCTGCGTGTGCGTGCTGGAGAGTGGCGACCCGCGGGTCATCCCCAACCGCGAAGGCAGCCGCACCACGCCCTCCACGGTGGCCTTCACCGACAAGGGCGATGTCCTCGTCGGCCACATCGCCAAGCGCCAGGCGGTGACGAATCCCCAGCGCACGCTCTTCGCCATCAAGCGCCTCATCGGCCAGCGCTTCGACGCGCCGCGGGTGCAGGAAGCGAAAAACCGGCTGCCCTTCCCCGTGGTGGGCGCGCCCAACGGCGACGCCTGGGTGCGCGTGGGCGAACGCGACTACGCGCCGCCGGAACTCTCGGCCATCGTCCTCCGCAACCTCAAGCAGGCGGCGGAAGCCTTCCTCCATGAGGAGGTGACGGACGCGGTGGTGACCGTGCCCGCCTACTTCGACGACGCCCAGCGCCAGGCCACCAAGGACGCGGGCCGCATCGCGGGCCTCAACATCGAGCGCATCGTCAACGAGCCCACGGCCGCCGCGCTCGCCTACGGCTTCAACAAGCCGGGCATCAAGCAGACGCTGGCGATCTACGATCTCGGCGGCGGCACCTTCGACTTCACGCTCATGGAAATGAACGACGGCGTCTTCGAGGTGCTGGCCACCAGCGGCGACACCTTCCTGGGCGGCGAGGATTTCGACCAGGCCATCCTGCTCATGCTCGTGAAGCAGTTCCATGAGAAGACCGGCATGGACCTCACCGGCGACCGCATGGCCCTCCAGCGCCTCAAGGAGGCCAGCGAGAAGGCCAAGTGCGAGCTGTCCACCCTCGACAAGGTGGACATCCGCCTGCCTTTCATCGCGCAGGGTCCGAGCGGCCCGCTGCACCTGGAGGCCAGCCTCACCCGCGACGAGCTGGAACAGATGGTGGGCGATCTGGTGGAGCTGACCCTCATCCCCATCAAGGACGCGCTGGAACAGGCGGGCAAGAAGCCGAAGGATGTGGATGAAGTCATCCTCGTGGGCGGCCAGACGCGGATGCCGCTCGTGCAGAAGTGCGTGAAGGACTTCTTCGGCCGCGAACCCAACCGCACCATCAATCCCGATGAAGTGGTCGCGGCGGGCGCGGCCATCCAGGGCGCGGTGCTGAAGGGCGATGTGAAGGACCTGGTGCTGCTGGATGTGATGCCGCTGTCCTTGGGCATCGAGACTCAGGGCGGCGGTTTCGTGAAGATCATCCCCCGCAACAGCACGATCCCACTCCGGGACGCGCGGGTGTTCACCACCGTCACCGACAACCAGGCTCGCGTGGAAATCCATGTGCTGCAGGGCGAGCGCGAGCTGGCCGAGCACAACAAGAGTCTCGGCCGCTTCGACCTCATCAACCTGCCGCCGCTGCCCAAGGGCGTGCCGCAGATCGAGGTCGCCTTCGACATTGATTCCAACGGCATCGTCCGCGTGTCCGCCAAGGACCTGATGACGGGCCTGGAGCAGGGCATGAGCATTCGCCCCAGTTCGGGGCTTTCGGAGCTGGAGATCCAGCGGATGGTCCGCGAAGCCGAGGCCAACATCGAGGCCGACGAGAAGCGCCGGGACGAGCTGAAGTACATCGCCTCGGCCGAAGGCCTGATCTTCTCCTGCGACAAGAGCTTCGCTGAATGCGGCAAGTACCTGAACGAGGAGCAGCAGCTCTTCATCCGGGAAACCCTGGGCCGGGCCCGGCAGGCGGTGAGCACCAAGGACAAGGCCGCCCTCCAGAGCTGCGAAGCCGATCTGCTGGAGACCCAGAACCTCCTCACCGAGGCCGTCCTGGCCGCCAGCGAGGCCATGATGAAGGCCATGGACGAAGAAGGCGGGATGCCTAGCTGAACCAAAGCGGGAGTTCCGGCCCCGGAGCCGATAAACTGATCGGATGAAGCGGGATTACTACGAAGTTCTGGGCGTCGCCCGGGACGCAGGCACCGACGAGATCAAGAAGGCCTACCGCAAGCTCGCCATGGAGCTGCACCCGGATCGCAATCCGGGCAACAAGGAGGCCGAGGAGAAGTTCAAGGAGGCCGCCGAGGCCTACAGCGTGCTGTCCGACGCCGACAAGCGCCGTGCCTACGACCAGTACGGCCACGCGGGGCCGGGCATGGGCGGCGGCCAGTCCTTCCAGTTCGATCCCAGCCAGTTCGCCGGTTTCGAGGACATCCTTGGCAGCTTCTTCGGGGATTTCTTCGGAGGCTCCCGGAGATCCTCCTCGCGCGGCGAGCGGGGCTCCGACCTTCAGTACAACCTCAAGCTGCCCTTCCGGGACGCGGTCTTCGGCAAGGACGCCTTCGAGCTGGAGTTCCCGCGGCTGGATGGCTGCGGCACCTGCAAGGGTAGCGGCGCCGCGCCGGGCACGGGCGTGGAGACCTGCGGCCAATGCGGCGGACGCGGCCAGGTGGCGGCGCGGCAGGGCTTCTTCCAGATGGTCGTGCCCTGTCCCAAGTGCGGTGGGCGCGGCAAGCTGATCCCGAACCCCTGCAAGACCTGCCACGGCGAAGGCCGCTCGCGAGCGACGGCGAAGGTGAAGTTCAACATCCCGGCGGGCGTGGACCGGGGCAACCGTCTCAAGCTCCGCGGGCAAGGCGAAGCCGGCCGCTTCGGCGGCGAGAACGGCGATCTCCTCGTCGTCTTCGATGTGGAGCCGGACGACCGCTACCAGCGCGAAGGCGATGACCTCCACCAGATGCTGGATGTGCCCTGGACCTCGCTGGCCCTGGGTGGCAGCGTGACGGTGGACACGCTCTACGGCCCGGACACCGTGAAGATCCCGGCGGGCACGCCCAGCGGCGAGATCCTGCGCCGCCCCAATTCCGGCGTGCCCAGCCTCCAATCCAAAGGCCGCCGCGGCGACCTCTACCTGCACCTTCGCGCCGCCGTGCCCAGGAAGCTCACCGCCGAACAGCGCGAAGCCGCCGAGCGCCTGCGCGACAGCTTCGAAGGCGAACCCGTGGGCGCCGCGGCGGAAGAGAAGGGCGGCTTCTTCCAGAGCCTTGGCAAGAAGGGGAAGAAGCGGAAGTAGTCATCCGACTCCCGGCTCCTGGCTACAGGCTTCCGGGCTGATGGAGCAATTCGAGCCTCACGGCGGTCCCGGGCTCGGGAGCAAATCGGAGGCTGATGAGGCGGGACGCGTGGCCTCGCCAAGCCGCGTAGCCGGAAGCCAGGGGCGCTATTCCGCCATCACCACGCGGTGCTTGCCTTCGGCTTTGGCGCGCATGAGGGCCTGGTCGGCGGCCTTCATGAGCGACTCGGCGCCATCGGCGTGGTCGGGGTAGCAGGCGATGCCGAGGCTGAGGGAGATGGGCACCCATTCGCCTTCGATGAGGATCGGCGCGTCGGAAATCATGTCCAACAGGCGTTGGCCGAACTTCATCGCGCCGCCGGGCAGCGTGCGGGGCATGAGGATGCAGAACTCGTCGCCGCCGTAGCGATAGAGCCGGTCGTGGGCGCGGCAGATGCGCTGGGCGCTGCTGGCGACGGTCTGGAGCACGAGGCTGCCGGCCATGTGCCCATGCACCGTGTTCAGCGCCTTGAGATTGTCCACATCGAAGAAGATCACGCAGAGCGCTTCGCCCGCGACGGCGGCCTGGCGCACGAGGCGCGGCAGGTCCACTTCGAGGCAGCGGCGGTTCTGCGCCACCGTGAGATCGTCCTTGAAGCTCAGGAGCCGACTCTCCTCCAAGCGCCAGGCGTTGAGCATCAGGGGCTCGGCGGCGCGGGTCCAGGACAGGAACTGGTCGGGTGAGGTGCGTGGCAGGCGCAGGCGCAGGAGCCCCATCTGCTCGCGCGCCCCGAGGAGCCAGCCTTCGCCCTTGGAAGCCAGATCCAGCGCCTCCCGGCGGGGCAGGGGCGCTTCGGGGAAGGTGCCGTCGCCGGCCCGCTGGTAGAAGGTGTCCTCCCGCCGGATCCAGATGGCGCCGCCCTGAGCCTGGGAGAGCTCGATGGACCGCGCGAGCATCAGGCGCAGCAATTCGTCGAGGCTCGCTTCCTGGAGCATGCGGCGGAGCCAGCCCTCTTCGCCGAGATCCCGCTGGCGCAGGCGCTCGAGGGCGGTGCGCACCGGCGCGAGATCCTCGCCGCGCCGCAGCACCCAGCCCGGTCGCAGGGCAAGCACGGCGCTGGCTTCCTCGGGGGTGGCGTCTTCCACCCACCAGACGATCTCGCGCGCGAGCTCCGGCAGATGGACGGGATCGGGCCTCGGAACGACGAGGATCGCCGGGCCGTCGCCCGACTGATCCACGGGATCGTAGCCCCATTCCTTGAGGGCCATGCGCAGCGCGCCGGCGATGCCGGCCTCGTCGTACCAGTGGATTTGACGCAGCACGAAGAAAGCTTAGCCGAGAGCCGCGTCGAGCCGCGCGGCCAAACGGTCCAGGTGGGCGGCGAGCGGGTCCAGGTTCGCCCGCTGGTCCTTCTGGCTCCGCTCGGCCCGCACCCAGCGCTTGAGGAGCACGAGGGATTGGGGATCGCGGACCCCCAGGCGTTTCGCGGTCTGGAGGAGTTTCTGCGCGAGGCGGTTGCGTTCGGGCCCTTCCGCCGCCTTGAGCTGGCCGCAGAGATCCAACGCGCCCCGGGCGATTTCCAGATCGTGGCGGATGAGCGGCGCGCGGGCGTTGATGCGCAGGAGGAGCAGCTCCAGGAAACGGAGCAGCTCGGCGACGAGGTCCGTGCCATCCACCAGGGCCTGGCGCACATCGGCGGGTCCATCCAGGGTGCGGGCGAGCAGTTGGATGAGGCGGTCGGCTTCTTCCCGGTCCGCCGGGCGGATCAGCGGAAATTCCGGGCTCCGCCGGAAAGCCGAGGCCTGCTGCTGGCCCTGGGCGAGACCCAGCGCGAGGCGCGGCCAGTCCTGGAGTTCCAGGTGAAGCTGAAGCTGGTTCTGGAGCGGCGTGAGGCTTTCGTAGAGCCGGTGCAGGCGCTGACGCAGGCGGTCGCCTTCTTCGGCGAGGCTCACGGATTCGGGGTAGAGCCGCTGGCGGAGTTCCGGGCTGAAGACCCCCACGAGGTCCCCCACCTGATTGCGCTGGTGGGCGAGGAGCAGGCCGCGCAGATTGTCCAGACCCACCGCGAGCTGATCCGTGTCCGGGGCCGCCAGGGCCTGCTGGAGCAGCGCTCGGACGGTGCTCTGATCCTGGCGCTGGGCGAGGGCCGCCTGGCGGAACAAGCCGCGCAGCTTCTGGGATTCCGGACCGGGTTTGAGACCGGCGAGAGCGTCCTGGGAGTAGGTGCGGTCCGCCATGCGGCCCAGTTCGCCTTCCACCACGAGGAAGGGCGCGACGGCGGCGTAGCGGGCTTCCTCTGTGGCGTGGGTGAAGGGGCCGAGGCCTTCGAGCAGCCCCATGACCGCCAGATGCCCACCCAGCGACCGGGCCAGAAGACGGAAGGCGGCCGGGTCATCCTTGCGGATCTGCTGGAGCAGCTTGCGGACCTCCCGGGGCAGGACGCGCTGGAGATCCTTGGCTTCGACCCGGGGCAACTGCCAGCCCAGGTGGTTCCACAGCCACTGGAGGCTGCCGTGGATCTGAGCCACCGCCGGCCAGTGGATGCCGGCCTCCATGCCCTTTTCCAGCGGGCGGCGCAGCGACAGGCGCAGGTTGGAGACCACATGCTCCACGAGGAGCAGGGGCTCCACCTTGCGCCGGGTTTCCAGCGGCGTGGCGGATTCCAAGAGGTCGGCGAGTTTCCGCAGCGCTTCCTCGGGACGGCCTTCGGCGTTCCGCAGGTTCCGGTTCAGGGTCTTGAGCTGGGAATGGAGCCTGCCCGCGAGCGTGGACCCGTCTTCGAGATCTTGCAGCGCGGCGGCTACTTCGCGGAAATCCTCGCCGTGATCGGTGAGGAAGGCCGCCCAGTCGCGGCGCAGAGGCAGCCCTTCCGGGCTTCCGGCGGCGCTGCCGGCGGAAAGCGCCAGGGCCCGCAGGGAGGCCACCAGGTCCAGGGCCTGGCCCACCCAGGGCGCGGTGCCCGGCTCCTGGAGCAGATCCCGGTGGCAGTCCTTGGCCTGGCGGCCGAGCCGAGCGAGGCTGTGTTCGATCACGAGGCCCATGGAGGCGCGGGCGTCCCCCATGCGGCGCGGGTTGAATTGGGAGAGGAAGGCGAGGAACAGTCCCAGGCCCCGGCGCAGGTCCACGAGGGAGCGCGTGCTGGGCGGTTCGGGCGCGCCGCCTTGGGCGTCCAGGAGTGGATCCAGTTCCCCGGCTTGGAGAATCTCCTCCAGCAGGACAAGGTCTTCCTTGGACAGACCCTTCTCCTGGACCAGCTGGCGGGCCCGGTCCAGACGGGGGGACGGGGTGGTCGGGGAGGACATGGGGACAGCTTACCTCCGCGGGGCGGGTGGGAAGATTGCGAGCTTGCGACTAAACTGGTGATACCATCCCGACACCCAACCGGAGGACGCCTTGGTCACCAAGCTGGGCGAATTGCTCGTCAAAGCCAAGTTGATCTCGCAAGAGCAACTTGAAGAGGCCATGGTGGCCCAGCGCCGCGAAGGCGGCAAGCTGGGAGGCATCGTCGTCCGCCTGGGCTTCTGTACCGACCAGGACATCGTCAGCTTCCTCGGCATGCAGTACGGCGTCCCGGCGGCGGACCTGGAGCAGTGGCCCCCCATCGAGGGGACCGTCATCGCCCTCATCCCGGCCGAGCTGGCGAATCGCCACAAGGTGCTGCCCCTTCAGCGCACGGGCAATGTGCTCACCCTCGCCATGGCCGATCCGACCGACATCTTCGCCATGGACGATGTGCGCTTCCACACGGGCTACAATGTGGACCCCGTGGTGAGCAGCGAGATGGGCCTGCTCCGCGCCATCGAGAAGTACTACGGCGGCTCCAGCCAAGTGGAACTGCACAGCAAGGCCGGTCGCGCCGCCGCGGCGCCTTCGCAGGAATCGGCTTCCGCCGCCCAGCCCCAGTCCAGCGGCGTGCAGATGAACGAGATCAACATTGATCTCGGCGCCCTTCAGGACGAGTTGGAATCCCACGCCGACTTCGAGGAGATCGGCGATTACGAAGGCGAGAGCGTCAACCTCAACGAGCTGACGAAGGCGGGTGAGGACGCGCCCATCATCAAGCTCGCGAACATGGTGCTCATTGACGCCATCAAGCGCGGCGCGTCGGACATCCACATCGAGCCCTACGAGAAGGAATACCGGATCCGGTACCGCATTGACGGCCTGCTCCAGGAAGTGATGCGCCCCAAGCTCTCGCTGCGGGACGCGCTCACGAGCCGCATCAAGATCCTGAGCAAGCTCAACATCGCCGAGAAGCGCCTGCCCCAGGACGGCCGCATCAAGTTGCGCGTGAGCCTCGGCGGCAAGCAGAAGGTCATTGATTACCGCGTGTCCATCCTGCCCTGCCTCTTCGGCGAGAAGATCGTCTGCCGACTTCTCGATTCCGAAAAGCTGATGCTCGATCTGACGAAGCTGGGTTTCGAAGAGGAGAGTCTCGTCCGCTGGGACCGGGCCATCTCCAAGCCCTTCGGCATGGTGCTGGTGACGGGTCCGACGGGATCGGGCAAGACGAACACGCTCTATTCGTCCATCGCCAAGCTCAACACGCCGGATGTCAACATCATGACGGCCGAGGATCCGGTCGAGTTCAACTTCGCTGGCATCAATCAGGTGCAGATGAAGGAACAGATCGGCTTGAACTTTGCTGCCGCTCTCCGCTCCTTCCTGCGCCAGGATCCCAACATCGTCCTCGTGGGTGAGATCCGCGACTTCGAAACGGCGGAAATCGCCATCAAGGCCTCCCTCACCGGCCACCTCGTGCTTTCGACGCTCCACACCAACGACGCGCCCTCCACCATCAACCGCCTGATGAACATGGGCGTAGAGCCCTTCCTCGTGGCGACCTCGGTGAATGTGATCGCGGCCCAGCGCCTCATCCGCCGCGTGTGCGCCACCTGCAAGGAGCCCGACCCCCACCAGCCGCCGCCAGAGGCCCTGCTCAAGTTCGGCTTCACGGAGGATGAGATCAACAAGGGCGTCACCGTCATGCACGGGCGCGGCTGCGAGACTTGCGGCAAGCGCGGCTACAAGGGCCGCGTCGCGGTCTACGAAGTGCTCGAGATGAGCGAGACGCTGAAGGACATGATCCTCACCGGCGCGTCGGCGCTGGAGCTGCGCGAGCAGGGCGTGAAGGAAGGCATGATCACCATGCGCCGCTCCGGCTGCTACAAGATCATGAGCGGCATGACCAACATGGAAGAAGTCGCGCGCGAGACCGTCGTCTAACCAGCTGGAATGTTTAGGGAGCTCCCATGAGCGACAGCAACAACCAATATGTCGTCCCCCTCCAGCAGCTGCTGAAGACGATGGTGGAGTACGGCGGCACCGACCTCCACATCACCGTGGAGACCGTGCCCCAGATCCGCATTGACGGTCGCATGGTGCCCCTCAAGCTGCCCCAGTTGGACGCGGCCCAGACCCGCTGGCTCTGCTACGGCGTCATGACCGATCAGCAGAAGCACCGGCTCGAAGAAGACCTCGAAGTGGACTTCTCCTTCGGTCTCCAGGGCGTGGCGCGCTTCCGCGCCAATGTGTTCAACCAGCAGGGCGCGACGGCGGGCGTCTTCCGCACCATCCCGGAGAAGATCCGCAGCTTCGAGCAGCTGGGCCTGCCTCCGGTGGTCCAGTCCCTCTGCGACAAGCCCCGCGGCCTCGTGCTCGTGACGGGCGTGACCGGCTCGGGCAAGTCCACGACCCTCGCGGCCATGGTGGACAAGATCAACGCCGAGGAGCCCCTGCACATCCTCACCATCGAGGATCCGGTGGAGTATGTGCACAAGCACCGCCGCTGCGTGGTGAACCAGCGCGAGATCCACGCCGACACCCACAGCTTCAAAAAGGCGCTCCGCAGCGCCCTCCGCCAGGACCCCGATGTGGTGCTCATCGGCGAAATGCGCGATCTGGAAACCATCGAGTCCGCGCTGACCATCGCCGAGACGGGTCACCTCACCTTCGGCACCCTGCACACCAACTCCACCGTGCAGACCATCAACCGCGTCATTGATGTGTTCCCCAGCCACCAGCAGGCCCAGATCCGCGCCCAGCTCTCCCTGGTGCTGGAAGGCGTCGTTTGTCAGAGCCTCATCCCCAAGGCTGGCGGCAAGGGCCGCGCCCTGGCGCTGGAGGTGATGGTGCCCAACCCGGCCATCCGCAACCTCATCCGCGAGGACAAGATCCACCAGATCTACGGCATGATGCAGACCGGCCAGCTTAAGTACGGCATGCAGACCTTCAACCAAAGCTTGGCGGAATTGACCATCCGGGGCGAGATCACCCAGGATCAGGCCATGAGCTACTCCAGCAACCAGGACGAGCTCCGGGAGCTCATCAATCGCGGCGCGGGTGTCCCCACCGCCCGGGCCCAGGCCGCCCAACCCGCCGCGGGTACGCCCGGCATGGCTGGGCGCAACCCCAACATCAAGTACAGCTAACGTCCCTACTAAGGCGGGGCGGGCCTTCCGCCCGACCTCCCAGCCGCCTATCCTGGAACCCGACACCCACTTCTACTTGTTTTCGAGGTCCCGATGCCCGCATTCGCATGGAAAGGCAAGAACCGGATGGGCGAGGTCCAGGATGGGGTCATCGTCTCGGACTCCCGGGACGCCGCCGTCCTCGCCCTCCGCCGCAATGGCGTGGAAGTGGTCACCATCAAGGCCCAGGAATCCAAGGCCACCAAGACCTTCGGCAAGGTGAAGGCCAAGGATCTCGCCATCTTCACCCGTCAGTTCAGCGTGATGATTGACGCCGGCCTGCCCCTGGTCCAGTGCCTGGAGATCCTCGGATCCCAGCAGGCGGACAAAGGCTTCAAGAAGGTCATCGAAGCCGTGCGGGAGGATGTGGAGAAGGGCTCCAGCCTCCAAGCCGCGCTTTCCAAGCACCCCAAGGCCTTCAGCGACCTCTATGTGAACATGGTCGGCGCCGGCGAGGCGGGCGGTATCCTGGACATCATCCTGCAGCGCCTCTCCATCTACATCGAGAAGGCCGTGAAACTGGCCTCCAAGGTGAAGAGCGCGATGATCTACCCCATCGCGGTCATCAGCATCGCCGCCATCGTCGTGTATGTGATCATGGTGAAGGTGATTCCGGTCTTCTCGGCCATGTACGAGGGCTTGGGCTCCTCGCTGCCCTTCCCGACCCAGGTCTGCATCATGCTCTCCAACATCCTTGTGCACTACGGGTGGCTGGTCGGCATCTTCATCGTCATCGTGGTGGTGGCCTTGAAGTACTACTACAAGACCGTCGGCGGCAAGCTCCAGATTGATTCGATCTTCCTCAAGATCCCCATCATCGGCGACCTCCTCCGCAAGGTGGCCGTGGCGCGCTTCTGCCGCACCCTCGGCACCCTGACCGCTTCTGGCGTGCCGATCCTGGAAGGCATGGACATCACGGCCCGCACCGCCGGCAACCAGGTGATCGCCAACGCCATCCTGAAGGCGAAGGATGCCGTCGAGGCCGGCCGCAACATCAGCGCCCCGCTGGCCGAAACCAAGGTCTTCCCGCCCATGGTCACCCAGATGGTGGGCGTCGGTGAGGCCACGGGCGCCCTGGACGCCATGCTCAACAAGGTGGCGGACTTCTACGAGGACGAAGTGGACAATGCCGTGGCGGGCCTGACCAGCCTCATGGAGCCCATCATCATCGCGGTCCTGGGCGGCATCATCGGCTTCATCGTGGTCGCCATGTACATGCCGATCTTCAACCTCGCCAATGTGTTCAGCAAGAGCGACGAATAAAACCGGCACAGTTCCTGCCGGCTTTTCCCCTTCGGATTTCCTGGAGGCAGAACATGTTTGACCTCAGAATGCGGCGCCAGAAGGGCTTCTCCCTCGTGGAACTCCTGCTCGTGCTCGCCATCATCGGCATCATCAGCGCCATCGCCATCCC
>CAZKIM010000025.1:0-19092 GCA_964552855.1 uncultured Solibacteraceae bacterium | reverse complement strand
GCCACCGTCTGCACGATGTTGTTCTCCTGCATGGTCGAGCCCTTGAAGTAGCGCAGGATCGCCATGGAGATCACCGCCGCCGGGATCGAGGTGGCGAAGGTCAGTCCGGCCTTCAGGCCGAAGTAGACATTCGCCGCCGTGAACACGACGGTGATGATGATGCCGATGATCAGGCCGCGGAGCGTGAATTCCTTTCGAAGGAATCCCTCTTCGCCCGCGGGCTTGGTCTGTACCTGGTCCGACATGGACGCTCCTTGCAAAGCCGTGACAGTTCGTAAACGATCCCTCGATCCTACCGGGCGCTGGCCCGATTCCCAAGCCGTGGGAAACTGCTTCCCATGTCGCTCAAGCCCGTGGCCAGCCGGGATAATCCCGCCCTCAAGCAGATCCGCTCGGTTTTGTCCGAGTCCGGCGCAAAGCGCGCCGCGACCCTGCTGGCGGGCGCGAAACTCATCGAGGGCTGGGCCCAGGCGCGGGGCCAGGCAGGCGCGGATCGTCTCAGGCCCGCCCAATGGCTTCGCCTGGAGGGCGCGGCGCCCCATGCGCTGGAGGCTTCGCTCGACCTTCCGGGCCTGCTCCTGTCCGAAGCCCGCATGCGTGAAGTGACGGAGATGAAGAGCCCGCCCGCCCACGCCCTGCTCATGGAGCTTGGCCCTGACTCCACGGCCCCCCTGGGGCCGCGCGTGGTCGGCGCGTGGGGCGTCCAGGATCCGGGCAACCTCGGCGCGATCCTCCGTTCCGCCGCCGCGTTCGGATTCGGCGAGGTGATTCTCGGCCCGGGCTGCGCGGATCCCTTCGAGCCCAAGGCGCTGCGGGGCTCGATGGGCGCGGCCTTTCTCGTGGCGGTCCGGCGCTGTGCTTCGTTAGAGGATCTGATGGATGACGGCGTGTGGATCGCGCTGGATGGCGGCGAAGGAGCTGCGCCGCTCGCCGACGCGCGACTCCGCGAACCCTTGCGCCTCCTCGTCGGCAACGAAGGCCACGGCTGGCGCGGTGTGGCGTTGCCAGCCGCTGTGCGGCGCGTGGCGATCCCCATCCGCGGCGTCGAAAGCCTCAACGCCGCCGTGGCCATGGGCATCGCCTGCTTTGAAGCCGCCCGGAGGCGCCCATGAAGAAGCTGCTGCCGCTCGCCTCCAGCCTCGCGCTCGCGGCCTTCTTCTGGCTCGCCTTCGGCTTTCCCACCGCCTGGGGCGGCCTGCTGGCGGCGCTCTTCGGTTTCCTCTTCCCGGCCATGCTCCTGGAGGCGCGTTTCCGGAAGCGCCACCTGGCCTGGATTTTCTTCGCCTGCGCCGTGGGCGTCGCGGCCATCTTCGCCTTCGTGCCCCGCACGGTCGCGGTGAAGGGCGATCTGCCCTGGAGCCTCGCCTGGGTCGCCTCGCTGCTCTTCTGGGCCTGGGAAGGCCTCGGCTTCACCACCGTGGCGTTCGTGTCGGGATGGGCCTTCGCGAAGCGCGGGCGCTGGGCGGCCGTCTTCGCCGCCGCCCTCGGCATCGCCCTCTGGGAGCGCTACGGCTTCCATGTCTACCCCTGGAGCTGGGGCACTTCGGTAAGCGCCCTACCCTTCTTCGCCCGGGGCGCGGCCTTCGTCACCACCACCGGCTTTTCCGCTTTGCTCTGGGGCGCGGGCGCCTGGACCGCCGCCGCGCTGGTGGAGGGCAAGCCCCTCCGGACCTTCTTCGGACCGATCTTCGCTTTCGGGCTGCTCGCCGCGCTGGGCGCGGCCTGGCCGCTGCTGCCCCAAAGCCCCGAACGGAAATTGGATCTCGTGATGATCCAGCCGAACTTCGTCGCGGGCGAACGCAGGCCCGGCATGGAAGAGGCGATGTGGGCGCTCACGGATCCCGTGCTCACCGCCAATCATCTTCCACGACCCGACGCGCCGACGCTGGTCCTGTGGCCGGAAAGCTCCGTGCTGGGGCGGGATGACCGCGAGCCGAGTCCGCGCCTGCAAAGCGAGGCCGCCTCCCGCAACATCGCCTGGCTCTACGGCACCGAAGGCGGCCTCTACAACCTCGCGCGGGGCGAAGCGCCCGGCCATCCCACCTTCCAGCAGGCGAAGGTCGAGCCCATGCCCTTCGGCGAGCGCATGCCCGGGCCCCAGTGGCTGCGGGCTTGGCTCGATTCCAAGCTCGGCTTCCTCTCCCAGGAGCCCGGCACGCTCACGCCCGGCGGCTTCGAAGCTGGGACGGTGAAGGTCGCGCCGCTCATCTGCAGCGAGGCGCTGGATCCCGAGCGCGCCCGCGCGGGCCTCGCCATCGCGGATGCGGACCTGCTCGCGAACCTGACCAACGACGGCTGGTTCGAAGCGACCGACGCCACGGACCTGCATGGCGCGCACATCCGCCTGCGGGCCTGCGAGCTGGGCGTGCCGCTCGCGCGCGCCACCCTCACCGGTAAGAGCGGCGTCTTCTACGCCGATGGCACGGGCGGTCTCTGGGGCTCGCCGCTGAGCCAGGCCACCTACGCGCTGCGCCTGGATTGGCGCCCCGTGCGCACGCCCGCCCGAAGCCCCTGGGCGATGCGCCTGCTGTGGGTTCTCCTCGCGGGGGGCGCGCTCCTCACCTTCGTGAAAGGTCGGCCATGAACGCGACGCTGGACGAAACGATGATTCACGGCCCCCTCATCCTCGCCAGCGGCAGCCCCCGCCGGGTGCAGTGGCTGGAGGCGCTTCGCATCCCCTTCGAGAAGCAGGCGCCGGATGTGGACGAGACGCCGCTGCTGGACGAACCCGCCTCCGACATGGTGCTGCGCCTCGCCGAGACCAAGGCGGAGGTGATCGCCCGCCGCCACCCCGGGCGCTGGGTGCTGGCCGCGGACACCACCGTCGCGCTGGATGAGCATGTGCTCGGCAAGCCGGTGGACACCGATGACGCGGTCCGCATGTTGTTGCTGCTCCAGGACCGGGTTCACCAAGTCCACACCGGCCTCTGCCTGCGCCGGGATCAGGAGGTCCACAGCTTCGTGGACACGGCGGGCGTCCATTTCCGCCACCTCAGCGAAGCCCAGGCCCGGTGGTACGCGGCCACCGGCGAGCCCATGGACAAAGCGGGGTCTTACGCGATCCAGGGCATCGGCGCGGTCTTCGTCGCTTCCGTGGAAGGCAGTTTCGCCACCGTCATGGGCCTTCCCGTGGAACGGCTGTCGGAACTCCTGGATCGGTTGGGGCTGTTATCGCTTTGGTTAAAATTGCCGACCGCCTGATCCCTTGCCGGGAATCCGGATTCGCAGTATTTTTCCAAGACTCATTCCGGCAAAACGGGAGGCTCCATGGCTTCAAGCCCAAGCAGGCCCAGCGTTCTCGCCGTGGACGACACTGCCACCAACTTGGCCATGCTCAAGGCCATCCTTCGGGATGAATGCGAGATCGCCACCGCGGCGGCGGGGGAGGAGGCCCTCGCGCGGATGGCCGAAGGCGAGATCCCGGCCTTGGCGCTGCTGGATATCGGCATGCCCGGGATGGATGGCCTGGAAGTGTGCCGCCGCATGAAGCAGGATCCGCGGCTTCATCGCATCCCCGTCATCTTCATCACCGCCATGGGCGAAATCGCCGACGAGGCCGCCGGTTTCGAAGCGGGCGCGGTGGATTACATCGCCAAGCCCTTCAGCGCCTCCGTCGTGCGCGCGCGGGTGAAGACCCACCTCGCCCTGGCCGACCAGCGCCGGGCGCTGGAGGACGAGGTCATCTCCCGCACGAAGGAACTGAAGCGTTCGCGCCTGGAGATCATCCGCCGCCTGGGCCGCGCCGCGGGCTACCGGGATGACGACTCCGGCATGTCGGTCATCCGCATGAGCCACTACGCGGCGATGGTCGCCCGCGCCATCGGGCTCGACGAGGAGACGGCGGACACCCTCTTCCACGCCGCGCCGCTCCACGACATCGGCAAGATCGGCGTCTCCGAGACGATCCTCCGCAAGCCCGGCCCACTCACCGACGAGGAATGGCGCGCCATGAAGGAGCACACCACCATCGGCGCGCTCATCATCGGCAAGCACGAGGACCCCTTGCTGGAGATGGCCCGGATCATCGCGTGGTCCCACCACGAGAAGTGGGACGGCACCGGCTACCCCCAAGGGCTCGAAGGGGAGGACATCCCCCTCTCCGGGCGCATCGTCGCCCTGGCGGATGTGTTCGACTCCCTCACCAGCGTGCGCCCCTACAAGGGCGCGTGGGAGCCGTCGGAAGCCTTCGACCTCATCCGCAGGGCCTCGGGCACCCACTTCGAGCCGCGGCTCGTGGACGCCTTCCTCGCGCTGGAGAAGGAGATCCTCGCCGTGCGGGACAGATACCCGGACCCGCCAGCCACCCTGGACGGCCGGGGCTGAAGGCCCTCAGCTGCGGTAGCCGTCCGCGCCCTTCTTGACGCCCTTAGGATCGAAATCCTCGAGCATCCGGTACTTCACGCCCTCCACATCCTTGAACTGGCCGGCGCGGATCGCCCAGACGGCGATGAGGACGAAGCCCGCCGCGAAGGCGAGGCCCACGGCGGTGAAGGCGATGATCAATACCCAGTGGGTGGGTTCCATGGGAGCCCCTCCGGTCTAACGGTGGATCAGTTGTTCGCCACGAGGAAGAGGTTGAACTTCCAGGCGATGAGGACGGGGACGAACAGCATCAGGATGAGGAAGATCACGCAGCGGGCCAGGATCCAGTTCTCCTTCAGGATCTGACGGACGCTGATGGGGCTTTCTTCGGCCTCCTCCTGGGGCGTGGCGTGGTTCTGCTCGAGTTCGCTCATGGGACTTCCTCCAGGTTCCGGTCAGGCTTCGGCGACCATGCCGAACAGGCCCACGAGGGCCAGCACGCATCCGAAAAAGATGAAGAACATGAAATAGCGCAGCATGATCAAGTAGCTGCTGACCTTGGGCTCGGCGTTCTTGGCGGGGGCGGCCATGTCGTCTCCTAGCTGCTCTGGCCGCCAAGGGCGGCGACGGAGTCCTTGAAGCCCTTGAGGGCCTCCAGGAAGGGGGTCTTGTCCTTCATGGTGAGGAAGAACATGCCCACCTTGCGCTTGTCGGTGGTCTTGCGGAGCTTGGGGTTGCGCTCGCCTTCCAGGCGGGCGCGGATCATCAGGTTGCCCGTGCGGTAGTGGCAGTCGCCGATGGCGCAGCCGCAGACGAAGGTGGCGTCCGCGCCCTTGGTGAGGGCCATCTCCATCTGGGTGGGCTTCACCATGCCCGAGCAGGGCAGGATCACGACCTTCACTTCGGGATCGTCCAGCAGCGCCTTGTGCTCGTCAATCATGTCCTGGATCGGGATGGAGCGCTGGCAGACGAAGCCGACGATCACCTTGTTCTTCTTTTCGAGGGTGTCGGTCATCTCAGGCTCCCTGATTCAGGAGGGCCGCCAGATCGGCCTCGATGGTCTTGGAATGGGTGTGCGGCAGCTCGATGGCGAGGAAGGGGCAGGCGCCCACGCACACGCCGCACTGGGAGCAGCGGGCCTCGTTCACCACGGCGAGGAGCTTGAACTTGGAGCCGGGAGCGCGCTCCACCATGTCAATGGCCTCGAAGGGGCAATCCAGCGAGCAGAAGGTGCAGCCCGTGCACTTGGCCTCGGTGACTTCCGCGATGTTGTCGCGGATCTCCTTCGGGTAGAACGGGGCCACCAGCAGCAGGACCACGGACACGCCGAGGATCGCCCAGGCCCAACCCGCGCCGAGCTTGTCAATGAGGTAGTACGGGAACATGTACCAGGCGTCGTAGCGGATGTTCGACACCAGGTTGCCGATGTGGGCCGGCGCGTCGGAAGCGATGTAGTCCTTGTACTGGGTGATGCGCGGATCGGAGCCGTACTTCGCGAGCAGCTCCTGGGTGATGTTCACGGCCGGGTAGGTGCCGGCGGCGGCCAGGATGAAGCCGAAGGTGAGGAAGTTCGTCGCGCGGGAAGGCGTGACGGCCGGGTACTTCAAGCGGATGAAGTGGACCCAGATCAGCACGAAGATCAGCGTCGCGCCCGCGATGTGGAAGAAGAAGAAGCGCGTCAGCGTGTAGTCCGTGATCTGGCCGCCGGCGACGAAGAAGTCCGCCAGCCAGTTGCCGACCAGCGGCAGGGACTTGAGGAATTCCTGGGTCAGCACGACGAGCGCGTAGGCGCGGTTGTCCCACACGAGCAGGTAGCCGGTGATGCCGACGAAGAGCAGGAGGGCGAGCAGGCCCACGCCGGAGATCCAGGGCAGCCAGCGCCAGGAGCGGTGACGGTCGGTGAAGTAGACGCGCAGCATGTGCAGCACGGTGGCGATCATCATGCCCGCCGCGCCCCAGCGGTGGATGCCGCGCACGACGGCGCCGTAGGGGATGCCCGTGGCGGCGTTCGTGGCGTCCGTCACCCACTTCCCATCCACCTGGCTGAGCACCGGAAGGCTGGTGATGTAGTTCACCGAGGACCAGGCGCGCTCCAGCGTGGGGATGTAGTACATCCACAACATGATTCCGCTGAAGATGAGGAACCAGAAGATGTAGAGCGGCAGCGCCCCGTGGAAGTACAGGGGGTTGTGTTCCTGGGTGGTCAGGGCGTTCAGCCCCTTCTCCAGGCTGACCGTCAGGCTCTTGGTGGTCTTGAGGAATTTGCGGTACATGGCGGCCTCTACTCCTCTACTACTCTTCGACCTGCGTCTTCACGCGGGTGAGGTAGGCGGTGCCGATGTCGGCGATGGCGCCCACGATGAAGGCCCAACCCATCCACTTCACGACATTGAACTGCTCGAAGGGGTTGTCGTTGGTGCTCAGGTGCTGGGGGTTGAAATGCTTGATGTAGGGGAGATTCTGCACCTTCAGCGGCAGGATCGCGTCCAGGGCCGCGTTGAGGAAATGCGGCATGTGGTCGCGCACCATGGAGGTGAACGGCGGCCCGTGGAGCACATCGTTCAGCTCGGTGGCGATGGCGCTGGCGGCGAGGCAGTAGAAGATCACCAAGCCTGTGAGCAGGAAGATCCAGCCGAAGGTGTTGCGGGTCTTGTTCACGATCAGCCTCTCGAAGAGCCGTGACGGATGAGGAAGAAGCGGTCCGCCCATTTCTGGAAGAAGGGACGCGGCTGGAGGATCGAGCCGCGGTTGCATTCCTCCGCGTAGACGGTGACGCCCAGGGCCAGGAGGAGGGCCAGGAAGAGCGTCACGGCCAGGGTGACTCCGATGTAGGTGACGAGGTCGGGAGCGGCGAAGAATTCCCGCCAGCGCGCGATGCTCTGGCTCAGCAGGACGACGGCGAGCACGATGGCCGTCCACTTGCTGATGCTCACGCGCTTCGGGTCATACATGCCGTCCGTCCTCCTTTCCTAAGCCTGGGCCGCGGGGGCCGGGGCCGTCTTGGGCTTGGCCTTGGCGGCTTCCGCGTCCTGCTTGGCGTCGCGCTTGGCGCCCCACCGCTTCATGCCGACCACGAACCCGAGGGCGGGGATGGCCAGCCAGGCGATGGCGTGGAGACGCCAGAGTTCCATGCCGTGGGGTTTGCCGGTCGCCGTCACCACCTCGTTGGTGTGCCAGAGGTTCAGCGCGGGGCGGTTTGATTCCAGCCAGCCGTAGGCCTGGTCCAGGGTCATGCCCTTCGCCGCCATGAGCTGGTTGGCGATCTCCTTGGCGCGGACATTGTGTTCGCGGATGTCGCCGAAGTAGTGGTAGAGCGTGTTCGCCACCATCGAGACCGCGATGAACGCCACGAAGAAGATGTGGAAGGTCTCCCACCACCGCTTGTTGTCGCGCTTCATCACATAGGCCCAGTCCTGGAAGTAGCCGATGAGCAGGAAGAGCCCCATCGAGTAGTACCAGAGCGGCGGATCGCGGTGGATGTCGGCGATCTCGTTGATGATGAGGAAGCTGAACAGCACGAAGTAGATGAGGCCGCCGATGCCGATCCAGTTGAAGATCTGGCGCTGGCCCCACTTGGATTCGGGGCGGCGGTCCATGAACAGGGCGAAGATCACGATGAAGGGGATGCCCACCGTGAGAATCGTCGCCAGGTAGGGATCCTGCAATTTCAACATCTGGTACATCGCGAGGAAGTACCAGTCCGACAGGATCGGGTTGGGCGTCACCTCGGGGTTGGCCGGGCTGCCCTGGGCCGCCGGGATGAAGATGGCGACGGCGATGATCGTCAGGAAGATGATCAGCTTCGTCCAGCGGCCGATGTTCATGCGCTTGAAGTCGCGGTGGTAGACCCGCAGCTCGAAGAAGATCATCAGCACGAAGCTGAGCATGAAGTGGAACGCGTAGAAGCGCGTCACCGTCGCGGGGCCGATGGAGGTGCCGCCGAGCAGCACCTGGGCCGTCGTCTTGCCCTGGTTGGTGGCGTTGATGAAGTCGCCGCCCGGGATCCAGCTGGGGTTCTTGTCCAGGTAGGTCGGGAAGGTGGCCATCACCTTGGTCGCCCACAGGGCGCGCTGGTTCCAGATCAGCAGGTAACCGGTGAGGCCGGAATACATGCCCACGATGAGGATGAGCAGCGCCACCATGAAGCTGAGCTCATGGCCGCCCTTGTAGCCGCCCGTGAACCAGATGCGATAGACGCGCATCGTGGCGAGGATGATGAAGGCGTCCGCGCCGTACTTGTGGAGGCCGCGGGCCATCGAGCCGATGGGGAAGGCGCCGATCTTCCAGTTCGTCATGATGCGCTCGATGGAGCCGAACGCCTGGTTGGTGTCGGGGATGTAGAAGATCATCAGCAGCACGCCGCTGCCGATCACCAGCATCCAGACCCAGTACCACATGCCGCCGATGGCGTACCACGGGTTGGTCTTGGCCTTCTCCGTGTGGCTCTCGTCGAAGAGGTCCATCTTCTCCCAGCGGTCCTGGAGCCAGCCCCAGAGGTTCGCGGGGGCGTCGAGGATGCCGTGGTACCAATGGCCGATGGGACCGCGCTTGGCGATCAGGCCCCGGAGGAAGCCCGTCGTGGAGAGGAAGGCTCGGGCGAAGAGGCCAGGCTTGGGGGTCATCGTGAGCTCAGCCAACGCCGCCTCCTTCCGTATCGGTGATCAGGATCTTGCCGTCCTTGATGTCGAAGGACATGGTGCGGGGAGGCCGAGGCGCGGGGCCGGAGACCACTTTGCCCCTCAGCTTGTCGAAGGCTTTCCCGTCCACCGTGCCCGCGATGTCCTGGGTGTGGGTGGGATCGTACACCGACAGGTGGCAGGGGCAGGCGAAGTAGGGATGGAAGGGCAGCGGCGCGAGGTAGTTGTATCCACCGTGCAGCACATCCCGATCCGGCACGAAGTTGAAGGTGCAGCCCAGGTGCGGGCAGATGCGCTGGACGATCAGGTAGAAGTTCTTGGGGTCGCTCTTGTCCGTCACGAACTCATCGGGAAGGCGCAGCACGAAGCCCGGGATCTTGGCGCCCTGGGTCTTGCGGCTGCTGTATTCCACCGAGTTGCGGACATAGATGAAGTCCTTGCAGGCCCAAGGGGTCGTGAGCTCGGAGAGCTCGGCCGCGACCTGCGGCGGGCTCGGGGCCGTGTCCGGCGGGGCCATCATGGAGTCCAGGCCGCCCGCCATGGTGGGCTTGAAGTAGCGGAGGATGGAGTGCATGGCGAGCACCGCGCCCCCGATGATGGGGATGGTGGTCGCGGCCTTCAGGAAGGTGCGTCGGGTGTTCTCGTTCATCCTGGGCCTCCTCTACTCGTGCTCGTAGGTGACGCTGCGCACGCCATCCACGGCCATCCACCGGTCCTTGTCGCTCAGCACGCCCTTCCAGGCGGGCATGGCGGACCACTGGTGGACATAAAGGTTGAGCGCCTGGGGCGTCATGGTGTCACGCACGCCCTGGGGGATGTGCGTGAACTGGCCGCCTTCGGAGATGCGCCAGAAGAGGAACTCGTCCGTCTGCTCCGCCAGGGCCTTGCGGTTCTGGAAGTTGAACGGCATCGGGTTCAGCGTGTTCGCCAGGAAGCCGTCGCCCTTCGCGATGGTGCCGTGGCACACATTGCAGTTCTGGCCGTAGACATTCCAGACTTCCGCGAAGTGGCCAGGATTCACCGCGGCGATGGAGCGGCTCCAGGTGTAGTAGACGGCGTTCCAGATGGGCGCCGCGTCCCCGGTGGAGACGAGCAGGCCGCCGCGGTTGTCGCGGATGCTGCTCATCCAGCCCTTGCCGAGGGCGAAGGTGGGATTGCCGCTCGCGTCGAGCACCGGCTTGCCGCTGGCGTCCAGGACCGGCCCGGGGTGCTGGAGCATCGGCGAGGAGGGATCGCCCACCCTGGAGCGCGCCTGCCCGTAGGCGATGAGCCGGAACAGCTGGCTGGGCGTGCGCTGGAAGCGCCAATCGCGGTTGTAGAAATCGGGACCGTTCTTGGGGGACCAGACCGGGTTGGGCGTCAGCGCGCCGCCGTTCGTGTCCTTGTGGGAGGCGAGCCAATCCGCGGAGGTGTCCGCGGGATAACGGTGCTCATCCACCAGGTGCTTGGTGTCGTCGTTCCAGGCCTTTTCAGGCATGTCCTTCTGCTTGTCCCAGGAGATCTTCTCGGCGGCGGTGAGGTAGGTGCCGTGGCACACCGCGCAGTTGGCCTGGTAGATGGCGCGACCCGCGAGGGCGGAGGGCTTGCCGAGCGGGTAGTCCGCGTCGTTGGCGTCGGGCTCGATGCTCGTGGGCGCGTAGGCCGCCGCCTGGATGAGGCTCTTGTCCTGGGCGGACTTGGTGGAGAGCCCGTTGGCGTCCCCACAGCCCACCGCGGCCATGGCGGCGAGGCCCAGGGCCACGCTCCCGAGCACAGCCCAGGTTCCGGTGCGGGTCTTCATGGATTTCTCCTCGGAGAGGGTCATCTTCAAGGCCTCCCCCTAGGTGCCGCTGGGGCGGAACCAGGCCACGACGGCCCAGATCACGATGATGAGGAACGAGATCACGAGAGCGAAGGGCGCCTTGCCGTGGCCGACCTTGGTGCCGGCCACTTCTTCCATGGGCTCTTCGTCGTGGGACAGGTTCTTGGGATCGTCAGCCATGGTCCGACCTCACTTCGCCGGGGCGGCGTTCGCCGCGGGATCAAACTTAATGCCGTAGGCGCTCGGGGGCTTGCCATAGGAATCGGAAGCCATGCCTTCGAGCTTGCCGAGGCCACCGTTCTGGGCGACATACTTCAGGTAGGCGGCTAGGTACATGCGCTGGTCGGCGCCGAGGGTGAGCTCCCACTGGGGCATCTGGGTGCCCGGGACGCCACGGCTGATGCGCCAGAACCAGGTGTCCGTGTTGAAGTGCTGGTACTTCTCCTCGTGGAAGTCCGCCGGACGCTTGGTCATGGAGTAGGCGGACCAGCCGTGGCCATCGCCCGAGAGGCCGTGGCAGGTGGAGCACTCGTTGTTGAAGAGGCCGCGGCCCTGGTTGGCGATTTGGCGGATCTTCTCCAGGGAGGCGAGGGCGACCGGGTCCGTCGGAGCGACTTCGGGTTCCTTGAAGCTCACCTCTTCCCAGGCCGCGACGCGGGCATCCTTGGCGCGGGCCTCGGCCAGCTCATCCTCGTTGGCGAAGGCCTTCTTCACCATGGCGTTGATGGGCGTCTTGGCGTTCTGGAGATCCTTCTCCTTGGGCGTCGTGTAGACCAGCTCCTCGATCTCCTTGGTGTAGCGGTAGGGGACCTCGGGATGCTCGTCGTAGAGCTTCTTCGCCAGCTCCTCGCGGCCCGCCACATCGTCCTTCCACACGGCGACGACTTCATCGTGGCCGTCATAGGTGGAGTGGACGAACTTGGCGTACTTCATCTGGCCGGTCTTGGGATCCAGCTCGCGGGTGCCGTAGACGCCGAGGCTCTGGAGGTAGGCGGTCAGATCCACCAGCTCCTGCATGGAGAGGTAGTCGTAGCGGGGCATGATGCTGCCCGGCTTCACATAGCGCGGATTCTGGTGGTGCAGGATGTGGTACTCGTTCGGGAACTTGCCGCCGATGTTGGAGAGGTCCGGGCCGGAGCGCTCGGAGCCCACCAGGTGGTACTGGTCGTAGTAGTAGTCGCTGGAGCGGCTGATGGGGCCGTTGTCCCAATCCTGGGGGCGGCTCACCTGGGAGTGGCAGTACCAGCAGCCCTCGCGCTTGTAGATCTCGCGGCCGCGAAGTTCCTGGGCGGTGTAATCGCGCAGGTAGTCCGGCTTGGGCGGGCGGAAGGTCCAGCGGGGAACCAGGATCACGACGAAGATGATCGCCGAGAGGATGAGGCCCATCCCGATCGAGGGGTAGAGGTAATTGGCGCGGTTGGTCGGCATGTCGGGTCCCTATCCTGCGCTTAGGCCTGCGCCTGCTGGGGGAGCGGAGCTTCGAGCGGCTCCTCCGCGAGGGTCTCGGAGCCCCACACGGTCTTGATGATGTTGTAGACGAACAGCACCTGGCCCAGCACGATCAGCAGGCCGGAGAAGGCGCGGAAGGCCATGAAGGGCCGCACCATCAGCACGCCGCGGTACACATGCGCGCCCTGCTCCCAGGCGGCGGCCTGCACGAGGCCCGCGACGGTGAGCGCGATGATCATGATGCAGGTGCCCACCAGGGACAGCCAGTAGTGCGCGGTGGCGAGGCGGCGGCTGTACCACTGCTTGCCCGTCACGCGGGGGATGCAGTAGTAGATGGCGCCCCAGGCCACGAAGCCGAAGGTGCCCAGCAGCGCGAAGTGCGCGTGGCCCACGACCCAGTGCGTGAAGTGCAGGTACCAGTTGATCCAGCGCGTCGCCTGGAAGGGACCGGTGAAGCAGGTGAGCATGTAGAACCACATGCCCGTGATGAAGAAGCGGAGCGGCAGGTTGCCGGCCATCATCCCCCACTTGCCCTTCATGGTGAGCCAGAAGTTCACGAGCACGCTCATCACGGGGACGAGCAGCATGATGGAGGAGATCACCGCCACGGCCTTCAGCCACTCGGGCACGGGGCTCTGCAAGAGGTGGTGGGTGCCGGTGGGCGTGTAGAACATCGCGATGGTGGAGAAGCCGACGATGCTCAACAGGTGGGAGTAGAGCGGGTTCTTCGTGATCTTGGGCAGGAAGTAGTAGGTGAGGCCGATGCCGTTGGTCGTGAACCAGAGGCCCAGGATGTTGTGGCCGTAGAACCAGTTCGCGATGGCGTCGCCGATGCCCGTCACACTGAAGAAGACCTTGTTGCCGATGAGGTACACGATGGGGAACCACATGGTCGTTCCCGCGATGTACCAGAGCGACACATAGAGCTGCTTCTCCTTGCGGTTCAGGATCGTGGACCAGACGATCCAGCAGTAGAGGATCAGCGCGCCCATCACGGCGAGATCCAGGAACCAGGGCATCTCGGCGTATTCACGGCCTTCGGTGATGCCGTTGGTGAGGCACAGCACCATGCCGATCATCACGGCGTTCCAGGCCATCATCAGGATGTTCGCCGCGCGCTCGCTCGAAAGCTTGGTGCGGCAGAGCTCGGGCACCACATAGAGGATCGCGCCGATGTTCGCCATGGAGAGGAAGCCGAAGGCGACGGCGTTCACATGGGTCGGGCGCAGGCGGCCGAACTGGAGCTGGGGCACGCCGTGGACGAGGTCGGGCATCAGGTATTCGGTGGCCGCGAGCAGGCCGAAGAAGGTTCCGGCCAGGGCCCAGATGGCGCCGCTTACCAGGAATCGCTTCGACGCGCTGTGCTCTTCGTCAAGCCACGCCCCGAACCGGGCCCACATGCCGGAACCGGCGGTATCCACGCTCGCGTCCATGGTGCTCTCCAAAGGCAGCAATCATCCGGACAACGGTCCGGCGCGCGGAGGCGCAGGACGCGGAATGGAGTCCGGGTTCAATGGGGTATTTTGTGACGCGACACACTAGGTGGTCAAACGGAAATCTTCCGCCGAACCCTTGACGAATCTTGACCTTGCAAGTCAGGCAGCGGTCTCTGCCTTCTGGTAGACTCGCCCGCATGACCCCCTGCTTCGCGGCTTTTTCATCCGCCGCCTCCGTGCCCCGATGGAATTGACCCGGCTCTTCGGGGCGCATCGCCTCGACCCCGTGATGTATCTCGGCGTGGCCGGGGCCGAGTCGTGGCACCTCATGCGGCGCGAGGAAGATGGCGCGCGTTTCCTGCTGCATCTGTTGAGCCCGCGCCCCAGCGACCGGCAGCTCGAATCCATCAAGACCCATTTCCTCACGGGCATCCAGGACGCGGATCCCCAGCAGCCCTCCGAATCCCATTTCGGCTACGACGAGCAGCAGGTCTGGTGCCTCCAGCGCCTGGAAGGCCAACCCCTGGGACGGGCCTGGAACGGCTGGACCAAGGCCCAGCGGGAGGAGGCCTGGCGCGCCCTCGAACAGCGCCTGGCCCGCCTGGGACGCCCGGCGCTCCTGCACCCGGAGGCGATCCAGCTGCGCAGAGGGCGCTTCATCATCCCCCGGACGCTGGGCGAGGCGCCCTGGCCCCCGGAGCAGTTGCGCGCCCTGCTGCCGGACGAGCTCGGAGAAGGCGGCGAAGCGCCCTTGTGGGAACTGCCGCCGGACCTCGGCGAAGAACTGGCCCGACCCATCCGCGGGCGGGTCCAGGAGGCGACCTACCTGAAATCCCTCATGCTGGGCCTGAGCGCGCCCATGCCCATGGAGCGCATCGCCGTCATCCAGGGCGAGGAGGGCATCGGCAAGGCCCAGATGGCCGCGCTGGCCCTGGCCGCGGCCGAGACCGACGGGCTGTGGGTCCATCGCCTGGAAGCCCAGGAAGAGGGTGCTTCGGGGTTGGTGGGGCGCATCGCCGCCAGCGCTCTGAGGGGGCTCGAAGCCGAGTTCTACGCCCAGTCCCCCGCCGCGGCCAAGGTCCTCGCGCGGCGTGTGCCGGCCTACGCCTTCATGGCCGGAGCCCGCCCCCGAAGCGGGGAGGAGGCCTTCGATCCCGAAGAGATCACCGCGGCGCTGGAGGCGCTGGAATTCGCCCGCCTCCTCCACGCGCGCCTCATCGCCGTGATGAACCTGGATGCTGCCGATGGCGAGGCGCTTTCGGCGTTGCGCGAGCTCGTGGACCGCTCCCAGGTGGCCTGGCTCTTCACCGCGGGCACGGGCGCGCGGGGCCTGGGGCTGCGGCCCTTCCTCGCCCACTACAAGGGGCACCCGTCCTCCTCGCTGGTAAATCTCAGCCGCCTCGAAGACGACGACCTGCGTGGCGTGATGGAGGACCTGCTCGGCCCGCACCGCCTTCCGCCCGCCACCGTGGCCGACCTTTTGAGGAACGCCCTCGGCAATCCCGGCCTTCTTCAGAATTTCCTCGAACTGGCCCAACAGGACGGCAGCCTCATCCACGAGCAGGGCCGATGGATGCTGGCGCCGGGACGCCGCCTCCAGGCGGAAGCCGAAGCCGACCTCATGAACCAAGTCTTCCTGGGCCGCCTCCAGCGCATGCTGCCGGGCACCTCCGCGCTCGCCCGGATGCTGGCGGTGGCGGATCGCGGCCTGCCCCTGCCCATGCTGGGCGCGGCGTTGAGCTTGTCCGGCGAGGCGCTCGATGAAGCGCTCCATGGCGCCATGGCCAGCAAGCTCGTTCAGATCCAGGGCGGCGAGGCGATCATCCCCGATCCCCGCTGGCGGGACCTCGTTCGCACCCACACGCCCCGCCCCGAACTGCGCCGCATCGCCAAGAACCTCCTCGCGGCGCTGCCCGAATCCGAGCGGAAGAGCGTGCGCGCGCTGCCGCTCCAGACCCTCGCGGCGGATGAAGCCTCCGGCCTGTCGGAACTCATGAAGGCCCTGGACCGCCCCATGCATGTGACGCCCCGGGACGCGGAAGCCGTCATGCGTCAGGCCTTGCCCCTCGACCCCGGCCCGCTGGAGCAGGCTCGTCTGCAGGAATGGCTCGGCGACGCCTGGGCCGGAGGCGGATCCGAAAACGAAGACGCCCCCGACGCCGTGCCCGGCGCCGAGGCCCTGACCGCCTACGACGCGGCGCGGGCCGCGCTGACCAACCTGCCGGAAGGCCGCGAGCGGAGCGGCGTGGAGGCCCGCCTCCTGCGCAAGCAGGCCACCGTCCTGCTCCAACTCCGCAAGGCCGACGAGGCCCGGAAAATCCTGGATCAGGCCTTCAACCTCATCCACGCCGAGGCCGGCCACCCGGAGCATCCCCGCCTTCGCCTCGCCTTGGGCAAGTGGTACCTGCTGCGCGGCGACACGCCCAAAGGCATCCAGCTGCTCGAAGAAGGCCAGCGCCTGCTCATCGGCGGACAGTCGCCCGCCCGGGACCAGGCCGCGATCCTTCTGGAGCTGGGGCGCGCGCTCGCCCATCAAGGCCAGTTCCACAAGGCGACCCACCAGCTCGAAAGCGCCCAGCGCATGCTGGAGCTGGAGCAGGATCCCCGCGGCCAGGTGCCCATCCAGCTGGCCCTGGGCCAGATGACCCTCGCTCAAGGCCAACCCGATCGCGCCCTCGCCCTGCTGACGGAGGCGCTCCAGACCGCGCGCTACCAGGGCGATCTGCTCATGCAGGCCCAGGCCCACCTCGCCCTCGGCAGCGTGCGGAGCATCCTGGACCAGATGAGCCCGGCCCTCGCCCACCTGGAGCGGGCGACGGATCGCTTCCACCGCCTCGGCCTCGCCGCGCACGCGGCCCTCGCCCGGCTGTGGCAGGCCCGGACCCTCGCGGGCATGGGCGACCTCGTGGCCTCCGAGCATCAGGAGCTCCAGGCGCTCTCCGCCGGCGCCGGGGAGTTCCAGGCGGGCGGCCTGGAAAGCGGCGACAAGATCTGGCTCCAGGGCGAGATCGCGGGCCTGCGAGGCGCCTGGAATGACGCCGCCCGGCTCCACAAGGCCGCCGTCGAGCGCTTCAGCCGCAGCGGGCTGCTGTGGCGGGCGCGCCTCGCCGAGCTTCGGTCGCTCCAGGCCACCGCGCGCGCCGCGCGCCGCGCCAAGAAGGAGGCCCCCGAGCTCGCCTGGATCCGCCTGGAGGAACTCAAGGCCCCCGTGGAGGCTTCGTCCTCGCCGTGGCTGGAATTCGAATGGGCCAGGGGCCAGGCCTTGTGCCTCGCCACCCTGGAGCCTTCGGAGCCCGTGGATCTCCAATCCCTCCAAGCCTGGGGTGAGGCGCTGAGCCTGGCGCGCACCCTCCAATTCGCCACGGCGGTGCTGGAGGCGGCCCTGGAAAGCGCCGAACTCATGGCCCGCAATGGCGAACGGATGGGGGCCATGTCCCGATTGCAGGACAGCTTCCCCAGCTTCCAGCAGGTCTGGCTGCGCCTGCCCGAAGGCCATGACCAGAACTTCCTCGGCCGGGAGGATCTGCACCGCTACCAAGCGGCGGTGGAAGGGGCCGGTCTGCGTCTGCCCTTCCCGGAACGGGCCGATCCCCTGGCGGACTGGACGCCCACCCAAGCGAATCTGCCCGCGCCGGGCAGCAGGGCGTAAACTGCCAGACGCACGGCCGAGCACCTTTTAGGCTTCGACCCTCCAGCGGAGACCTCCCATGAGCCACGCCCCTTCGGACACCGCGTCCGGCGCGACCGTTTCCACCCGCGCCCAAGTGACCCTGCCCCAGCTCCAGCGCTGGAAGGACGAGGGCCGCCCCCTCGCCATGCTCACCGCCTACGACGCGCCGACCGCGCTCGTGGCCGAGGCCGCGGGGGTGGACATCCTCCTCGTCGGCGACAGCGTGGGCAATGTGTGCCTGGGCTTCGAGACGACCCTGCCCGTCACCATGGCCATGATGAACCACCATGTGGAGGCGGTGGCGCGAACCCGGCCCAAGGCCCTTCTCGTGGCGGACATGCCCTACCTGAGCTTCCACCTGAGCGTGGAGGACACGCTGCGGAACGCGGGCGGCTTCCTCCAGCGGGGGGCGCAGGCCGTGAAGCTGGAAGGCGGCGCGAAGCGCCTCGCCATGATCCACGCGCTGGTGGATGCCGAAATCCCCGTCATGGGGCACCTGGGCCTCACGCCCCAGAGCGTGAACGCCATGGGCGGCTACAAGGTGCAGGGCAAGCTGGAGGCCGACGCGCTGGCGATCCTGGATGACGCGGTCGCGCTCCAGGCGGCCGGCTGCTTCGCGATCGTGCTCGAAGGCATCCCGGCGGATCTGGCGGCCCGGGTGACCGAGGCGCTCCACATCCCGACCATTGGCATCGGCGCCGGGCTCCACTGCTCGGGCCAGGTGCTCGTCTTCCATGACCTGCTGGGCCTGCTGCCTCAACGCCCGGCGAAATTCGTCCGCAAATACATGGAAGGCTTCAACCTCATGCAGGAGGCAACCGCGCGTTGGATCGAGGATGTGCGGTCCGGCGCCTTTCCCGGTCCCTCGGAATCCTACAAGCTCCCGGAGGAGATCCGTCCGGCTGTGGCATCCTGGCAACCCGGCCGTCGCCGATAGTCCCGAGGTACCTGTTTGGCCATGCGTCTCGTGCGGAGCGTCGCGGACCTCCGCGCCCTCCTGAAACCCCTCTGGAACGAGGGCAAGCGGATCGGTTTCGTCCCCACCATGGGCTACCTGCACGAAGGCCATGCGGCCCTGGTGCGGCAAAGCGCCTCCCGCTGCGATGTGACGGTGGTGTCCATCTTCGTGAACCCCACCCAGTTCGCGCCCAACGAGGATTTCGCCAAGTACCCCCGCGATCTGGAGCGGGACCAGGCGCTCTGCCTGGAAGCCGGGGCCGATGTGCTCTTCCTGCCCGAAGTCTCGGAGATGTATCCCACGGGCTTCCAGACCCATGTGGAGCCGGGCCGTCTGGCGGAGCCCCTCTGCGGCGCCTTCCGCCCCGGTCACTTCCGGGGCGTGGTGACGGTGGTGGCCAAGCTCTTCGCCATGGTCCAGCCGGATCTGGCCTTCTTCGGTCAGAAGGATTTCCAGCAGACCGTCGTGGTGCGGCGAATGGTACGGGACTTGAATCTCCCCGTGGATGTGGTGGTCATCCCCACCATCCGCGAGGAGGACGGTCTCGCCATGAGCAGCCGCAACAGCTACTTGGCTCCTGACGAGCGGGAACGCGCCCGCTGCCTCAGCCAGGGGCTTTTCGCCGCGGAGGAGGCATTCCGCCACGGCGAGCGCCAGCCGGATCGGATCCTCACCTTGGCCCGGGAGGCCATGGCGGGGGCGGACCGCCTGCAATACCTTGAGCTGGTGGATGCCCAGACCCTGGAGCCGATCCAGGGTTCCGTGGACCGGACGGCGGCGCTCTGCGTGGCGGCCTATGTGGGCGCCACCCGCCTCATTGACAATGTGGTGCTGGCCCC
>CAZKIM010000024.1:6820-21528 GCA_964552855.1 uncultured Solibacteraceae bacterium | reverse complement strand
TCAACGCGCCGTCGAGGGTCCAGTAGTCGCGGCCCTCCTGGGGCTTGCGGTAGAGCAGGGGCGTGGGCATGGGATCTCGAATATCGAAAGAAAGGGCGAACCACGGAGGCACAGAGACACAGAGGGAGCCTTGTATTCTCCGTGCCTCTGTGTCTCCGTGGTGAAAATTTTCCGCTAGGCTTTTTGGAACCCTATGTCCAAAGCCCGCAACCTCCTGATCCTGCTCACCGCGATCAACCTGGTGAACTATGTGGACCGCTCGGTGGTCGCGGCGGTGCTGGACCCCTTGGGCCAGGGGCTTTCGCTCAACAACGAGCAGCTGGGCAGCCTCACCTTCGTCTTCCTCATCGTCTACATGGTCGCCGCGCCGGTCTTTGGCGTGCTGGCGGACAAGTACCATCGGCCGCGTCTCGTGGCGGCGGGCGTCGCGCTGTGGAGCCTCGCCACGGCGGGCGCGGCCTTCGTCCACAGCTACCACGCGCTGCTCTTCACGCGCTCGCTGGTGGGCGTGGGCGAGGCGGCCTATGCCGTGATGGGTCCAACCTTGTTGGCGGATTCTTTCCCGGAGGATGAGCGCGCAGCCAAGTTCACTTGGTTTTACATGGCGATCGGGGTTGGATTCGCACTCGGCTACGGGATCGGGGGCTTTGTCGGAGGACACCATGGATGGCGAGCGGCATTCCTTGTCGTGGGCTTACCAGGTTTGATCTTTGCGGGATGGATGGCGATGCAGCCGGATCCCGTGCGAGGCGGCTTCGATTCGGCCAAGGATACGGTGAAGGGCGAACCCTTCTTTCAGCGCATCGGTGCGATCTTCAAGAACCGCATCTGGATCGCCTGCACGGTGAGCTATGTGGCCTACACCTTCACCATGGGAGCCATGAGCATCTGGGCACCCACCTTCTTGATCCGCCGTTTTGGGGTGGGCCTATTCGAGGCCGGGAGGACCTTCGGAATCATCGTGCTCATCACCTGTATCACTGGCACGCTTTTGGGCGGTGTCCTCACCACAAAATTGCAGAAGCGCTTTCCTGACGCGGGTGTGTGGATCAGCGGCCTCACGCTGCTGGCCTCCGTGCCCCTCGTGGCTTGGAGCTTGAAGGCGGGAAGCCTGCACCTGGTCTATGGCCTCTTCTTCGCCGCCCTGCTGCTGCTCTTCGTGAACACGAGCCCGGTGAACGCGCTCACGGTGAGTTGCCTGCCCGCCAGCGTGCGCGCCACGGGCACGGCGGTGAATGTGTTCCTCATCCATCTGCTCGGGGACGCCATCAGTCCCACGCTCATCGGCTTGCGGACGGATCATCTCCAAGGCGCGGGGGTGGACCCCGGCCACGCGCTGGCGGGGGGGATGCTGATCGTCGTCCCGGCGCTGATCGTGTCGGGGGTGGCGTTGTGGTGGGCTCGGGGCTGGAAGCCTGGACACGCGGAAGCATGAGCGCGGCGAAACAGCTTTCGCGGCTGCTGGGCGGCCTCTGGTTTCGGCGGATGAAGGTTGAAGGACCGTCGCTGCCCGCAGGCCCCGTCCTGCTGCTTCTGAACCATCCCAACGCGCTGCTGGACCCGATGGTGGCGGCGGCGCTGCTGCCTCGGACGCCGCGATTCGTGGCGAAGGCGACGCTGTGGAAGCAGCCCGTGCTGCGGCCCTTCCTCGCGCTGTTCCATCCGATCCCCGTCCATCGCGCGCAGGAAGGCGGCGACGCGGGTGCGACCGCGAAGACTTTCGCGGCGGTGCATGAGGCCTTCGCGAAGGGCGACATCGTCGGCCTCTTTCCCGAAGGCATCAGCCACGGGATGCCCGACCTGGCGCCGCTCAAGACCGGCGCGGCGCGGCTGGCGCTGTCTTTCGACGGCGAGCTTTCCGTCGTGCCCGCGGGGCTGGTCTACGGTGAGCGGCGGCTGTTCCGCCAGGGCGTGCTGCTGCGGGTGGGCGAGGCCGTGCCCTTCGCGGACCTGAAGGCGAAGGGCCTTGACCCGGAGAATGTGCGCACCTTCACGAGTCGCATCCGGGAGGCCTTGCTCCCCCTCACGCTCCATGGCCGCGAAGCCGAGCGCTTGAAGCTCGCGCGGAACCTCGCCTGGATGCTGGCGGAGGAGCCTTCCGCCCTTTCCGATCTCGAAGCCTACCGTCGGCGCGTGCAGGCGCTGCTGCCCAAGCTTGAAGCGATGAGCCTGGAGGATCGCGCGCGCCTGCGCCACCGCCTGCGCGCGGCGCAACGCTGGCTGCGGGCGAGCGGCCTCCGGCCAGACCAGGTGGGGCATCCGTATCCCTTCCAGGAAGTGGCGAGCTGGATTCCCCGCGTGAGCGCGCGGCTGCTCCTCGCGCCGGTGCTGCTGCCCTTCACGCTCCTTTTCGCGCCGCCGGTGTGGATCGTGGACCGCGCCGTGCGCGCCCTCGCGCGGGAGGTGGACATGGTGGCGACGACGGGCATCCTCGCTGGACTCGCGCTGCTGCTGGCCTGGACCGGCGGGTTCGCGTGGCTGCTTCATCACGAAGGGCTCGCGTGGTGGCTCGCGCCGCTGGCGTGGACCCCGGCCTTTCTGGGACTACGGCTCGTGGAGCGCTTGAAGGAGGATCTCCAGGCCGTGCGCGGCTTCCGCGCGCGCCGGGCCAAAGCCGCGCCCCGCCTGCTGGAAGCCAAGCGGATGCTGCTGGAGGCCTTCCCCGAGTTGGGATGAGGGCGGCTGCCCCTTTCCGCGCGTCCAGGCGATAATGGGGCGCACCCTCCGGATCCCATGGACTCGTTTCTCCGCAATCGCCGCAAGGCCCCTCAGCGCCGCTCGATGGACGCGGCGTGGGCGGAGGCTGACCTCGATCCGGAATGGCAGACATTCCTCAAGCTGGCGGTGAAGAGCTGGAAGGCGGATGCCGCGGCGCTGCGCCTGAAGCTGCCCAGCGGCGTGTGGGCGCTGGGCCGCGCGGGCACGGGCGCTCCGGGGATGGAGGAGGTGGCGGCCCTGGAATTGGAGTTGGGCTCCACTCCGCTGCTGGAAGGCGATCTGACCGCCCCGGGCGCCTGGCCCTTCCTTCGCGAGTTGGGATGGGGTTCCGTGGCGGCGCTCCCGATTCCCGAAGGCGAGGAAGCCTCGGGCAGCCTCTGGCTCTTTGGGTTGGCGGCCAGGGAAGGGGATGGCCACGATGCGGAGGCCCTCGCCCTGCTTTCGGAGCAGGCCGCGCACCTGCACCGGCTCAAGCGCGAGCTGGGTGGCATCCACGGCGATGAGATCCACTACCGGACGATGTTCCACGCCATGACCGAAGGCGTCGTCTTCATGGACAAGACCTTCCGCATCCTCAAGCTGAACCCCAGCGCCGAACGCATCCTGGGCTACAGCCAAGGCGAACTGGTGGGCCGGGACAGCGCGGGCGAGAAGCTCACGGCCATCCACGAGGACGGGAAGATCTACAGCGACGAGGAACACCCCAGCCGCCGCACCCTCGCCACCGGCAAGCCCATCACGGGGCTGGTGCAAGGTCTCCGGCGGGTGGATGGCCGACACACCTGGATCAGCATCAACGCCCAGCCGCTCCAGCATCCCTGGGAGGAGAAGCCCCACGGCGTCGTCGTGTCCTTCTCGGACATCACCAAGCTCAAGGAGGCGGAAGAGCGGCTGAAGGTGGAAGCGGCCCAGGACACGCTCACCGGCCTGCCCAACCGCCGGGAGTTCATGAAGGCCTTCGCCAAGGCGCTCAGCACCGCCAAGCGCCACAACGACCCTTTGAGCCTCTGCGTGTGCGACCTGGATCGCTTCAAGCAGGTGAACGACACCTACGGCCACGCCACCGGCGACCGCGCGATCCAGCGTCTGGCCCAGCTGCTCACCGAAGAAGTGCGCGGCGACGAGGACCTGCCCGCGCGGCTGGGCGGCGATGAGTTCGTCGTGCTCTTCCCCCGCGCCACCGCGGAGGAGGCGAAGGCCTGCATGGATCGCGTGCGGGTGCGCCTCGCGGGCGAGCCCATCCAGGCCGATGACGGCACGCCGCTCACGCTGGGCGGCTCCTTCGGCATCGCCCAGATGGAAGACAAGACGACGAGTCAGGATGAACTCTTCGAAGACGCCGACCAGGCCCTCTACGAAGCCAAGCGCACGGGGCGAGGTCGAGTCGTGATCTTCGAAGGCTGAAGCCCCGCGAAGAAGGGCAAGTTAACTGTGATGAACGCTGATGAACGCTGATGGGATTGATCGGCGTTCATCAGCGTTCATCACAGTTCGATTTCTTTTCCGCAACTTCACCGTTTCCGCTGGCTGGCGACGAGAATCATTTCGCGGATGGTCTTGGCCATGGTGATGGCGCTGACGCCGGTGGAGTCGTAGTGGGGCGCCAGCTCCAGGCAGTCCATGCCCACGAGGCGTTTGCCCGTGAACTGCTTGAGCCCCGCGATGAGCGTGTCCCAGAGGATGCCGCCGGGCTCGGGCGTGCCCGTGCCGGGGTAGATGCTGGGGTCGAGCACATCCAGGTCCAGCGTGAGGTAGATGGGCCGGTCGCCGAGCGAATCCAGATGCTCCTTGATGGCGTCCTTGGTGAAGGGCCGCAGGGTGTCGTGCTTCTGCGCGAGATCCCATTCTTCCTTGGAGCCAGAGCGGATGCCGAACTGCTTGAGGTTCTGGAAGCCGATCTTGTCCGCCACGCGGCCGAGGATCGTCGCGTGGGTGAAGGGATCGCCCCAGAGGTCGGGACGCAGGTCCGCATGGGCGTCGAAGTGGACGACGGCGAGGTCGGGGTGCTCGTCGTAGGCGGCCATGATCAGCGGGTAGGCCAGCAGATGCTCGCCGCCGAAGGCCAGCGGGAACTGGCCCTTGCCGCGGATCTCCTTCACGGCGGACGAGATGTCGGAGAGCACCCGGTCCTTCTGCCCCGGGGGCAGGAAGAGGTCGCCGTAGTCCGCGAACGCGACATCCATCAGCGTGCGCTGCTGGTAGAAGCTGAACTCCTCCATGCCGAAGGAGGCCTCGCGCACGGCGAAGCCCGCGAAGCGCGAGCCCGCCTTGAAGGAGCTGGTGCCGTCCCAGCAGACGCCGAAGAGGGCCACATCCACGCCTTCGGCGTCCGGGTCCTGGCTGCCCAGGAAATAGGGCGACACGAATTCGTGCTGCGGCTGGTGGTGCGTGTGATCGAGCGGCGTCTCGTGCATGGCGGGCCTCGCCTCCGAGGGTAATCGTGTGCAAAGGAAAACACCCGCACAGGTGATGCCTGTACGGGTGTTTTGGTCGGCGCGAGAGGATTCGAACCTCCGACCCCTACCACCCCAAGGTAGTGCGCTACCAGGCTGCGCCACGCGCCGAATCTTCAACTCTATCGGTGAGAGGTCAGGCGGTCAAGGATGAGGAATGGGCCTCGCGAGCCGCGCGATGAGGTCTTTCAGCGCGGCCTTGATGGGCGTGAGCTCGGGCGCCCTCGACACCGGTTTTCGTCCCTTCGGACCCGGCGGTTCGGGCATCTCCTCGGGCTCCAACCCCAAGTCCAGGCGCGGCGTGAGATGGCCGTGGAGCATGAGTTGACGGCAGTCGCTGACGGTGAGGCCTTCCAGCAGCCAGGCCTTGATCTGGACGAGGCGGGGCAGGTCGTCGCGGTGGTAGTAGCGCAGCTTGCCCACGGAGCGCCGCGGGCGAATTTCGGGGATGCGGTCTTCCCAGTAGCGCAGTTCCTTGGGAGACGCGCCGACGAGGTGCGAAGCTTCGCCGATCTTGAACCAGAGGCGTTCGACGCCTTTGGCGAGCTTCGGGCTCATGATTCCCGCGCCTCGATGCCCAACGCCTTGAGGCGCTTGTAGAGGTTGGAGCGGTCCATGCCCACGCGCTCGGCGACGCGGGTCATGTTGCCGTTCTGCATTCGGATTTCGCGCTGGATGTAGGCGGCCTCGAACCAGTCGCGGGCCTCTTTCATGCTCGCGAATTCCGGGAAGGAGAAGGGGTCCACCTCGCCGATGTGCCGCGCGGCCAGCGGGCCGAGATCCTTCGCGGTGATGTCCGCGCCGCGGCTCAGGATCACGGCGCGCTCCATGAGGTTCTTCAGTTCGCGCACATTGCCCGGCCAGTCGTGGCGGAGCAGGGCGTCCTTGGCGTCCGGGCCGAGCCGCCGAGGTGGACGCCCATACTGACGGCCGATGCGCTCGATGAAACCTTCCGCCAGGGGGAGGATGTCCTCGGGCCGCTCGCGCAGGGGCGGCACGCGCAGAGGCACGACGGCGAGGCGGAAGTAGAGATCTTCCCGGAAACGCCCGGCTTTGATTTCCTCTTCGAGGTTCTTGTTCGTCGCCGCGATCACCCGCGTGTCCACGGCCACCGCGCCGCCGCCGCCGACGGGCTCGATGCGCCCCTCCTGGAGCGCGCGCAAAACCTTGGCCTGCGTCTTGAGCGACATGTCGCCCACTTCATCCAGGAAGAGCGTGCCGCCGTGCGCTTCGCGGAACTTGCCCTTCTGATCCCGCACCGCGCCGGTGAAGGCGCCCTTCTGGTGCCCGAAGAGTTCGCTTTCGATGAGTTCTTCCGGGATGGCGGCGCAGTTCACTTCCACGAAAGGGCCGTCATGGCGCGGGCTCTGGGCGTGGAGGATGCGCGCGATCTCCTCCTTGCCGCTGCCGTTCTCGCCGGTGAGCAGCACGCGACCTTCGGTGGGCGCGACGAGGCGCAGATCGCCGAGGAGCCGTTTCATCGCCGGACTCTCGGCGAGGAAGAAGCGGCCGCTCTCCACCACCGCGTGGAGGCGCTGGTTCTCCTGCTCCAGTCGCGACTGCTTCAGCGCGTTGCCGACGACGAGCAACAGGCGGTCGAGATCAATGGGCTTTTCGAGGAAGTCGAAGGCGCCCTGCTTCGTCGCCTGCAGCGCGGTGTCAATGTTGCCGTGGCCGCTGATCATCACCACCGGCAGGTCCGCGCGCTTGGTCCGCAGGCGCTGCAGCGTCTCGATGCCATCCATGCCCGGCAGCCACACATCCAGCAACACGAGGTGGATGCCGTCCCCTTCCGGGCCTTCGAGCAGTTCGAGCGCCTGTTCGCCGCGCTCGGCCTTGATCACGGTGTAGCCCTCGTCCTTCAGGGCTTCGCCCAGGGACTTGCGGATGCCGGGCTCGTCATCCACGAGCAGGAGGGTGGGGCTGGGAGCCATGGAACAAGACTACCGGGGCCTCGGGCCTCGGGCCACGGGCCTCCGTGACTTCAGGCTTCCAGCAGTGGCAGGCTGATGATGAACGCCGCGCCCTGGCCGGGTTCGCTGCGCACGCGGAGCTCGCCTTTCTGGAGATCGAGGAGGCTGAGGCAGATGGAGAGGCCCAGGCCCCAGCCCCGCGCGGCGTCTTCGGCCTTGGCCTGGGCGAAGGGTTGGAGCACGCGCTCGGCTTCTTCTTCGGAAAGGCCGCGGCCCGTGTCCCACACTTCCAGCCGCCACACCTTCGGAACCGGCTCCACCGTGGAGCGGATGCCGATCTGGCCGCCGGTCGGGGTGAACTTGAGGGCGTTCTCGAAGAGGTTGAGGAGCACCTGCTGCATGGCGCTGGCGTCGGCCATCACCCGCACCTCGCCCGTGTCCGGGCCCTCTTCGATCTGCAGGTTCAGCCCCTTGTCCGAGGCCTTGAAGCGCAGCACATCCTCGATGCCGCGCAGCAGTTCCTTGGGCGAGCAGGGTTTCAGATCCACGGCCTGGAAGAAGGATTCCGCGCGCGAGCGGTCCAGCAACTGGCGGACCATGGCTTCCATGCGCTGGGTTTCCCGGTGGAGGATGCCGTGGAGCATCTCCGCTTCGGCGGCGTCCTCCGGGCCTTCGCGCAGGCGGTCCACGCTGAGGGTGAGGCTGGTGAGGGGCGAACGCAGATCGTGGGTCACCATGTCCATGAGCCGGAGGCGGCCTTCCAGCTCGCGCTTGATCTGGCCGTGGGCCTGCTCCAGCGAGCGGTTCTGCCGCCCGAGATCCTCGGTGCGCTCCTGCACCTTCGCTTCGAGCAGATCCGCCCGGCGCCGCAGGCGGCGGAGGCGCCACCATACGAGCCCACCCGCGAGGAGGAGGATGATCAGCACCGCCACGGCCTGCACCCAGCGCCGCTCGTACCAGGCCAGGCGGAGGATGAGCGTGACGGGCGCGGCCTCCTGCCAGTGGACGCCGTCGCTGGAGACCCGGAGGCGGAGCCGGTAGTGGCCGCCCGCCAGGTTGAGGTAGTGGAGGGTGGTGCCCTCCGACGCTTTCCAGGTCGAATCCAGGCCCTCCAGGAGCGATTCCATCTGGGGCTGATCGGACACGAGGGGCGAGGCCACATCAAAGGCGAACATCACGGAGGAAGGATGGGGCGGCAACTCGACCTCGGTCGGGTAGAGCAGCGTCCCCCCAGGCCACCGCAGTTCCCGCACGACAGGCGGCGGCAGGCCAGGGCTCGTGAAGGCGGCCGCGTCGTCCAGCACATTGGCGCCGCCGATCATGCCGATCCAGAGCCGCCCCTGGTCATCCAGCAGCGCGGCGGCGTGGTTGGTCTCATCGGAGAGCAGGCCCTGGCTGCGGGTGAGGCGACCTTCCGGGCCTTTCGGGCCGAGGATGGACACGCCCTTGCCGTGGCCCACCGCCACCCGGTCTCCGGCGAGCGGCTCGATGAACGAGATGTTGTCGTCTGGCAGGCCCTCGTGGATCCCGCGGTTGGTCCAGCCTTGCGGACCTTGCTCGAAGAGGCCGTTGGTCGTGCCCACCCACAGGTGGCCGCCCTGGTCGCGGGCCATGGCGTTGATGCTCTCATCCGCGAAGGGCGCGTCCAGGAACCGCTTCTCCCACTTCCCGTCCTTGAACGCGTAGACGCCGAGACGCAGGCCCACGAGCAGGTCCGGGCCATCCACCATGAGGTTGAACACCTGGTTGAGGCCTTGCTCCTTCGGCGTCGGCCAATGACCCACCAAGCGACCCTGGCCGTCCAATTCGTAGATCCCCTGATCGGTGCCCGCGAAGATGTGGCCGTCGTGCCGGGCCAGCGCCACCACCGTCACCAGGTCCAGGTCCTTGGGGCCGCGCTCCAGGCGGCCATCGGGGTGCCAATGGACGATGCCGCGATCCGTGCCCACCCACGCGCCGTCCTGGCCATCGCTGAGCGGCGACCAGCATTCGCCGGAGGCCATGCCCGAATCCTTGGTCCAGCGGCGGATGATGCCCTTGCCATCCTGATACCGGTAGATGCCCGTGCTGCTGGCCAGGAGCACATCGCCTTTGCCGAGTTCGAGGAATCCCATCACCGCGCCCAGGCCTTCGCCGGGCAGGCCGCCGCGGGTGATGGCCCGGAGCTGGGGCAGCGCCTGGGCGAGCAGGCCGCCGCCATCGGAGCCGATCCACAGCACGCCATTGGAATCCCGCAGCACCGCCGCGATGCTTTCGTGGGGCAGACCGTCCTGCTGGCGGAGGATGCGGACCCGGCCATCCGGGTCCTGGAGCCAGAGCCCATCGCCCGCGAGCGAGACCTGCATGCCGCCGCCGCTGAGCGAGAGGTTGCGGAACTTGGGATCGGGGCCGACACCGGGCAACGGCACGGGCACCCACGCCTCGCCCGAGAGGCGCAGGACCTTGTCCCGCAGCAGAAGGTAGGGCGCGCCGTCCGGCGCGACCTTGAGATCCTGGAGCCCGACTTCCATGGGATGGGGCAGGGGATGTTCTTCCAGCGCGTGGCCATCCCACCGCGCGATATGACCGCCCCGGCTGGCGAGCCAGACATGGTCCGGGCCATCCTGCCGCATCACGAAGATGGGCAGGTTGGACCAGGCGCCGGGCAGAGCCACGCGCGAGAACGCGCCATTCGCGCCCTGGCGGTAGAGGCCGAGGCGGGTGCCGGCCAGCACGCACCCTTCGGGGTCCATGGCGAGGGTGTAGACCTGCGAACTGCCCAGGCCCTGGTCGGGTCCGAAATTCTGGACATCGGACCCGGAGATCTCGCTGATGCCGTTGTCGAAGCTGGCGGCCCAGATGCGCCCGGCCCGATCTTCCATGAGGTCGGAGATGGAGCGGGCCTGCACGCCCTGGGCGATGCCATAGGGCGTGAACTGACCCGCCGCCAGCCGCGCGAGGCCGTTGGTGTTCGTCCCCACCCACAGGAAGCCGTGGCGGTCTTCCAGAAGCGTCGTCACCTGGCTCTGGGGCAGGCCGTCCTCCAGGCCGAAATGCCGGAAGGCCGCTTCCTGACCCGCCGCGGGCCGGGCCGCGAGGAAGCCCAGAACAGCCACGGCCACGCCGCGCAGGACGCGCTTCACGCGGGACGCCTTCGGGGGAACGGGCATGGATTCAGGTCCGGTGGACATTATCGAGGCAGCGTCAGGAATTCCAAGGGTCCATGGGCGGAAATGCGAAGATGGAAGCATGTTGGTGGACGCGCACTGCCATTTGACGGGTTCCTACTTGGCGGAAGGCCAGGAAACCGCAACCCTTCTGACCCGCGCGCGGGAGGCGGGCGTCTCCGGCTTCATCGCCGTCGGCACCGATCTGGAGGATTCCCAGGCGGTGTTGAACCTGGCCCGCTCGCGGCCCGAGGTGCGGGCTTCGCTGGGCGTCCATCCCCATGAAGCCCAGCATTGGACGGCGGAGACGGCGGAGGCCCTGGACGCGCTCCTCGCCGATCCCGCCGCGCGGTTCGTGGGCGAGACCGGCCTCGACTTCCACTACGACCACAGCCCCCGCGGCATCCAGGAAGAAGTCTTCCGCGCCCAGATCCGGCTCGCGAAGAAGCACGGCAAGCCGCTGATGATCCACACGCGAAGCGCGCCGGGGGACACCCTGCGCGTGCTGCGGGAAGAAGGCGCGGAAGCCTGCGGTGGCATGATCCACTGCTTCAGCGAGGACAAGGCCTTCGCCGAAGGCGCGCTGGACCTGGGCTTCTACTTGAGCTTCTCCGGCATCCTCACCTTCAAGACGGCGGAGGCGATCCGCGAAGTGGCGGCGTGGGCGCCGGAGGATCGCATCCTCGTGGAGACGGACGCGCCCTTCCTCGCGCCCGTGCCGATGCGCGGCAAGGCCAACGAGCCGGGCTTCGTGCGTTTTACCGGCGAACGCATGGCCGAACTGCGCGGCCTCGCGCCGACGCGGCTCGCCGAACTCACCACGCGGAACCTGGAGGCCCTGTGCGGCTGGTCGCCCTCTTCTTCTTGAGCGCCGTCGCGCTCGCGGCCCAGGTTCCGAAAGTCGGGCAGGGACCACGGGCGCTGGCTTGGCAGTCCGGTCCCACGCCGCCCTGGCAGCCGCTGGAATCCGCGCCCGAAGGCGTCGCGAACCCGTTGCCGCCGAGCCAGGGGCCGCTCGTGGCGAAGATCTCCCAGGACGGCACGGTGGAAGTGTGGAACGGCGCGGGCGTGCGCACGCTGCGTTTCGGCCTTCCCGGTCGGCCGCGCAAGGCCTGGCGGGATGGGGGCCTCTCTCTTGCCGCCATCGGCGCCGCGTGGGCCTTCCCCGCCGTGGATCCGCTCGCTGGCGGCCTGGGTGGCCTGGATTGGAACGCGGGCGATTTCCGCGCGTCCCTCGTCGGTCTGCTGTGGGTTCTGGAGGATGGCGACCGGGTGCTCACCGTGGTGCATCCCGCCACGGCCCAGGTGATCTACCTGCCCCTGCCGCGGGGCGAGGATTTCGATCTGGCCTTCGAACCCAACCGCCTCGTGCTCACGGCCGCGCAAGGGCCGGAAGGGCGTCCCAAGGCCTGGGCCTTGCCGTGGCTGGCCCTGCTGCCCCAATTCGCCCGCCTGGGACCTCCCGCCGTTCCGCCCCTGCGTGGCACCGCGCTCAAACCCTTCCCCACAGGGCAGTGATGACCGAACTTATTGGAAGAGGAAGGCTTGAGGTCCAATCGAGGCCCGGATGCCCCAGGTGGCACGGCCCTGGCTTCAACCCTTCTGGGAGCCCCCGGGTTCCCCGACGCATCCAAACCCTTAGGAGGCAGCCATGATTCCCCGCACCCGCCTAGCCGCCCTGCTCGCCCTTCCCGCGCTTCTCTCCCCGGCGCTCCATGCCCAGGACCCGGCCCAGTACGGTGGCCAGACCTCGCAGGACGCCAACGGCCAGCAGTATCAAGGCGAAAACCCCGACCGCTACGCGATGGTGCGCGCCCTGGATGGCCAGGCCCAGATCACCAAGGGCGAAGTGCAGGACACCCTCACCAAGGGCACGCCCGTGGGCGAAGGGGATGTGGTGGATAGCAGCGGCCGTGGCGTCCTGCAACTCGCCGACGGCACCCGCCTCGCCTTCGGGTCCGGCACCCGCTTCACCGTCGCCAGCCTCTTCAAGGACCAGAATGGCGACCGCCAGGTGCTCCTGCGCCTGGATCGCGGACGCCTCCGGGTGAAGGCCGATGACGACTCCGGCGCGATGGTCCGCATTGACACGCCGTCGGGCAGCATCTCCAGCACCAACCGTGCGACCTTCAATGTGCAGGTGGACACCGACGGCGTCACCCGCATCTCGGTCCGCAGTGGCCAGGTGCGCGTGAGCAACCAGCGGGATGATATGCGCCTCGCCGCCGGGGAGCAGATCTCGGTCTTCGGCTCTCAGGATCCCCTCAGCCGCGTGCGCGCCTTCAACACCTACGACCAGGATGATTTCGATCGCTGGTGCGACGGCGCGTGGACCGTGCGCCGCGGCGAAAGCTGGGACCGCGTCCCCGAGCAGCTCCGCTACTACTCGGATGATCTCGATTCCAACGGATCGTGGGTCTACTCGGATGATTACGGCTGGGTGTGGCGGCCCAACCGCGTGGCCGCCGACTGGCGTCCCTACTACGACGGCCGCTGGGCCGCCTACCCGGGCGGCATGACCTGGATCAGCTACGATCCCTGGGCCTATGTCACCTACCACCACGGCCGCTGGGCCTGGGCCGCGGGCGGCTGGTGCTGGATCCCCGGCGTCTACTACAGCCCCGCCTGGGTGGCCTGGAGCAACTGGGGCGGCTACTGCGGCTGGGCGCCCCTCGGCTACTACAACACGCCCTGCACCTGGGGCTACGGCGCCTGGGGCGGCGGCTACTGCTGGAATGTGGTCAGCATCAACTACATCAATGTCTACAATGTGAACCGCTACTGCGCCTACGACACCACCATCATCCGCGGCTTCAACCGCGGCACGGGCGCGAGCGGCTGGGTCGCGGGCCGGGGCATCACGCCGCCTTGGCGCACGCGGCCGCTCATGGCCACCCACACGGAATTCCGGAACCCCGGCAACGGCGCCTTCAACCGCGCCTTCCAGCCCGCGGTGGAGCGCGAGCGTTTCGGCGCCTACCAGCAGCGCGCGGCTTCCAACGGCCGCCAGGTCTACTTCCGTCCGACGCCTTCGGGCAACACCGGCATCGTGCCCCCCAACCGCGGGAACGGCGGCGTCGCGAACCCCGTCCGCACGCCCTTCGAAGATCGCGGCGCGCTGAACCGTTCGCAGGAGGGTCGGCCTGGGAACCCCCGTCCAGGGAACACGGGCATCGTCCCGCCCAACCGCGGCAACGGCGGCGTGATCAACCGGCCCAACCCCGTCCCCGATCGCGGCACCACGCAGCGGCCTGGGAACACGGGACCTGGAAATACGGGACCTGGAAACACGGGAATCGTCCCGCCCGATCGGCGCGGCCCTGATCGCGGCTTCCCCGGTCGCGACGCCCAGCCCGGTAACTCCGGAATCACCCCGCCCAACCGGGGCGATTCGGGACGGCGTCCCGTGCCCGACCGCAGCTTCGAACGCGACTTCGATCGCCCGGCGCCCCGCCGCGAGGCTCCGCCCCAGGAAGCCCCGCGCCGCGAAGCGCCTCCCATGCGCGAAGCTCCGCCCCGCTTCGAGAACCGTCAGCCCGCGCCCCAGCGCGAAAGTCGTCCAGAACCCCCGCCTCGCAGCGAGGCGCCCCGGGGCAACTCCGGCGAAGGCCGGGGCGGTGGCGGCTGGCGCCGCTGAAGGTGGACTCAACCCAAGGAAGGGGCCCATCCGGGCCCCTTCGCTTTGTGAAGGCTCGCCGCCTTGCGAAGATGAAGGCTTGGAGCGGCCATGCCCGAAGGCAAAGAAGTGCAAAGCATGTTCAGCGGCATCGCGGCCCGCTACGACCTGCTGAACCATGTGCTTTCCGGCGGCGTGGATTTCTATTGGTGGCGGCGCATGGCGAAGGCCAGCGGCGCGAAGCCCGGCCTGCGCTACCTCGATGTGGCGGCGGGCACCGGCGACAGCTCCCTCGCCCTCGCGCGGCGCGGCGCGGAGGTGGTCAGCACCGACTTCACCCACGCCATGCTGCGCCTCGGCCCCGCCAAGTTCGCGAAGAAGAAGGCGGGCTACCTCGTCTTCGCCAGCTCCGACGCGGACGCGCAGAAGCTGCCCTTCAAGGACGCCACCTTCGATGGCCTCACCATCTGCTACGGCATCCGCAATGTGGAGGTCCGCGCAGCGGCCTACACCGAATTCCTTCGCGTGTTGAGGCCCGGCGGCAAGCTCACCATCCTCGAATTCAGCACGCCCGTCGTGCCTGGCCTGCGCGGCCTCTACACCTGGTATTCGCTCAAGGTGCTGCCCCGGATCGGCGGTTGGCTCAGCGGCGACCGCTCGGCCTACGAGTACCTGCCCGACAGCATCCGCAGATTCCCCAAGCAGAAGGAACTCGCGGCCGAGTTGAAGGCCGCGGGCTTCACGCAGGTGGCCTGGACCAACCTCACCGGCGGCATCGTGGCGCTGCATATGGCGATGAAGGCGGATTCCTGATAAGATAGACCTCTAATCGAGCGTGCCCCCGGTCGGCGTGGCCTCGATG
>CAZKIM010000024.1:0-6720 GCA_964552855.1 uncultured Solibacteraceae bacterium | reverse complement strand
GGCGACCTGCTCGCCGGCGCCCAGACCGGCACCGGCAAGACCGCGGCCTTCATGCTGCCCATCCTGGAGCGCCTGAAGCCGGGCCTCAGCACGAGCCCTTCGCCGGCGCGGCATCCGCTGCGCGTGCTCATCCTCACGCCCACCCGCGAGCTCGCCGCCCAGGTGGAGGAGGCCGCGAAGGTCTACGCCAAGCACCTGCCGCTGCGCTCCACCGTCATCTTCGGCGGCGTGAACATCAATCCCCAGATTGACGCGCTCCGCAAAGGCGTGGACCTGCTCGTCGCCACGCCGGGTCGCCTGCTCGACCACGCGGGACAAAAGACCATCCGCCTGGATCAGGTGGAAGTCCTCGTGCTGGACGAGGCCGACCGCATGCTGGACATGGGCTTCATCCACGACATCAAGCGCGTGCTGTCGCTCCTGCCCGCCAAGCGCCAGAACCTCCTCTTCTCCGCCACCTTCAGCGACGAGATCAAGGCGCTCGCCGATCGCCTGCTGCATTCGCCCGCGATGATCGAGGTGGCGCGCCGCAACACCGCCGCCGAGACGGTCGCCCAGACCGTGCTGCCCGTGGACCGTGGCCGCAAGCGCGAGCTGCTCTCCAGGCTCATCCGCGATGGGAAGTGGAACCAGGTGCTCGTCTTCACCCGCACCAAGCACGGCGCCAACAAGCTCTCGGAACAGCTGGAGAAGGACGGCATTGATTCCGCCGCCATCCACGGCAACAAGAGCCAGGGCGCGCGCACCAAGGCCCTCGCCGACTTCAAGGCCGGGAAGGTGCGCGTCCTCGTCGCCACGGACATCGCCGCGCGCGGCCTGGACATTGACCAGCTGCCCCATGTGGTGAACTACGAGCTGCCCATGGTCGCGGAAGACTATGTGCACCGCATCGGCCGCACGGGCCGCGCGGGTTCCACGGGCGAGGCGCTGTCCCTCGTCTGCGTGGATGAGAACAAGCTCCTCACCGGCATCGAGAAGCTGCTCAAGCGCCCGATCCAGAAGCGCGTCGTGCCCGGCTTCGAGCCCGACCCCAACGCCAAGCCTGAACCCATCATCGCGGGTGGACGCGGCGGCGGCGGTGGACGAGGCCCGCGCGGACCGCGACCGGGCGGAAGCCAGTCGCGGCCCGCGGGCAGCGTGCGGGGGCCTCGCGCGCCGCGTCCGCGCCGCGCGAGCTAAAGCTACAACGCTACTTCGCCGCCGGGGCGGCGGGAGCCGCGAGGCGGTGATGGTTGAGCGTCATCATCTTCGCCATCGGCCCGCCTTCGAAGGCGAAGCTCGCGGTGAGCGTGAAGCCTTCGGGCGTGATGTTCGAGAAGACATCCTCTTCCTTGTAGGGCTTGCCCATCATCGTGCCATCGGTGCGCATGACGAGCGTGTCGCCCTCCCAGGCGCCCGTGGACTCGGCGATGACGGGACCCATGCTGTCGGTCCAGACCTGGCGATAGGTCTTCGCGCCGTCATCCCAGCCGAGGACGCCGTGGCCCTTCATGCCGTGCATGACGCCGGAAAGCGTCGTGTAGTTGATCAGGATCGAGAAGCCTCCAGGACCGGCCGTGATGTGGTTGAAGCCCGCGCCCTGGCTGGCGGCCCCCCACGGGCCGGCCTCGTAATGCTCGTCCACGCGGAAGGAGCCGATGAAGGGTTGAAGCTTGGCCATTTCCGGGCCGGGCTTGGGCGCTTCCTGGACGGCGGGCTTGGCCGGAGCGGGCGCGGCGGCCGTTGCCTGCGGGGCCGGCTGCTGCGCGACGAGCGCGAAGGATGAGAACACGAAGACGGAAGCGAGCGCGAGACGCATGGAAACTCCTTGGGGATGAATCCCCAAAGCATAGACGCATCGGTCTCGCTGTCCAGTTAGAACAGGCTCGTGCCGTCCATTTCCGCGGGCTGTGACAAATCCATGAGCTTCAGCAGCGTCGGCGCCACATCGCAGAGGGCGCCCCCAGCGCGGAGCTGACGGCTTTCGAAGCCCTTCGCGACGAGGACGGCGGGCACCACATTCGTCGTGTGCGCCGTGTGGGGATTGCCTTGTTCGTCGCGCATGCATTCGCAGTTGCCGTGATCCGCCGTGATGAGCAGCGCGCCGTCCATGGCGAGCGTCGCCTCCGCCAGATCGCGGATGCAGGCGTCGAGCACTTCGCAGGCCTCGATGGCGGCGGGCAGGAGGCCCGTGTGGCCCACCATGTCGCCGTTGGCGAGGTTGCACACGCAGAGCTTGTAGGCGCCGGAGCGGATGGCTTCACTGAGGCCGCGCGTCACATCCAGCGCGCTCATCTCGGGCTTCTGATCGTAGGTCGCGACCTTCGGAGAGGGCACGAGGCGGCGGTCCTCGCCGGGGAAGACTTCCTCGCGCCCGCCATTGAGGAAGAAGGTCACATGGGCGTACTTCTCCGTCTCCGCCGTGCGGAACTGCTTCCAGCCCTTCTCGCTCACGAGCTCGCCGAGGATGCGCGTGAGGGTCTGTGGCGGATAGGCGACCGTGACGAAGGGGTCGAGCGCCGCGTCGTACTGCGTGAAGGTGAGCAGCTTCACGGCGGGACGGTGCTTGGCCGTGAAGCCGTCGAAGGCGGGGTTCACCAGCGCATGGCTCAACTGCCGCGCGCGGTCCGCGCGGAAGTTGAAAAAGAGGACGCCATCGCCATCGGCGATGGGATGGAAGGCCGCGAGCTTCGTCGGCTTCACGAACTCGTCCGTCTCACCGCGGGCGTAGGCCTCCTTGATGGCCATATCCGCCTCCGGCGCGTCGAAGGCGCCTTCGCCATCCACCATCAGTTTCCACGCGGCTTCCACGCGGTCCCAGCGTTTGTCCCGGTCCATGGCGTAGTAGCGGCCCTGAAGGGAGCCGATTTCCACGAGGGGGCACTTGCGGAGCTGAAAGGCCAGCCATTGCAGATAGCCCTCCGCGCTCTTCTGCGCGGTGTCGCGTCCGTCCAGGAAGGCGTGGATGGTGGCGGGCACCCCTTCGTCCTGAGCCCATTGGGCCAGCGCGACGAGGTGGTTCTGGTGGCTGTGGACGCCGCCATCGCTGACGAGGCCGAGCAGGTGCAGGCGCTTGCCGCTCGCCTTCAGGCCCTTGAGCAGCGCGGCGATGGGCGCGTTCTGGCGGAAGACGCCTTCGCGGATCGCCTTGTCAATGCGCGTCAACTCCTGCCACACGACGCGCCCCGCGCCGATGTTCATGTGCCCCACTTCCGAATTGCCGAACTGGCCCTCCGGCAGACCCACGGCCTCGCCGCCTGTGACGAGCTGCGTGCAGGCGTAGCGGCGGCGCAGATCGTTGAAGGCCGGCATCCCCGCCTGATAGGTGGCGTCAAAGGCGTTGCGCGGCCCGTCGCCGAAGCCGTCGAGGATGAGGAGGGTGACGGGACCGGAAATCATGCGTCAGCCTTTGGGGCGTCCTGCCCCGCGCGGCGGAACGCCTCCGCCAGGATCTTCTCCAGCGCCTGGCCGCGCAAGGCCGAGGCGCGCAGGTGGTGACGCACGCCCAGCACGATGGCGGTGATGCAGAGCGCCGCCATCGGGAGGGCGACGAGGAGGTGGTGGCGGGAGAGAACCGTGACGACGAAGCAGGCCAGCGCCGCCAGGAAGAAGAGCCGCATCCGCCGCTGCTCCCGGTCCTTGGCGGCGACGAGCACATCCAACTCCCGGGTCAATTCGGCGTCGCGTTCCTCGTTCACGGCTTGTCCTTCTCGGCACGGTCCTTCGCCTTCACGCCCTGGGGCAGATTGTCGGGCGCGAAGCCGATGGGGCGCTCGGCCTTGGTCGCCTCGGCCTCTTTGTTGGCGGCCTTGATGAGGTCGCCGATGGTTTTCAGCTCGTTCTCCAGGGCCTCCACGCGCTGGGCGAGGCGGGCCTGGTCCAGCCAGGCGCCGCGGGCCGTGGCGAGATCCTTCAGCGCCTCCAGCACGGGCGCGTGTGGGAGCTTGGCCGCGAGCAGGGCCGCGCCGCCCTCGGTGAAGGCGAGGACCGCATCCTGCGGCAGATGCTGGCGCTCCTCGGCCGTGAGGTGGAAGACGAGCTCTTCGGGGAAGCAGGTCGGATCTTCCGCGACCACCTTGCGGAGCGCGTCCGCGTCCAGGCCCAGCCGCGCCGCGAGCGCCGAATCCAGCACCGCGGGCGCGTCCCGCAGCAGGTGGAGGCCCGCGAAGAGCGCGAGGTTCACGGCACCTGCTCGCCGTGGGGGTGGCAGAGCAAATACATCACCGCCATGCGCACCGGCACGCCGTTGGTCACCTGATCCAGGATGAGGTTGCGGGGGCCGTCCGCCACTTCGCTGGTGATCTCCACGCCGCGGTTGATGGGGCCGGGGTGGAGGACGACGCAGGTGTCCTTGGCGCGCTTCAGGCGCTCGTTGTTCAGCTGGAAGAACTTGATGTATTCGCCTTGTCCAGGGATGTAGCGGCCCGTGCCGCGCTCGAACTGGATGCGCAGCATCATGATCGCGTCCTGCTCCGGGATGATGGCGTCCAGGTCGTGGCTGATCTCGACGCTGGGCCAGGTGGCCTTCATTTCCTGGGGCACGAGGGTCGGCGGGCCGACGAGCGTCACCTTGACGCCCATCTTGGTCAGCAGCCAGAGGTTCGAGCGCACGACGCGGGAGTTGCGGATGTCGCCGACGATGGCGACCTTGAGGCCCTCCAGCTTCCCGAAATGCTTGCGCAGCGTGTAGGCGTCCAGCAGCGCTTGAGTCGGATGCTCGTGGGCGCCGTCGCCGGCGTTGACGATGCTCGCCTTCATGTGGCGCGACAGCAGCGTGTGCGCGCCGGGCGCGCTGTGGCGCATGACGATGAGGTCCGGGTGCATGGCCTCCAGGTTCAGCGCCGTGTCCACGAGCGTCTCGCCCTTGCTGAGGCTGCTGCTGTCGGCGTCGAAGTTGACGATCTCCGCGGAAAGGCGCTTCTGGGCGATTTCGAAGCTGTTGCGCGTGCGGGTGCTGTTCTCGAAGAAGAGGTTCACGACGAGCTTCTTGCGGAGCGCCGGCACGATCTTGATGTCAGGCCGCTCGCAGACTTCCTCGAAGGCCGCGGCCTGATCCAGCAGCGCCGTGATGTCGCGGGCGTCCAGTGGCTCGATGCCGAGCAGATGCTTGTGGGGGAAGACATAGCGTTCGGTGGTCATGTCAGCTCTTGCTTTCGAGGTAGACGCCGTCTTCGCCGTCAATCTCCTTGAGGCGGACGGAGACGCGTTGGCCCGGCTCCACGCTCAGCGTGGCGCCGGTGAAGTCGCCCTGGATGGGCAGCTCGCGGCCGCCGCGGTCCACCAGCGTCGCCAGCAGCACCTTGCGGGGGCGGCCGTGGTCCAGGAGCGCGTCCAGCGCGGCGCGGATGGTGCGCCCCGAGTAGAGCACATCGTCCACCAGGAGGACGGTCTTCTCTTTCAGACTGAAGGGGATCTCGGTGGGCCTCACGATGGGCGCGCCCGCCTTCTCCGTGAGGTCGTCGCGGTAGAGGGTGATGTCCAGGGCGCCCACGGGGGCGACGCGCATGGCTTCTTCGGCCAGCGCGAATCCGAGGCGCTCCGCCAGGGGCAGGCCCCGGGTGCGGATGCCGAGGATGACGAGGGGCTCGGCCTCGGGCACGCGGGCCGCGATCTCCCGCGCCATGCGGCGCAGGGCCTGATCCATCTGGGTCGCGTCGAGCTGGCAGGAGCCGGCGCCGGCCATGAAGTCCTCCCCGATTCCGCCTGGAATCACATCAGTCTATCGCAGGAAGGGCGCGGTCCGCGCGGGGGATTCCAGGCGCGGGCCGGATCTGCGAGCATGAATCACATTCGGGAATCTGCGTCTCCGCGCAATGGGCGTGAAGGGCTGGTCCCTCTTCTGTGAGCCCACCACGATGCCCACCACCGCTTCCGTTTTTCGCGCCACCCTTGCTGTGACGCTTTTATCGAGTGCAGCCCATGCACAGGACGCTAAGTCCGCGCCTCAGTCTGCACCGGCACCCCAGGCTGCCCCTGTCGCCACCCCCGCTCCGGCGCCTGCTCCCGCCGTCACTCCCGCTGCTGCTGTCGCGGTCACTCCCGCAGTCGCGCCTGCCAAGACGGAAGCTCCTCAGGACTTCGCGCGCATCATCTGCTTTCGCGCGAAGAAATTCGCAGGCGCCTTGCTCCACTTCACAGTCTGCATGGACGAAAAGGATGTGGCGGACCTTAACAACGGAACTTACTTCGTCATCAAGGCCACGCCGGGCGAGCATTCCTTCTATGCCGATGAGAAGAAGGACGCTTTCACGATGAAGATTGAGGCCGGGAAGACCTACTACTTCGGGAGTGAGGTGGTGATGGGCTTCTGGAAAGGTAACGGGCGCCTCGTGGCGATGGATGAAGGGGTGGGCGCCAAGACCTTCGAGGGCCTGAAGGCGAAGTTGACCTATTCCCCCGAGCTTCGCGATCCCGCGATCCTGGAAATTCCGGGCACGACCCCCGTTCCTGCGGTGGCTAGCGCTTCCACTCCCGTGGCGACCCCCGCCGCGTCCGCGCCAGCTGCGGCTCCGGCCTCAGCTCCTGCCGCGACCCCCGCTGCCACGCCCGCAGTCGCTCCGGTTTCCGCCCCCGTTCAGACGCCTGCTGCTGCTCCCGCGGCGGCCCCTGCTGCCCAGTAGACCGCGCTCCATGTAGGGAAGGGCGGGCCTTCGAGCCCGCCCTTCTTCTTTGCCGCGTCTGATCCCCACGGCACAATGGTGGTTTCGCGGAGCCCCTGATGGCCGCCCTCACTGAAGTCCG
>CAZKIM010000023.1:14689-21709 GCA_964552855.1 uncultured Solibacteraceae bacterium | reverse complement strand
CCATCGGCGTGAAGAGCCAGGGCGATCTGCTCGCGGTGCAGGCCCAGCTCGCCACGGCCCAGGCCCAGCTCGCGCCGCTCAACTTCGCGCTGGCTTCCGTGCGGAACCAGCTCGCGGTGCTGCTCGGCAAGCTGCCTTCCGAAGGCCCCGCGCCCGCCGGGGACCTTTCCGGCTACACGCTCCCGGGCGATGTCCCGCTGAGCCTGCCTTCCGAACTGACGCGCCAGCGGCCCGATGTGCTCGCCGCCGAGGCGCAGCTCCACGCGGCCACGGCCCAGGTGGGTCTCGCCACCGCGAACCTCTTCCCCCAGATCACGCTGGGCGGCGCCTATGGCTCATCGGCCACGCAAACGAAGGACCTCTTCAAGGAGCCTTCCACGAGCTGGAGCCTCGGCCTCAACCTGCTCCAGCCCATCTTCCACGGCGGCAGCCTGCGCGCGCAGAAGCGGGCGGCGGAAGCGGGCCTCGACGCGGCCTCGGCCACCTACCGCGCCTCCGTGCTGAACGCCTTCGCCAATGTGTCGGACGCGCTGAACGCGCTCCAGTTCGACGCGGACGCGCTCGCCGCCCAGTCCCAGGCGGAGCAGGCCGCGGCGAAATCGCTGGATCTCGTGAAGGCCTCCTATCGCCTCGGCGCCGCGAGCTACCTGCAGCTGCTCGACGCGACGCGCCAGTGGCAACAGGCCCGCATCGGCTACATCCAGGCTCGGGCCAATCGCCTCTCCGACACCGCCGCGCTCTACGCCGCGCTGGGTGGAGGCTGGCGTCAACGGGACGCCGCCTCGAACGGAACCAAGCCCTGACTTCTCGCGAACCTGAATGAACGGAGCCCCCATGCAGTTGGAGAACGCGCCTGATATGAACCTGCCCAAGCCCAGCACCGGCAAGCGGATGCTGTGGATGATCCTCTTCGTGGTGGTCCTGGTGGTCCTGCTCGCCGTCGTCATGATCGCGGGGATCATGAAGATGATCAGCTCGGCTCCCAAGGGCGAGCCGCCCGCGGCCGTGACCACCACCACGGCCGCTTATGACGAATGGCAGCCGACCCTCAGCGCCGTGGGCACCCTGCGCGCGGTGAAGGGCGCGGATCTGGCCTTCGAGGTGGCGGGCGTCGTCACCCAGGTCGGCGCGCGCGCCGGCGGCGAGGTGAAGCAGGGCCAGCTCCTCGTCCAGCTCAACGACGCGGTGGAGGCCGCCCAGCTCAAGGCCGCCCAGGCCGGGGCCGCGCTCTCCAAGGTGAACCGCGACCGCGCCAAGCAGCAGCTTGAGATCCACGCCATCAGCCAGGGCGACTTCGACGCTTCGGACGCCGACTACAAGGCCAAGGAGGCGGCCGCCCAGCAGGCCGCCGCGATCATGGCGAAGAAGCGCCTCAGCGCGCCCTTCAACGGGCGGGTGGGCCTCATCACGACGAGCCCCGGCGCCTACATCAACTCCGGCGTCTCGGTCGTCACCGTGCAGCAGCTGGACCCGGTCTATGTGGACTTCTACCTGCCCCAGCGCGATCTGGCGACCATCGCTTCCGGCCAGAAGGTGGACCTCGCCCTCGACGCCTTCGGCGGCCAGGCCTTCACGGGCAAGGTGACGGTCGTGAATCCGAAGGTGGATCCCAGCACCCGCAATGTGCAGGTGGAGGCCACGGTCCCGAATCCGAAGCGCACCCTCATCCCGGGCATGTTCGCCAATGTGTCCGTGGAAGTCGGCTCCAAGCAGAAGTACCTGACGCTGCCCCAGACGGCCATCACCTACAACCCCTACGGCGCGACCGTGTTCATCGCGAAGCAGGGCGAGATCATGGGCATGGATGGCAAGAAGCACACGGGCCTCATGGCACAACAGGTCTTCGTGACGACGGGTCCGACCCGCGGCGATCAGGTCGCGATCCTGAAGGGCCTGGATGAAGGCGCGGTGGTCGTCTCCAGCGGCGGACTCAAGCTGAAGAACGGCACGCCGCTCGCGCCCAGCAACAAGGGGGTCCTGCCTGCGAACGACGCGAACCCCGCGCCGCAGGAACAGTGAGGCGGGACGCATGAATTTCACCGACATCTTCATCCGAAAGCCGGTCCTGGCCCTGGTGGTCAGCCTGCTCATCGTCGTGCTGGGCCTGCGGTCGGTCTTCGGCCTGCCCGTGAACCAGTACCCGAAGACCGAGAACGCCGTCGTCACCATCTCCACCGCCTACTACGGCGCGGACGCAGCGACGGTGGCGGGTTTCATCACCCAGCCGCTGGAAGCCTCCATCGCCCAGGCGCAGGGCATTGACTACATGTCCTCGTCGAGCGTGAACAGCGTCTCGTCCATCAGCTGCACGCTGCGCCTGAACTACAGCGCGAACAAGGCGCTCACCGAGATCACCACCCAGGTGAACGCGGTGAAGAACCAGCTGCCGCCCCAGGCCCAGGCGCCCGTCATCACGGTGCAGACCGGCGACACCACGGACGCCATGTACATGGGCTTCTTCAGCCAGGTGCTGCCCACCAACAACATCACGGACTACCTCACCCGCGTCGTGAAGCCGCAGTTGGATTCCATCGAGGGCGTCCAGACCGCCGAGATCCTCGGCGCGCGCAACTTCGCGCTTCGCGCCTGGCTCGATCCCCAGCGCATGGCGGCCCACGGCGTCACCGCCGCGGATGTGCAGCAGGCGCTCCAGGCGAACAACTACCTCTCCGCCGTCGGCACCACCAAGGGCCAGATGGTGAGCGTGGATCTCACCGCGGCCACGGACCTCCATTCCGTGGATGAATTCCGACAGCTCATCGTCCGCCAGCAGGGCGGCGAGACCGTGCGGCTGGAGGATGTGGCGAATGTGACGCTCGGCGCCGACAACTACGACTTCAATGTGGCCTTCGACGGTCAGCGGTCGGTGTTCATCGGCATCAAGGTGGCGCCCGAGGCCAACCTGCTCGATGTGGCGAAGCGCGTGCGGGAGGCCTTCCCGGCCGTCCAGAAGCAGCTCCCCGCGGGCGTGACGGGCACCATCGCCTATGACGCGACGAAGTTCGTGAACACCTCCATCTACGAGGTCGTGAAGACCCTCGTGGAAGCGCTGCTCATCGTCACGCTGGTGATCTACCTCTTCCTCGGCACCTTCCGGGCCGTGGTGGTGCCGGTGATCGCCATGCCGCTCTCCCTCATCGGCACCTTCTTCGTGATGCTGGCCCTCGGCTACTCCATCAACCTGCTCACGCTGCTGGCGCTCGTGCTGGCCATCGGCCTGGTGGTGGACGACGCGATCATCGTCGTGGAGAACGCGGACCGCCACATGAAGGAGGGCAAGACGCCGCTGGAGGCCGCCCTCCAGGCGGCGCGCGAGCTGGGCGGGCCCATCCTCGCGATGACGGTCGTCCTCGTGGCGGTGTATGTCCCCATCGGCTTCCAGGGCGGCCTCACCGGCTCGCTCTTCACCGAGTTCGCGTTCACGCTCGCGGGTTCCGTCGCCGTCTCGGGCATCATCGCGCTCACGCTCTCGCCCATGATGTGCTCGCGCTTCTTCCGCCCCGAGCAGGACAGCGGCAAGTTCGTCATGTGGATTGACCACCGCTTCGAGCAGCTCCACACGGCCTACCAGCGCAAGCTCAAGAGCCTCCTCACCACCTGGGCGGTGCCCGTGACGATGGGCTTCCTCCTGCTGGCGGTGCTGGGGGGACTCTTCAAGTTCGCCAAGTCGGAACTGGCGCCCCAGGAGGATCAGGGCCTCGTGCTCTACCACCTGCAAGGCCCGCCCAACGCCACGCCGCAGCAGATGATGGCCTACGCCGATCAGGCGCACCAGATCGCCAAGGCCACGCCGGAATACCAGCAGATGTTCCAGCTCACCGGCGTGCCGACCTCCAACCAGGGAATCGGCGGCATGTTGCTCGCGCCTTGGGATGAGCGCTCCCGGAGCGCGGACGAGATCCAGAAGGCCTATCAGGTCCAGCTGGCCACGCAGATCGCCGGCGCGAACGCGGTGGTCTTCCAGAAGCCGCCGCTGCCCGGCAGCCAGGGCCTGCCCTTCCAGTTCGTCATCAAGACGACCCAGCCCTTCCAGAACCTCTTCGATGTGTCCCAGGCCGTGCTGGAGAAGGCCAAGGCGAGCCACAAGTTCTACTTCGTGGACAGCGACCTGAAGCTGGACAAGCCGCAGGACACGGTGGAGCTGGATCGCAACATGGTCGCCCAGCTCGGCCTCACCCAGGCCGATGTGGGCGGCTCCCTCAGCGCCGCGCTGGGCGGCGGCTATGTGAACTACTTCTCCATCCAGGGCCGCTCCTACAAGGTGATGCCCCAGGTGCTCCAGAAGGACCGCCTCAACCCCGATCAGGTGCTGGACTACTACATCCGCACGCCGCAGGGCGCGATCATCCCCGCGTCCACGGTGGCGACGCTGTCCCGCTCCGTGGTGCCGGAATCCATCAGCCACTTCCAGCAGATGAATTCGGCCACCATCTCCGGCGTGCCCGCCGGGTCGCAGGAAGACACGATCAAGTTCATGGAGCAGACGCTGAAGGAAGTGGCGCCTTCGGGCTACACCGGAGACTTCTCCGGCCTGTCGCGCCAGTATGTCCAGGAGTCCGGCGGCTTCGCGCTCACGATGCTGTTCGCCATCATCATCGTGTTCCTGACGCTCGCCGCGCAGTTCAACAGCTTCCGGGATCCCATCATCATCCTGATCTCGGTGCCGCTGGCGCTCTTCGGCGCGATGAGCTTCATCTTCGCGCTGCCGTGGGTGGGCCAGTTCTTCCCCCACCTCACGGTCACCAAGGTGTCCTTGAACATCTACACCCAAGTGGGCCTCGTGACGCTCATGGGCCTCATCAGCAAGCACGGCATCCTCATCGTGCAGTTCGCCAATGAGCTGCAGCGGTCCGGCATGTCCAAGGCCCAGGCGATCCTGGAAGCCTCCGCCATCCGCCTGCGCCCCATCCTCATGACGACGGCGGCGATGGTGCTGGGCGTGTTCCCGCTGGTCATCGCCAGCGGCGCGGGCGCGGCGGGCCGCATCAACATGGGCATCGTGATCTTCACGGGCCTTTCGATCGGAACGCTCTTCACGCTCTTCGTCGTTCCCGCCTTCTACATGATGCTGGGCGCCGACCACCACGCCGAAAAGCGCCACGAGGTCGAGGTCCACGAAGGCTGAGGGATTTAGAAAGGGACGCAGAGGGCACAGAGAGGCACAGAGGGCACAGAGAAAGGCCAAATGGGTACTTCTCGGTGTCCTCTGCTTTTCTCTGTGCCCTCTGTGTTCCCGCTTTTGTGGCCGTGGAATGAATCTCGCCGATTTGATTTGGCGCCGGGATCTACCCGAGCAGCCCCTTTGCCACCGCCAGCTCCGCGTTGAGCAGCGCACCGCCCCCCGCGCCGAAAAGCGCCACGAGGTCGAGGTCCACGAAGGCTGAGGGATTTAGAAAGGGACGCAGAGGGCACAGAGAGGCACAGAGGGCACAGAGAAAGGCCAAATGGGTACTTCTCGGTGTCCTCTGCTTTTCTCTGTGCCCTCTGTGTTCCCGCTTTTGGGGCGGTTGGAATGAGTCTCGCCGATTTGATTTAGCCCCGGACTTTACGCGAGCAGCCCCTTCGTCACCGCCAACTCCGCGTTGAGGAGCGCACCGCCCGCCGCGCCGCGTTCGGTGTTGGAGCCGAGGGCGGTGAACTTGAGGCCTAGGATCGGGCAGGGACGCAGACGACCGAGGTGGATCGCCATGCCGCCTTCGCTTTCCGCATCCAGGCGCGGCTGGGGACGGTCCTCCGCCTGATGCAGATGGATCGGACGGGGAGGCGCGGAGGGCAGCTCGAGCCTCGGAGTCCAGCTCGCGAGCGCCTCGCGCACCGCGTCGAGCGAAGGCGCGCCCCTCAGCTTCACGCTCACCGCCTCGGTGTGGCCTTCGATCACCGGCACACGGTGGCACAGCGCGGAGATGGGGATGGCGGCGTCGAGGATCTTGGGCAGCTCCTCCTCCACCTTGGCTTCTTCGCCCGGGATGTGCGGCACCACATTGCCCAGCAGATCCAAGGACGGCACGCCTGGATGCCCCGCGCCGCTGGCGGCCTGGAGACTCGCCATGAAGACGGCCTCGATGCCGAAAGCCTGGTGCAACGGGGCGAGGGCCAACGCGAGGATCGTCGTCGTGCAATTGGGGTTGCAGAGGATGGCGCCCTTCCAGCCACGGGCGCTTCGTTGGGCCTCCACCAGCGATAGAGCCTCCGCGTTGATCTCGGGCACCAGCAATGGCACGCATGGATCCATGCGGAACGCGGAGGCGTTGGAGCAGACGATGGCCCCCGCCCGCGCGAAGGCGGGCTCGATCTCCCGCGCGGCGGCGGCCTCCAGCGCGCTGAAGACGAGGGGTGCGAAGGCCTGGTCGGAAGATGCCTCCACGAGCCGGAGGTCGTCGAAGGCGGAAGGCCTCGGTCCGGCGATGCGCCAGGGGATTTCGCCATAGCGCTTGCCGACCGAACGCTCCGACGCCACGAGATGGGCCACCTCGAACCAGGGGTGCTCCGCGAGGCGGCGCAGCAGGCGCTGGCCCACGACGCCGGTGGCGCCCAGGACGGTGACGGGGATTTGGGTCATGGACGGCTCCCGATCTTCAGCAGGTCCGCGAGCAGGCCCCCGGCGGTGACGGCCGCGCCCGCGCCGTAGCCGCGCACGACCAGCGGTTTCTCCGCGTAGGACTCGGTGTGGAAGGCGAGCGCGTTCTCGCCATCGCGGACCGCGCGCAACGGATGGCCTTCGGGCAACGCGCGCACACGGACGCGCGCGCCGGAAGCGTCCGCCTCCGCGACGATGCGGATCGCCTTGCCGCGATCCTTCAGCGCCTTCGCATGGTCGCGCAGCGGCGCGTCCAGGGCCTTCGCGTGGAGGAGGAACGCCTCCACCGTTCCAGCCGCGTCGAAGGACTCCGGCAGGAGGGACTCGATCCCCACCTGATCCAATTCGCACCGGCCACCCAATTCGCGATGGAGGATGAGCGCCTTGCGCGCGGCGTCCAGGCCCGACAGGTCTTCGCGGGGGTCGGGTTCGGTGAAGCCGAG
>CAZKIM010000023.1:5090-14589 GCA_964552855.1 uncultured Solibacteraceae bacterium | reverse complement strand
CCGCTGGCGAGCTTCTTGTTGGGCGTGGCGATGGCGAAGCCCGCTTCGGCGAAGCCCGCGTAGGCATCCACGATGGCTTCGGCGGCGGTGCAATCCACGAGCACGGGGTTCGCGAGGCGCGCGCCCAGGGCGCGGAGGCGATGGAGATCCAACGCTTCCCCGTCGCGCAGAGCGGTCAGGGCGGAAGTTGGGTCCAGACCCTCCCCGCGGAGGATCTGACGACGGCTATTGGCCAGCGCCACCAGGCGGGCGCGCGGATTCGCCTCCGAAGCGCGACGCCCGAGGAGCTGGAGCAGGTGGCTCCCCACCGTGCCCGCGCCGATGACCACGAGTTCGAGGGGAAGGGATTGCGCCAGAGGCGCGTGACGCGAGGGGAGGGACGAGGGCTGGGAAAGGGCGACGGGCATGGAACCTCAGGCGATGGGGGCGAGATCGCCCACGCAACAGGCGTGGAGCGCGGGGATCAACGCGGGCAGGGACGCTTCGCGCGCGAGGAACGCGACGGACACGCCGCCGGATGCGAGCAGCGCGCCGAGGGGCGCCTCCAACCGCGCCAGAGCTTCCAAGGCGGGGCGCGGGTCGGATCGCAGACCTTCGCCCACAAGCGCGACCACCGCCCAGCCGTCTTCGGCCGCCGCGCCTTCCTCTTCGAGCCGGGCGAGCACGGCCAGCGACGCGCCTTCCGCGCGAAGGGCGAGCACATGGCCTTCCGGTCCGCTGATGAAGCCGTAGCGCAGCGCTCCGGCCTCCTCCAGCTCCTGCACGCCGCGCAGCACTTCGGGAAGCTTGGCGTCAAGCGGCCAGCTCAGGCGCGTGAGCCCCTCCTTGTAGGCCACGGAGACCGGGCCTTCGCCCATCGCGGCGCGAGTCGCCAGCACTTCCGTGCGCGCGCCGCCCTGCTTCAGCGTGTTGGCGACGATGAGGCGGAAGCCCGCGCGGGCGGCGGGCGCGAGGGACTCCGCGTGCAGCACCTTCGCGCCGAACCCGGATAGCGCCGCGGCTTCGGCTTGGGATAGGCGGGAGAGCGGCCGCGCGGAGGGAACGAGGCTCGGGTCGGCGCTGAGGACGCCATCCACATCGGTCCAGATCTGCACTTCGTCCGCCTTCAACGCTTCCCCCAGCAGGGTCGCGGAGGTGTCGCTGCCGCCGCGACCGAGCGTCGTCGTGGCACCATCCGGGCCTTGGGCGAGGAAGCCTTGGGTGACGAAGAGCGCGCCGCGATCCAACTCTTCTTTCCAGAGTTGCGCTGCCCGCCGCGTGGCCGCGAGGTGGGGCCGCGCCGCGCCGTGGCGTCCATCGGTGCGCAGCGCTTCGCGGGCGTCGCGAAAGCGCGCCGGAAGTCCGGCCTCGGTGAAGAGGGTGGCCACGAGCCGCGCGCTGAGGGTCTCTCCCACGGCGAGCAGTTCGTCCTTCGCCCGGGGCGCGGCGCCGCCGAAGAGGGACATGCCCTCCAGCAGCGCCAGCAGCCGATGGAAGAGCGGAGCCCAGGCCTCCTCGACCGCGGCCCCGAGGCCGAGTTCCTCCGCCACTTCCTGATGGCGACGGCGGATCGTTTCCGCCATCACCCGCGCCCCTGCGCCATCGCCCGCGCCCGCCGCCAAGGCCGCATCCAGCAGGCGGTCCGTCGTGCCCTTCAGCGCGGAGACGACGACGAGTCCGCCACTCCGGAGTTCCCGCGCGGCGATGGCCGCGGCGCGGCGGAGCGCCGGGGCGCTGCCGACGGAACTGCCGCCGAACTTGAGGATCGTGAGGTGGGAAGTCATGCGAACTCCAAGGGCGAAAGGGATCCGGTCATGGCCTGCCTCCCGCGAGGCAGAGGAGATCATCGAGCCAGGCGCTGAGCTGACTCCACTCCAGGAGGAAGGCGTCGTGGCCGTGGGGGCTGCGGAGCCAGCGCAGGCTGCCGAAGTGATTGGCTTGGCGCGCGGCGGCGGCGAGTTCTTCGATCAGCGGCGGCGTGAAGAGCGCGTCGCTGTCAATGCCGAGCACATGGAGGGGGCAGGCGAGATCCTTCAACGCCTCCACGAGTCCCCCGCGTCCGTAGCCGAGGTCGTGGGTCGCCATCGCGCCGAGCAGGGCGTGGTAGCGCGCGCGGGTGAAGCGCGCGGCGAGCGCGTGGCCGTGGTGGTCCAGCCAGCCTTCGACGCCCGCGGGTCCGCTCTCGTCGCGAAAGCGCGCGTCGAGTCCTCTGGGCGCGCGGAAGGAGAGCATGGCGAAGCTCCGCGCCAGCGCGATGGCCTCCCTGTCCGGCAGCGCGCATTCGAGGACGCGGCGTTCGCTGTGGACCTGGCCGCGCACCCACGCGTCGCTCCGTCCCCCGCAGCCGATGGCGGCGACGGCCTTGAAGCGCGTGGGCGCCTGCAGCGCCAGTTCCAGCGCCACCATGCCGCCGAGGGAGCCGCCCACGAGCAGGTCGAAGACGAGGTTCTCGGATTCGATCCACGCGGCGAGGGCCGCGGCTTGGGTGCGGGTGGTGATGCCTTCTCCTTCGGGCAGGCGCGGCGTCCACACCGTGCAGGCCTCCGGCGCGAGCGGCGCGCTTTCCTCGAAGAGCGGACCCCACCAGCCTTTGACGGTGCCGCTGGGCGAATCCCGATCCGCCGCGTCCGGCGTGCCGGTGAGCGCGTGGATCAGGAGCACCTTCGCGGGGCCATGGCCATGGCGCCGGAAGGTGGTCGCGGGTTTGGAAGCTGCGGTCGTGGTCGGCATGAAGCCTCCCCTTGGGATCGCGGTGAGGGGTGGAGCGAGCCGCCCGGGTCGCCGACAAGGGCTTCCCGAGCGGACTCACGGCGCGGGTTGCGCCAGTCCGTATCGCGATCTCCAGGGAAAGGGCGGGCTCCGCGCAGACGCGTCCGCCTTCCTTCACCTACAAAGTTCGTCTTCCATCCTCGCCCACCATTCCATGGTTGCTCGGCATCTCTCCAACGACGATCGTCGCTGGCAGGAATTGGCACCTTGCTTTGCAGCAGGTTGCCAAGGTTTCACAGGGCCTGTCCCTCCACCTTTCTGGATATCGCGCTATGGAACTGGCAAAGATCTTCTTGCGAAGCTTCAGTGTGGCGGGCCTCGAACCGCGATGCAAGCGCTTTCAAGGCACATCATCGCCCGGGGACCAGCACAGGGCCCGGTAGAGGACGAGAAGGGCGGTTCGGAGAAAGCTCACGCCATCCTCCGGATCATGCCCGCCGCCACCGGGGTTTGGGTGTCCTCGTCCACGAGGAGGAAGGCCCCGCCCTCCCGATGGGTTTCGTAGGGATCGGCGATCACGGCGTCGCGGCAGGCGAGCCGCGCGAGGGCGATGCCGTTGGTCTCCAGCGCCGCGTCCCATGCGTCTTTCGGCCCGTCCAGATCCGCGATGGAAGCGAGCGCTTCCACCTGCGCGTGGGTCTCCGCCGGTCCGTGGCGGAGGAGGTAGCGGCGACGGCGATCGAGGGGCGCTTCCCCGAACCAGCAGAGCGTGGCCTCGAAGGCGCGCGTCGGCGTGGGCTTCGCCGCCGGGTGGGCCAGCACGCCCCCGCGCGGGAGATCCACCTCCTCATCGAGACGCAGGGCGATGCTCTGCCCGGCGACGGCGCGATCGAGGGATGCGCCGCCTAATTCCAAAGCCGTCACCCGTGCGGTGCCGCCGGAAGGCAGCAGCGCCACCTCATCGCCGAGACTCACGCTACCGGAGGCCACTCGGCCGAGGTAGCGCCGCGCGCCATCGTCCCGTCGCACGAGTTGGACGGGGAAGCGGAACGCGCCCTCCGCGCGGGCGTCTTCGAGCGCGGCCTGTTCAAGCGCCTCGAGCAGGGTTGGCCCTTCGTACCAATCCAGATGCTCACCGCGATGGACGACCATGTCGCCGCGCAGGGCCGAGAGCGGAAGGAAGGTGGCGGCGGGAATGCCGAGCGTCGTGGCGAAGGCGTTGAAATCCGCCTTCACGCGTTCGAAGGTGTCCTCGGACCATGCCACCGCGTCCAGCTTGTTCACCGCCACGACGAGGTGGTGCACGCCGAGGAGGTGGACCAGCGCCGCATGGCGGCGGGTCTGGGGCAGGATGCCCTTGCGGGCGTCCACGAGCAGGATCGCGAGATCCGAAGTGGAAGCCGCCGTCGCCATGTTGCGCGTGTAGCGCGCGTGGCCCGGCGCGTCCGCCAGGATGAAGCGACGGTGGCCGCTGCTGAAGTAGCGGTAGGCCACATCAATGGTGATGCCCTGTTCCCGCTCGGACAGCAGGCCATCCGTGAGCAGGGAGAAGTCCAGGTCGCCGAGCCCCCGCTCGCGGCTGGCGCGACGAGCGGCTTCGAGCGCGTCCGGCGGCACGGAGCCCGTGTCATGGAGCAGACGGCCGAGCAGCGTGCTCTTGCCATCGTCCACGCTGCCGCAGGCGAGGAAGCGCAGGGCGGGGAGGTCGGAAGGAAGTGTCGCGCTCATCAGAAGTAGCCCTCCTTCTTGCGTAGTTCCATGGATGCCTCCGAAGTCTGGTCATCGAGTCGCGTGGCGCCCCGCTCGCTCACGGCGGTGGCGAGGGTTTCAAGGACGATCTCCTCCACGGTCCGGGCGATGGAAGCCACGGGCGCCGTGCAGGTGATGTCGCCGACGGTGCGGAAGCGGACGCTGATGCGTTCCGAGATCTCTCCCGGCGCCGGCGGGGTCAGCTCCGTCACGGGCGCCAGAAGCTCGCCGCGCCGGATGATGTCGCGCTCATGGGCGAAGTAGAGGGACGGCAAGGCCAGCCCTTCCCGCGCGATGTAGCGCCACACATCCAGCTCCGTCCAGTTGGAGATGGGGAACACGCGCACATGCTCGCCCGGCAGCGGTCGCGCGTGGTAGAGGCTCCACAGTTCCGGTCGCTGCCCGCGCGGATCCCAGCTGCCATGTTCGTCCCGGAAGGAAAACACCCGCTCCTTGGCGCGGGCCTTTTCCTCGTCCCGGCGCGCGCCGCCGAACAGCGCGTCGAAGCGGTGGCGTCGGATCGCGTCCATCAAGGCGACGCTTTGATGGCGGTTCCTCGGCTCCAAGGCGTGGCGGAGGACGATGCGGCCCTCGCGGATGGCCTCTTCCACCTGGCCGACGATCAGGCGTGCGCCGGTCTCCCGCGCGCGTTGGTCGCGGAAGGCGATCACGGCCTCGTAGTTGTGGCCGGTGTCAATGTGCAGGAGCGGGAATGGCAACTTGGAAGGCGCGAAGGCCTTCACCGCCAGGTGCAGCAGCACCGCGCTGTCCTTGCCTCCGCTGAAGAGCAGGGCGGGCCGGGCGCATTGGGCCACGGCTTCGCGGAGAATGTGGATGGCCTCGCCCTCCAAGAGGTCGAGATGGGTGAGCGTGGTCGTCGTCATCGCGCTTCCTCGGCGGCGTGCAAGCCGCATTCTTTGCTTTCCGGCGCTTCCCACCACCAGCGCCCGGCGCGGACATCCTCGCCTTCGAGGATGGGGCGCGTGCAGGGCGCGCAGCCGAGGCTCGGATAGCCCGCGTCGTGCAGCGGGTTGTAGGGCACCCTTCGATCCCGGAGGAAGGCGCGGGTCCGCGCGTAGCTCCAGCCGATGAGCGGATTCACCTTCAGGATTCCGCCATGAACCCAGTCCTGTTCAAGGGCGCCGAGGTTGGAGCGGGTCGCGCTCTGGTCTCGGCGGAGGCCCGTGATCCAGGCTTCCGCGCCCTGCAGGGCGCGCTTGAGCGGTTCCACCTTGCGGATGGCGCAGCAGGTCTTGCGCAGGTCGAGGCTCTGATAGAAGGCGTTCACGCCCTTCGCGTTGACGAAGGCCTCCACCGCCGCCTGGTCCGGGAAGTAGGTTTCGATGGGGATGCCGTAGTGGTCCTGGAGGCGCGCGAGGGTGTCGTAGGTCTCGGGATGCAGTCGGCCCGTGTCGAGGAAGAACACCCTCGGCTTCACGGCGCGGGCGCTGAGGAGTTCCAGCAGAGCCGCGTCTTCCAGGCTCAGGCTGCACGCGAAGGCGAGTGAGGCGCCGAAGGTGTCCAGTGCGAAAGCGAGGATCGCTTCCGCGTCGTCCCCGAGACGCGCATTGAGGCCTGCGACCTCGAAGGCGTTGAAGCGCGTCATGCCACCCCCAACGCGCGAACCAATCCCACGGCGATCGCCAACAGGTTGAAGTGGATCGCGAGGCGTCGGAAGCGGTCCTCCGCCACGCGGGTCGCGAGGGCGTGGCCGATCAGCAATCCCGCCAAGGAGGGGCCGAGCAGGGCGAGCGCCAGATGAAGGCCCTCCGCCGTGAAGAGCCCGAGCAGGGCGAAGACGCCCGCGGCGAGCAGGCTTTCCAGCGCGCGCAGCAAACTGATGGCCGCGCGGGCGTCGTCCTTGCCGTACCCGCGCGCTTGAGCGTAAAGCGACAGCGGCGGACCGGAGAGGGTGGTGAGTCCGTAGCAGAGCCCCGTCGCGACGCCGAAGGTCGCGCGCGCCGGTTGGCTGAGCGGGCGGGGCGCCGCAGGTCTGGCGAAGAGTTGAACGAGAACGAGTGGCAGCAGGAGGCCGTAGCAGATCAGCTTCAAAGGCCCGGCGGGCAGGTGCCGGAGCAGCAGCGCGCCGAGGACGATGCCTGGGAGCAACGCAAGGGTGAAGGGGCGGAGCTCTTCCAGAAGAGGAAGGGCGCGGCGGCGGTGGATCAGCGCCGCGCCGCAGTTGAGCGGCAACTCGATCAGCGTGAGGGCCGGGTTCAACAACCGCACGGGCGCGAAGATCAGGCCGCTGGGCACCATGAGGCTGGAGAACCCGTAGCCCAGGAAGCCGTTGACGAGGCCCGCGGCGAGCGCCGCGGCGGCGAGCAAGGCGATCGCCGTCCCGCTCATGGCGCGACTTCCTGGGCGAGCAGGGCTTGAAGCTGTTCCGCGCCCGCTTGCGCCGCGAAGTCGCCGAAGGAGGCATCACCTTCCGCGCGCCACGCGGCGAAGAGGCGGTCGAAGACCTCCGGCAACTCTCCGAGCGCGATTCTCGGCTTCACTTCGAAGGCGAGGCGATCGCCTTCTTCCGAGCCTCCGGCGAAGAGCGCGTAGCGCCCGGGCGCCTGACCCGCCAGGGCCAGCTCCGCGCTGTAGGGCCGCGCGCAGCCGTTGGCGCAGCCGGTCATGCGGAAGACCGGCGCGCGCCCTGTGAGGCCGTGGCGCTTCAATGCGTCTTCGAGATGGGCAAGCACTTCGGGCAGCACGCGCTCGGCTTCGGTGATGGCGAGGCCGCAGAAGGGCAGCGCCGGGCAGGCGAGGGCGCGATCCCGCAACGGCGAAGGGCTGAGCGGCGAGACGCCCCGCGCGGCGAGGATGTCCTCGATGTCCGCGCGATCGTCCTCAAGGATGTCCAGCAGCAACAGGTCCTGATCCGGCGTGATCTGGATCGGGAGGCCGAAGTCCTCCACGATGTCCCGCAGCGCCTGCTTGAGCGGGTGGCCCGGGCGATCCGCGACGCGCCCGGATTCCACATGGAAGCCCAGTGCCCATGTGCCGTCCCCGCGCGGAATCCAGCCCAGCACCGGGCTCGTGTTCCAGGCCGGGAGTTCGCGCGGATCGAAGGCGCCGCCCCAACGCCGCTCCACTTCCGAGCGGAACCAGGCGAGTCCTTTGGAGGCGATGAGGTATTTGAGTCGCGCGCGCTTGCGATCGGCGCGGTTGCCGTGGTCCCGCTGGGTGGTGACGACGGCCTCGGCCACGGGAAGGAGCTGGTCCGCCGGGATCCAGCCGAGCAGGTCCGCCAGCCGCGGGAAGGTGGTGGGATCGTTGTGGGTCATGCCCATGCCGCCGCCGGCGAAGGCGAAGAAGCCATCGAGCGCGCCCTGCGAATCGAAGGTGGCGGCGAAGCCGAGGTCGTTGGTGTAGAGGTCAATGAGGTTCTCGCCGACGACGGTGAGGGCGATCTTGAACTTGCGGGGCAGGTAGGTTTCGCCGAGCAGCGGCTCGGCTTCCTTCTCGGGATCCACGCGCTCGCCATCCAGCCAGATCTCGGCGTAGGCGTTGGAGCGGGCCTCGAAGCGGCGGGCGAGCAGGTCCGCGATGCGGTCGAGTTGGGCGATGTCCGCGCGCTTCCAGGGGTTCGGAGCCTCGGTCACATTGCGCACCACATCGCCGCAGGCGCCCTTCGAGGCGAGCAGCACCGCGTGAAGGCGCTGCAGCGTCGGCTTCGCGGAGCCTTTCAGGATTCCATGCAGCTCGATGCACTGGCGGGTGGTGAGGCGCAGCGTGCCATCGCCGACGCGGTCCGCCAGTTCATCCCAGACGAGGTACTGCTTCGCCGTGAGCCGACCGCCGGGAATGCGGCCCCGCACCATGAGCACGGGTGGATTCAACGGATCGCCTTTGCGGTCGCGGTCCTTCTGCTGGTAGAAGCCGTGGGGTTTGAGGAGTTGCTGCGCGTCGGGGGAGAAGCCGGGTTCCGGCGCGGTCAGTTCGGCTTCCAGCGAGCCGCGCAAATGACGCGAGCCGCGCTTCAGCGCTTCGGCGACGCTTTCTTTCGGCTGGGAATCAGGCGGTGCGGTCATGGTCCTCTCCGGGCAGGGCGAGATAGGTGGCTTCGAAGTCGCGCAGAAGGGCGCGGAGCGCGGCCGTGCGCGCGGCGGGATCCGGCAGGCGCGCCCGCAACCGTTCGCGGAGCGCCGTGAAGTCGCGGAGCAGGCGCTGATCCGGCAGAAGCGATTCCAGCGCGAGCCGCAAGCTGCGGCTGAGGCCGGGGAAGCTGCCGTGGGTCGAGATGGCGAGCTTCACCGGACCACGGGTGAGGACGGAGGCGAAGAGGGCGTCGCAGGCGGGCGGGTCATCCACCGCGTTCACCCAGATTCCGCGGGCCCGCGCTTCGGAGGCGATGCGGGCGTTCACGGCAGGGTCGTTGGTGGCGGCGATGGCGAGTTGGGTGCCGTCGAGGTCGGAGGGCTGGAAGGCGCGGGCGTGCAGCTTCAGTCCCTGGGCTTCCCATTGGAAAGCCGAGCTGAACCGCGTGGCGACGATCCGAAGATCCGCCCCCGCCCCCCGGAGCAGCGCGAGCTTAGCCCGCGCGACGCTCCCGCCCCCGACCAGCAGCACCGGCTTCGACCGGAGGTCGAGGAAGAGTGGAAGCAGGGTCATGGGATGGAGTCACGAATGAAGAAGAGGGAAGGGGATGGACGCGAGCGGCGATCGCCGCGCCCAGGAGGACGAGACCAGGGCCATCGGTGAGCGGACACAAATGCCCTTCCGCCGCGAGGCGGAGGTTCGACAGGGTCGTGCGCTGGCCGGGCCAGGACGCGCATTCCACGAGCGCGATGGGCAGGGACGCGGGCGCGCCGTGTTCCAGCAGCCGCCGCGCGATGGCTTTCAGGGATCGCGTGCCCATGTAGATCGCGAGCGTCGCCTTGGAGCGCGCCAATTCCGCCCAATCGGTGCCCGCTTCCAGGAGGTGATGGCCTTCGAGGATGCGCACCTCGCGGGAAAGGCCGCGATGCGTGATCGGAATGCCCGCCGCCGAGGCCGCGCCTTGGAGCGCGCTGACGCCAGGGATCAATTCGAAGGGGATGCCGGCGGTCTCAAGGAAGGCGGCCTCTTC
>CAZKIM010000023.1:0-4990 GCA_964552855.1 uncultured Solibacteraceae bacterium | reverse complement strand
GTTCGGACATGGAGGCTCCTGGGTGTTGGTGTCGGACATGCGGCGCGGGCGCGCATGGGACAACAACAGGCCGGAGCCTGGAAGAGGGTCGCGGAGTGGGCGTGGTGGGCGTTGCGCATGGTAGGGCTCCTGGAAAGGGGCTCCTTGCCGTTCCTCGCGATCGAATGGTTGCGACCCGCCAGTTCCTGGCAGTCCGTCATCTTTCCGAAGTGAATGGTTCACTCCGGCGGGAGTTGGCACCACGCTCGAGCCAGCGAAGGCTCGCAGCAGGTTGCCAAGGTTTCACAGGGCCCGTCCCTCCACCTTTCTCGATATCGCGCTGCTGGAACTGGCAAAGATCCGCGTCAGACTTTCAATCTAATAATCCAGACAAAAAGAGTCAAGAAAATAGTTCACCCGTCAAATCAGGGCTTCGGCGGGGTAGGCCTTTATTGGAACAGGAAGCGTTTCAAACGCCTGCTGAAGGTCCGCGATGAGATCCGCGGGATCTTCGATGCCGATGGAAAGGCGGATGAGGCCATCTGAAATCCCAGCCTTGGCCCGCGCTTCGGGCGTCATGCTCGCGTGGGTCATGCTCGCGGGATGGGCCACGAGCGATTCCACGCCACCGAGCGATTCGGCGAGGGTGAACCAGCGCAGCGAGCGAAGGAGGTGATCCACCCGCTCCCGCGAACCGTCGTTCAGTTCGAAGCTGAGCATCGCGCCGGGGCCATCTTGCTGGCGTTCGGCCAGGGCGCGCTGGGGATGGCTAAGGAGGCCCGGATAGTGGACGACGCGCACTTCGGGCCGCGCCGCGAGAAAGGCCGCGACTTCCCCCGCGCCAATCTGGTGTTGCTTCAGGCGCACCTGGAGCGTCTTGAGGCCGCGCAGGACGAGGAAACAATCGTGGGGCGACTGGGAGGTTCCCAGCAGGTTGTTGAGGCTCTGGATCTGCTGGGCGAGGGCGGGTGCGTCTTTCCGCGCGAGCACCGCGCCACCGACCACATCGCTATGCCCGTTGAGGTATTTCGTCGTGGAGTGGATCACCAGATCCGCGCCATGCTCGAAGGGTCGCTGCAGCGCGGGCGAGAGGAAGGTGTTGTCCACGGCGGTGAGCGCGCCATGGGCCTTGGCGAGCTTCGCGATGGCGGCGATGTCGGTGAGGCGCAGCAGGGGATTGGAGGGCGTCTCCACCCAGATCATCTTCGTGTTGGGCTGGAGCGCGGCCGCCACCGCGTCCAGATCCGCGAGATCCAGGTAGGTCACTTCGAGGCCATAGGTCTTCTTCGCGTGCTCCAGGGCGCGGAAAGTGCCGCCGTAGCAGTCCACGGTGCAGATGAGGTGGCTGCCCACGGGCAGCAGGTTCAGCGCGACGATCACGGCGCTCATGCCGGTGCTCGTACAGGTGGCGCCCGAACCGCCTTCGAGGATCGTCAGCGCCTCTTCGAGACAGGCGCGCGTGGGATTGCCGCTGCGGGTGTAGTCGTAGCCCGCGTTCGTGCAGATGTCCTTGAAGGCGAAGGTGGAGCTCAGGTAGAGCGGCGGCATCACGGCGCCGTAGGCCGGGTCGGGTTGCACGCCCGCGTGCACGCAGCGCGTGGCCGCACGGGCGGAGGGCACGAGGCCGGGCCGCTGGCCCCATCCCGCCTTCGTCGTGCTTTCGGGCGGCAGGATCGTGAAGTGGTAGGCCGGGTTGCCGGGGATGTTGGAGTCGAGGTGGGTGTCGCTCACGGGGGCTCCTGTCAGGCGCTGAAGTAACGGGCTTGGGGGTGGGCGGCGACGAGCGCCGAGGTGGAGAATTCGGGATCCATCTGGAAGGACTCGGTGAGCGAGACGCCGATGCGCGCGCCGCCCAGGAGATCGAGGAGCGCGGCGTTGCCTTCCAGATCCGGGCAGGCCGGGTAGCCGAAGGAGAAGCGCGAGCCTTGGTAGCCTTGCGCGAAGAGCGCGCGGCCCTTCAGGTCCTTGCCGGCGATGCCCAGCTCGGCGCGGATCTTCGCGTGCAGCCATTCCGCGCCCGCCTCCACCAACTCGGTGGCGAGGCCGTGGAAGAGGAAGTAATCGCGGTAGGTGTTCGCGCCGTAGAGGGCGCGGTCCTGTTCCGCCGCGCCTTCGCCGAGGGTGATGAGCTGGAAGGAAACGCAATCGCCTTCCGGGGCGAAGTAGTCCGGAATGGCGAGGCGCCGCCCAGTGACCTGGCGCGGAAAGGGGATGCGGAGCCGTTCGCGGTCCTGGTCTTCCGGATCGAAGATCACGAGCTCATCGTGATCCGGCCTGCAGGGGAAATGACCGTAGAGCGCCTTGGGTGCGAGGAAGCCCTCCGTCTCGAAGCGCGCGCGCCAGCGGGCCAACTCGGGCTCCGCCTTGTCGCGCAGCACTTCCGCGAAGGCTTCGTCGCTCAAGGCCCCCTGGCTGAAGCCCCAGCGGTTCCGCAGCACGACGAAGGTGTCGAGATAGCTGAACAGCTCGTCGAAGGTCGGAGCCACCTCGCGCACGCCCCAGAAGGGCGGCTTCGCGGGAGGAGCGTCCTTGATCCAGGAACTGCGGCCTGCGGCGTCCAGTTCCACCGCCGCCTGGCCACGCCGCACCACGCGGATGGCGGGCGCGACGGGCGCCGGTGGCGCGAGGGCGATGCTGTCGCCGGAGACGAGGGCCTGCATGTGACGGAGGCCCTCGAAGGCGTCCTCCGCGTAGAACACCGCTCCGGAATAGGCGCGGCGGCAGTCGCCCTCCACATAGTCCCGGGTGAGCGCCGCGCCCCCGAGCATGACGGGCACCTTGAGGCATTTCCGCTCCAGCTCCTCCAGATTCTCCTTCATCACGACCGTAGACTTCACGAGCAGGCCGGACAGACCGATGGCATCCGCCGGCCACTGATCGAGTTCGTGGAGGATGGCGTCTATGGGCTGCTTGATGCCGAGGTTCTTCACCTCGAAGCCGTTGTTGCTGAGGATGATGTCCACCAGGTTCTTGCCGATGTCGTGCACATCGCCCTTCACGGTGGCGAGGAGGATGCGGCCCTTGCGGGCGGAGGCTTCCTTCGGGAGCAGCGGCTCCAAATGGCCGATGGCCGTCTTCATGGCTTCGGCGCTTTCCAGCACGAAGGGGAGCTGCATCTCGCCGCGGCCGAAGCGCTCGCCGACGGTCTTCATGCCTTCCAGCAGCACCTCGTTGATGAGTCGCAACGGATCATCGCCGCCGGCGAGCGCTTCCTCCAGATCCGCGATGACGCGGCGCTTCTCGCCATCCACGATGTCCCGCTGGATGCGCTGCTCCAGGCTGAGGGTCGCCACATCCACCTGGGGAATCGCGGGCGCGCCGGAGCTGGCGCGGTCGAGCACGGCCTTGAGCGGGTCGTAGCCTTCCTGACGACGGTCGAAGATGAGGTCGTCATAGACCTGCCTCGTGTCCGCGTCCAGCTTCGCGACGGGAATCACCTTCGCCGCGTTGAAGATGGCGAGATCGAGCCCTGCCTCCACCGCGTGGTGGAGCAGAAGCGCGTTGAGGATCTTCCGGGGCTCGGGGCTGAGCCCGAAACTCACATTGGACACGCCGAGCATGGTGAGCACGCCAGGCAGCTCAGCCTTGATCCGTCGGATGGCTTCGAGCGTCGCCACGGCGCTGGCGCGGAATTCCTCATCCCCGCTGCCCAGGGTGAAGGTGAGCGGATCAAGGATGAGGTCGCCCGGGTCAAGCCCGTATTCGCCCACCACGAGGGCGTGAAGGCGCTTGGCGATGGCCACCTTGTCCTCGATGGACTTGGCCATGCCCTTCTCGTCAATGGTGAGCGCCACGACGGCCGCGCCGTAGGTCTTGCACAGGTCCAGGATCTTCCGCGCCTTGGCCTCGCCGTCTTCGAAGTTGATGGAGTTGACCACGCACTTGCCCGGCGCCCGCTGCAGGGCGCGCTCCAGCACGGGCACCTCTGTGCTGTCGAGCATGAGCGGGAGTTGAACTTGAGTGACGAGCCGCTTCAGGTACTCGTCCATGTCGCGCACCTCGTCGCGGCCCACATAGGCGGTGCAGATGTCCAGCAGGTGCGCGCCTTCCTTGGCCTGCTCCTTGGCGAGGGTGACGAGGCCCTCCCAGTCCTCGTTCGCGAGAAGATCCCGGAATTTCTTCGACCCGTTCGCGTTCGTGCGCTCGCCGACGATGAGGGGGCGTGGTTCCTGGGCGAAAGGCACGGACACATAGAGGCTCGCCGCGCCCCGCTCCAGGCTGGGCTTGCGCCTCGGCGCCGGGAGGCTTCCGACCTTCGCCTTCAAGGCGCGGATGTGCTCCGGCCCCGTGCCGCAGCAGCCGCCGAGGATGGAGAGACCGAGATCCCGCGCGGCGGTAGCGACCTGATCGGCGAAGCCTTCCGGCCCGAGGGGATACACGACCTTGCCGCCTTCATTGCGGGGCAGGCCGGCGTTGGGCAGGCAGCTGATGGGCACCGGGCTCTGGTGCGCGAGCACCTGGAGGTGCTGGCGCATCTCCTCCGGTCCGGTGGCGCAGTTGAGGCCGAGCACATCCACGCCGAGCGCCTCGACGCTGGAAAGCACGGCGGCGATGTCCGACCCCACGAGCAGCGTACCGGTCGTCTCCACGGTCGCCTGAACCCAGAGCGGCACGCGGCGGTTGGCTTCAGCCATCGCCTCCTTGGCGGCGCGCACGGCCAGCTTGATCTGGCCGAGGTCCTGGCAGGTTTCGATGAGGATCGCGTCCACGCCGCCCGCGAGCAGGCCGAGCACTTGCGTCCGGTAGGACTTCAGCATCGCCGCGTAGTCCGTGTGCCCGAGCGTGATCAGCTTGGTGCCCGGCCCCACGGAACCGATGACGAAGCGCGGGCCTTCGAATTGGGAGGCCGCATCTCGGGCGAGCTTCGCGGCGGTCACATTGAGGTCGAAGGTCCGGTTGGAAAGGCCGAATTCGGTGAGCACCAGCTCGTTGGCGCCGAAGGTGTTCGTCTCCACCGCGTCGGCGCCCGCCTCGAAGTAGCTGGCGTGGATGCCGCGGATCCACTCCGGCC
>CAZKIM010000022.1:13079-22055 GCA_964552855.1 uncultured Solibacteraceae bacterium | reverse complement strand
CTGGGTCGCGCGGGCGAGCCAGATGATGCGGATCCGCGGGTTGGCGGTTTGGATCTCGATGCGGGAAGGCTCGGGCGCGGAGACCCGCACGAGGGTGGGACGACGCGACGCGGCGTGATGCCGCGCGACGCGGGGAGTCGGAACGGGCGTGGACGCTGGCGGAGGCGCTTCCTTCGCGGCGATGCGGGAAGGGGGCGCCTCGGGCGGGACCGGCTTGGCTCGACGCAGCGTCAGGACGAGGACCGAAGCCGCCGCCAGCGCGGCCGCGCCCCACTCCACCCATCGCCTGCCGACCGATGGCGCAGAAGCGACCTGAGCCAGCACCGCGCGACGGAGGGCTTCCCGATCCTCGGCTCCGAAAGGTGGAACGCCCGCGTCCTTCAGCCAGGCCTGGCTTTGGAGGTAGGTGTCCGCCTCCGCACGACAGCGTTCGCACCTGGCGAGGTGCGCCTCGATGGCCGCCGCCTCCGAGACTTCCACATCGCCGCCAACCCAGAGCGGAAGCCGGTCGAGCACATGGTCGTTCATGGCCTGCCTCCCGATGGACGCACCGCCTTCGCGCAAAGCTCCCGGAGCTTCGCCCGGGCGGTGGAAACCTGGCCGCGCAGCGTGGCAGGCTTCACGCCCAGGGTCCGCGCGGCGTCCTCGGTGCTGAGGCCTTCCAGATCCCGCAGGACGATGGCCGCGCGCTCGGCGGGTTCGAGACGCGCCAGCGCCCGCTGGACGAGCGCGCGCCGTTGCTCCAGCAGCAGGGCCTCCTCGGCAAGCTCCGCACCGGGATGGGCCAGTTCGCATTCGTCCACGGAAATTGGGAAAGGGCCTCGTTTGCGCATCAAGTCGAAGCAGACATTCACCGTGATGCGGTGGCTCCAGGCGCGAAAGCTCTCCGAAGGTCGAAACGACCCCAGGGAACGGTGCAGGCGCAGGTAGACCTCCTGCGCCGCGTCCCGGGCCAGGTCCCGGTCTCCCAGCAGACGCCAGGCCAGGCCGAGGATCTTCAGGTCCGTCAACGCCACCAGCTCCGCGAAGGCGCTCGCGTCGCCGCCCTGGGCTCGGAGCGCGGCGGCCTGGATGGGGTCCTCGATGGCGGCCCCAGATGGAACGGCGATGCCCTCCTCCATCAAGACTCCGTCCGACCCGATGACCATCGCCGTTTTCCCCTCATGTGACTAGATACCGGGGAAACGGGCCGATCGTTGGCTGGGAATTTTGGGGACCGCCCCCGGCCCGGATCCGGTCGCCAACGGTATCCTTACAGATGCCCTTTTCTTGGCCCTCCCCTGGCCGTCTGGCCCTTGTCCTGCTGCTCCTTTGGGTGGCCTATGTGCTCGTGTGGACGCCGGGGCCTTTCGGCTTGCGGCTGCTCGGCTTCTATCCAAAGAAGCTGGGCTCGGCGGTGGTGGGCTGGGTGGCGGATCGGCCCCTGCCCCGTTCGTGGCGCAAGCCGCTGCTGGGGCGCTTCGCGGCGCGCTATGGCGTGAACCTGGACGAGGCGGAGAAGCCGCTGGAGGACTACGACAGCCTCCAGGCCCTCTTCACGCGGCGGCTCAAGCCGGGGCTGCGGCCTCAAGCCGAAGCCGCGCCCGGCTTCCTCAACAGCCCGGTGGACGCGCGCATCATCGCGTGCGGCCGCATTGAAAAGGGCATGGCCATCCAGGCCAAGGGTCTGCCCTACCGCATCACGGAGCTGCTCAAGCACGATCCCGACGCCGCGCGTTTCGAGGGTGGCGCCTACCTCACGCTCTACCTCGCGCCCAAGGACTACCACCGCATCCATGTGCCGCTCGAAGGTCGCGTGACGCGCGTGGAGCGCGTGGAGGGCGAGCTGTGGCCCGTGAACGACGCGAGCACGGGCAGCGTGCCGCGCCTCTACGAGCGCAATCGCCGCGCGGCCTGGGAGGCGGTCGGCACCGGGGCCGATGAAGGACTCGAAGTGGCCGCCGTCCTCGTGGGCGCGACCCATGTGGGTGGCGTGATCCTCGATGAGCGCTGGCTGGATGGGAAGAGCTTGCCGAAAGATGGCGGCTTCCCCGTGCCCGACCTGCCCTGCGCGCCGGGCGAGGACTTGGGCGCCTTCGCCTTCGGCTCCACGGTCGTGCTGCTCATCGGCGGCCCGAAGGCCGGGCAGTGGAAGGCCATCCGCGAAAGCGGCGACATCAAGGTTGGCGAGCGATTGGGGATGTTCCAATGAGCGATGTGAACGAACAGATGTTCCCCGACGAACCCGTCGAGCTGGATCCGGTCGCGGAGAGCGAGGCCACCGAGGCCCAACACGAGCCCTTGTGGGAGGCCGATGGCGACCTCCCCGGCGCGCTGGAGGCGCTCTTCACCGCCGCGGGCGAAGTGCTCGACATCGGCAAGCTCCGCGAACTGACCGGCTTCCACGAAGGTCCGTTGCGGCAGGGCATTGAAGCGTTGCAGGAGCGGCTCCAGGCGCCGCGCGGCCTGAGGCTGGTGGAGGTGGGCGGCGGCTGGCGCATGGCCACGGCGCCCGCCTACGAGGCGCTCATCTCCAAGCTCGTGACCACCGTGCGCAGCGGCCGCCTGACGCCCGCGCAGTTGGAGGCGCTCGCCATCGTCGGCTACCGTCAGCCGGTGACGATCACCGAGATCAACGCCATCCGCGGCGTCACCTCGTCGGCGAACCAGATCAAGAGCCTCATGGAGCGCGACCTCATCGCCACCGCCGGCCGCAAGGCGGTGGTCGGTCGGCCCATGATGTACGCGACGACGCAGGCGTTCCTGTTGCACTTCGGCTTGAAGTCCCTCTTCGACCTGCCCCGCCTCGCGGACTTCGGCGAAGGCCACCTAGAGGCTCAGGCCCTCGCCAGTCTCGAACCCGAGCTGGAGGACGGCCTCTTCGCGCATCCCTCGCCGGAAGAAGCCGCCGAATACGACGAATTGCCGGAAGCTGCGCCGGAAGTGGAGGTCGAGGAAGACAAGCCGCTCGACCCCGACGAGCCCGGACCGCTGCCGGAATGAGCACGGCCTTCAAAGGCTGGATGCGGCCCGGCCCCATCCCGCCGGGCGGCGATGAACCCGGCCCGGATGAAACGCTGGATGGCCTCTGCGGCCATTGGAAGATCTTCCAGTACGCGAAGGGCCATCGCTTCAGCGTGGATGACATCCTCACGGCCTGGTACGGCACGAGCTGGTGCCCGCGGGCGGATCGCATCTGCGATCTGGGCTCGGGCATCGGCACGCTGGCGTTGGTGGCGGCGTGGCGCTGCCCCGGCGCCATCGTCCACACCGTCGAGGCGCAGGAGATGAGCCTCGCGCTGGCGACGCGAAGCGTCGCCTACAACGGCGTCGCGGGTCGCGTCACGCTTCATCACGGCGATCTGCGCGACGAAGCCATCCATGCTTCGTTGTTGAGGGACGGCGCCTTTGATCTCGTGCTGGGTTCGCCGCCCTACTGGCCCGTCACGGACCGCCTCGCCGCGGACCATCCGCAAGCCATCCCCGCGCGGCTCGAAGTGCGCGGCTCCATCGCCGATTACGCGGCTTCCGCCGCGAAGCTGCTCGCCCCCGGCGGCGTCTTCGCCTGCGTCTTCCCCAACGACCAGCGCGCCCGAGCCCGCGCCGCCTACCGCGACGCCGACTTGCTCCTGCTCCACGAGCGCGAAGTGATCTTCAAGGAGGGCGAAGCCTACGGCCTCATCCTGCTGGCCGGTTCGCGGAAGCAGGATTTCCCGTCCGACTTCGAAACGAAGGCGGAGCTCCCCGAAGTGGAGAGCCCCATCCTCATCCGCCGCGCCGATGGCAGCGTGCATCCGAGCATCGCGCTGGCCCGGGCGGGGCTTGGCTTCCCGCCCGGGCTCGCCTGACTCAGCGCGCCGCGAGCAGCGTCTTGAGAGTGTCGGGTTTCGCTTCGTCGCGGACGAGGTGGGGGTACTTCAGGCCCTCGTGGTAATCCACTTTGACGGTCCGGACATCCTCGTCGCTCTTCACGAGCAGCTCGATGGGGTCCTTGGAGGTCTTGGCGGCCGTGACGGCGTCCTTCAGGACATCGGCCGCGTAGGCCTTGCCGTTCACGGCGAGGATCGTCATGCCCGGCGCGAGACCGGCCTTGAAGGCGGGACCATTCCAGAGCACATCGCCGAGCGACCCCGTGGGGCCGACGAAGAGGCCCAGGGAATAGGTGAGGTTCGCGCCCTTGAAGAAGCCCTCGAACGCCTTCCCGGCGGGGGACTGCTGATCGGTGTAGACGAGCTTCCAGCCATGGGCCTCAAGACCACCGATGAGCGGGCCATGGCCATCGAGATGACCGCGCAGAAGGCCCGCCCAGTCGTAGGGCTGGATGCCATTCAGCGTCGCCACCACATCCTCGAAGGTGTAGGTGTTGGCGGCCCATTCGCCGTTCTTCATGCCGAAGAAGGCCTTGGCGAAATCATCCAACGACTTCGAGCCCTTGCTCAGCTCGCGGAGCTTGGCGTCCACATCCATCCAGATGAGCAGACCCGCCGCGTAATAGTCCTCGCTGCCCTGGTAATTGCGGTAGGGCAGCGGTCCGCGCTGCGCGATGGTGGGATCGTTGGTGGTGTCCTGCACCGTGCGCCAGGAGGCGAGGCCGGGGCGCCCCTTGTCGTAAGTGGCGGCGGTCTCGGCGAGGGAATCCATGGTCTGCTGCTCGTTCCGGAGCCCCGAGCGGCACGCGAGCACGACGCCCCAGAACTGGGTCTGGCCTTCGTAGACCCACAGCAGCGAATCCCGCATGGTCACATTGAAGTTGGGCGTCCAGAGATCCGCGGGACGGCGGTACTTGCCGTTCCAGGAGTGATTGAACTCGTGGGCGAGCAGGTCGCGCATCATCGCGCCGTGATCCCAGCCGGTGAAGTAGTCGGGCCCCGCGCCGTTCTCGCTGGAGCGGTGATGCTCCAGGCCGATGCCGCCCATCTTGTGGCTCAGGGAGAGCAGGAAGTCGTAGTGGTCGAAGTGGCGCGCGCCATAGAGCTTCTGCATCTGCGCCACGAGATCCTGATGGGCCTTGAGCTGCTCAGGCTTGATCTCCAGATCCCCCGGCGCGTCGGCGACGAGGTTGAGGTACACGGGCTGCTTCGCGCCCGGGTCCAGATCCACGCGCTTGAAATAGCGGCCGGCGTAGATGGGCGAATCCACCAGATCGTTGTAGGCGATGGGCTGGAAGGTGACCGTGGCGCCCGCGCGAGACGCTTCCCTCAGTGCCGTGCCGTACTGCCAGCCTTCAGGGAAGGTGACGCTCGCCTGGGTCATGATCTGGCGAGAGTAGTAACCGGCCGGGTAGATGGTGTTGGCGTTCCACTGGAGATCCAGCATCTCCGGCGTCATGACGCGACGGCCTTCGCCCGGCGTGACCGGCGACAGGTACTGGAAGGAAACCTGGACTTCGCTCGCGCCCGCGGGGACCTGCACATGGAAGGCGAACACATTCCCCGTGTCGCGCAGCCAGGGAAGCGTCTTGCCATTGGCGGTGATCTCAAGCCCTGCGAGCTTGGAGATGGGGCCGCTGGGGGAATGGTTGCCGGGCAGCCACTGGGGGTAGAGCAGGGTCAGCGGCCCCGGCGCGGCCGGGATCGTCTCGTTCACGCGGAACACGCGATGGGCGAGATCCGTGGCATCCACATGGACCATCATCGTGCCGTGGAAGGGCACATCCTTCGGCGCGGGCACTTCCGCCGCCAGATTCGCGGCGACGATGAGGCCCGCCGACGCGGCGAGGGCAAGGGCGAGACGGGGCAATCGCATGGGTGGCTCCTGGCGGAATGGGCAAGCCTACCGCGAAACCTCGTCTAGCGATGCAGAATCTTTGGAGCCCTGCTTTTACTCTTCAGGCTCGTCGTAGACGGCGTTGTGCCACATATTCTGCACATCGTCGTTGTCCTCGACAGTGTCCACGAACTTGAGGAAGGATTTGAGCTTGTCAGGACCCAGTTCCACCCTCGTGCTGGGGGCCATGATGAGCTTGGCCTCGATGACCGGCAGGCCCGCGGCTTCCACGGCCTTCTTCACGGCTTCGTAGGATTCGGGGCTGGTCTGGATGACCCAGGCGCCGCCTTCATCCTTCACATCGTCGGCGCCGGCCTCCAGCGCGACTTCCATCACCTTGTCCTCGGAGACTTCGGCCTCGACGACGATCTGCCCCTGCTTCGCGTAGAGATAGGTGGCGCTGCCCAGGGTGCCGAGCTCGCCGCCGAACTTGGTGAAGTAGCTGCGGATTTCCGGCGTCGTGCGGTTCTTGTTGTCGGTCATCGCCTCGATGATGATGGCGACGCCGCCGGGGAAGCGGCCTTCGTAGGTGATTTCCTCGTAGTTGACGCCCTCGAGTTCGCCGGTGCCCTTCTTGATGGCGCGCTCCCAGTTGTCCTTGGGCATGTTGGCGCCCTTGGCTTCATCCACCGCCAGGCGCAGGCGCGGATTCGAGGCGACATCCCCGCCGCCCATGCGGGCCGCGACGGTGATCTCCTTGAGGATCTTCGTCCAGAGCTTGCCCCGCTTGGCGTCGAGGGCGCCCTTCTTGTGCTTGATGGTGGACCACTTGGAATGACCGGACATTCGAGGACTCCTTGGGCAGGCTGGAGGAATTTAACCGCGCAGGGCGCGGCGGCTCATGCGGGCGAAGGGGGGCGGTTCCTGCATGATCTTGGGGCGCTCGAGCATGAACTGATACCACTGCTCGCCATAGACGGACATCTTCATGGGCTTGGCGTTCTGGAGCAGGTTGCGGTTCTTCTCCAGGCGCTCGTCGCCGGTGATGATCTTGAGTCCCTTGTTGATGACCTCGATGGCCGCGTCGCGGTCACCCATCTCGTTCAGCACATAGGCGTAGACGCCGTAGAGGAGGCTCTCCTTCTTGCCGGACTTCAGGGCCAGGTCGAAAGTCTCACGGGCGGCCTTCTTCTGGCCGCGCTTCCACTGGAGGATGCCGAGCATCGCCTTGGCGATGTAGTGCTGCATGGTGGCAGACTTGAGCAGCGGCTCGGCCTCCTCCGTGCGCCCTTGCAGGTAGCGCAGGATGCCGGTCTGGCCGTCAATGGCGCCCTTGATGAAGAATTGGCGGTGCTTCAGGGCGTAGCCCGTCTGCATGACGGCGATGGCCTCATCCAGCTTGCGGTTGCGCATGGCCTCGGATCGGATCGCCTCGCCGCTCATCTTCTCGCCCGCCTTGGCCATGATGGCTTCCAGCGCGGCCTGAGTGCGGCGGCCCAGCCACACGAAGAGCGCGAAGCCGCCCGCGAGCCCCATGGGGATGGAGATCCAAAGGGAGATCTTCAGCAGACTGGACAGCAGGATCACGGCGAGGGCAAGGCCCAGGCCGAGCAGGAGGTTGATCACGCGGGCTCCGGAGATGCAGGCCCCGCTCGGGCCAAAATCCCAGTTTATCGGAGCGCGGCGTTCCTGACAGCCGGTCTTAGGCGATCACGGGACTGCGGAGGCTCGGGACCTTGCGCCGCACGACCTTGCGGACCACCGGGCCGGTGGACTCCCCTTTGCGGGGACGACCGGGGCGACGCTTCGGCTCCCCAAGGACGATGGGCTTCACCGCGCGGACAGAGACCTTCTTGGCCGCCGACTTCTTGGCTGCCTTCTTGGTCGCCGCTTTCTTGGCCGTCTTCCGGGCGTCCTTCACCTTCTTGGCCTGCTTCGCCTTGCGTTCTTCGGCCTTGCGGGCGAGGGTGGCGGCGGCGCGGCCGGTCACGACCTTGCGCGTGCCGTCCTTGAGCACCTTCACCTTGGAGCCAGCCTTCCGCCCGCGCTTCAGCGCCATGGGCAGCGGCGCTTCGCCGAGCAGCTGCGTTTCCAATTCAGATTGGAGCGCCAGCATCTCGCCGTTGTCTTTTTCGTGGTCGTATCCGCACAGGTGGAGGAAACCGTGGATGACCAGCGTCTCCACTTCACGGCGGCGGCTCACGCCGAGTTTCTTCGCCATGGCCTCCGCGACGGGAAGGCTGATGACGATGTCGCCCAGGTGCGGAAATTCGCCTTTGCCCGCTTCCGTGGGAAAGCTCAGCACATCCGTCGTCTCATTCTTCCCACGATGTTCGCGGTTGAGTTTCTTCATGCCGCGATCGTCCACATAGGTGATGCTAATGCCCAGGGCATTCGGAGCCAGGCGATCTCGCAAGGATCGGATGAGATCCCCCAGTGATTTCTCGGAAGGGCCGCGGAGACTGCTCCGGGAAGCCCAATCAATCTGGAAGGGAGCGCTCACGCCGACCATGGATCATCCCTCCTCAAGATGTTCAGCCAACACAGTATTTCGCCCGATTCTGGCCCTGTCAACACGGGTTTGGAACGGTTTTGTTCTTTTCATGCGTTTTTTGACACTTGATTTTTACCGGAGACAACCCAGAGCTTTGTCTCGTTTGGAACCCCGTCAGTCCCGCATCGCCGCGCTTTTTTCTCAATCCCATCCCACAAAACTGGCATCCTGAGCCCATGGTCCCCGTTCTTTCCCCCGCCCTGGAACCCCCACTCAGGGCTTGGCTGGCCCTGCTGGATCGCTGGAATGGGACCCATGCGCTCACGGCCCTACCCCCCGAGGCCCGCTGGGAGGAACTGGTCCTCGACGCGGCGGCGTTGCTGCCTCATCTGACGGAATTACCTGCAAAATCAACGGTTGCCGACCTCGGCACCGGCATGGGCTCCCCGGCCCTCATCCTCGCCCTGGCCCGGCCGGACCTGGAGATTGTCGGCCTGGACGCCTCGGCCAAGAAACTCGCCTTCCTCCGGCAAAGCGCCCTCGAATTGGGACTCGCCAATCTGGAGGCCCGCCATGGACGCTTTGAATCCACGCCCTCCCTGCAGGCGGACCTCGGCGTCGCCAAGGCGCTGGCGCCACTGGACCAACTCGCCGCCTGGTGGACCCGGCACGGGAAGGTCGGCGCCCCCCTGCTCGCCCTGAAAGGGCCGGGATGGGAATCCGAGCCCCGACCGGCGGGATGGCGCGTGGAGGCGACCCCCTACGAGCTGCCCACGCGCGGGCATCGCGTCATCGTC
>CAZKIM010000022.1:0-12979 GCA_964552855.1 uncultured Solibacteraceae bacterium | reverse complement strand
AGCACGCGGCAGGTGGCCGAGCCCGCATCCGCGTGGATGACGATGGCCTGCCCGAGGTAGTGGGCGAAGTGCTCGGTGTCCTTCGCGCCATTCGCGCCCTGCCAGTCGTTGGTGCGGGACATGAGCAGGACATCGCCGACCTTCAGGCCGTCGTTGGAGCCCTTGTCCACGAGGAACTGCTGGCCGAATCCGTTCAGCTTGTGCTCATCGCGGGTGTAGACGACCTCGATGACGGGGTCCTGCAGCTTGACGGGCTCATCGGTGTCTTTGCGGAGCTCGAGCTTGAGGTCGGAAGGCTCGGTGAAGCGGGTGAGGTGATCGCCCACCTCCACCGAATCCATGGAGCGCTCGATGGTGGCGACGGCGCCATTGGGCGTCGTGTGATCCACGCGGAGGATGGCCACCTGCTCCAGGACATCGCCCATCGCCTTCTTGGTGTCGGGGTGCTTCAGCTTTTCCTGGACGGTCTTGATGACGACGAAACGATCGCCTTCGCGGACGCCCTGGGACTCGCCGGCGTTGAGGTAGACGGTGTCGCCATCGCCGAGGATGGACTTGCCGTCATCCTTCTTGCCCGTGATCTGGTAGGCGCCACTGGCCTTGTACCAGGCATCCGCGCCCTGAGGGGCGAGGAAGGGCTGCTGCACGAAATCGGAGATGGAATAGGCCAGCTCGGGGCGGCGGAGCGCCGTCACATCCAGGCGGATCGGTTCCGCGTTCGCCACATTCTCCGGCGTCGCGCCCTGGGCGCCCTTGCCCGCGTCAATGATCAAGGGGTCGCCGGGGTAGATCCAATGGGGATCCTTGATCCACTGGTTCAGTTCCCAGATCTGCGGCCAAGCGTAGGGGTTGTTCAGGAACTTGTTGGCGAGATCCCAGAGGGTGTCGCCTTTCTGGACGAAGTAGACCTGCTGGCCATCCTTGGGGGTGAGGCTCTTCGGGTAGTCCCACTTGGAGGAATGGGCCGGGACGGGGGTGCTGCCATCGGCCGCGGGCGCGGCCTGGGCGGCTGGCGCGGACGCCGGGGTCTGCGCGCCGACCTGAGCATCCTGGGCTGTCAAGGTATTGGCGGCGAAGCCAGCGGCCAGACAGAAGGCCAAGGCGGTCGTCGAGCGCTGGGCCCCGCGCTGGAGGCGCGACCACATCACGCGCTGCCGATTGGGCTGATCCATGGTGTCCCCCGAGTATTGGGTAGAAGGTGGAACGATTATAGAGCCTCGACGCGGATCATGTCGGAAAAAAGAGTGAGCCGCTCTTGGATTTCTCTGGGTGAAACGGTTTCAAGGCGATCCGTGGAGAAACGCTCGACGGTGAAGCTGGCCAAGACGGAGCCCGCCAGTGTCGCGTGTTTGAGCGCCGGGAAGTCCATACGCCCGATTCGTGCCAGAAATCCGAGGAAGCCCCCGGCGAAGGTGTCCCCGGCCCCCGTGGGGTCCACGACTTCCTCCAACGGGTAGGCCGGAGCCGCGAAGACGCCCTCGGGCGTGAAGAGGCTCACGCCGAATTCCCCGTGCTTCACCACGAGGACGGAAGGCCCCATCTCCCGCACCCGCTGGTAGGCGCGGGCGTTCTGGCGCTCGCCGGTGAGGGACCGGACCTCTCCATCGTTCACCAGGAGGATGTCCACCTCCCGCAACACCCGCTCCAGGGGTTCGCGAGCGCCGCTGATCCAGTAGTTCATGGTGTCGAGGGCGATCCACCGGGGACGCGTCGCCATCTGGCGCACCACATCCAGCTGGAGTTCCGGCGCGATGTTGCCCAGGAAGAGGCAGTCACTGCTCCGGTAAGCTTCGGGCAACCGGGGATGGAAATCCGCGAACACATTGAGATGGGTTTCGAGGGTCTTCGCCTCGTTGAAGTCCCACTGGTAAGCGCCCTTCCAGTGGAAGCTCTTCCCTGGCCGGTGCTCCAGTCCCTGGAGATCAATGCGTCGGTCCTTGAACACGCCCATCTCCCGTTCGCCGAAGTCCTCGCCCACCACGGCCACGATCCGCACATCCGTGTGCTGGCTCGCGCTCAACGAGAAATAGGTCGCCGAGCCGCCCAGGGCGCGTTCCCGGCGCCCGAGGGGCGTTTCCACATCGTCGAAGGCCACACTGCCCACCACCAACAAACTCATCGGCTCTCCTTGGCGTTCCAGTCCGCGGGCGGTTCAGTAATAGAGGATCCAGGCCTGCGCGCCGCCCATCGGGATGGGAGCCTGCGCGTAGCGGCCGACTTTGGGGGCGCCGCCGCCCTCGATGAAGGCGAGGAAGGCGACCCGGAGCGCGTCATCCTCGCCCAGCATCACATGGAGGGTGCGCCACCCAAGCAGGGCGCCGTCCTCCACCCGGTCCCGAAGCCTCCCCACCGCATCCGAGGCGCTGTGATGGCGCAGGTCCAGGCTCGCGTCCACCTCCACCGCCATTCCAGCGGCAAGCTGGATGCGCTGGGGGCCTGGAAGGGGCTCGTCACTCGGCGTGGGTTCCTCGACCGACATCGGCGCGGTCGGGGGAACCACCGTGGGAGCCGCGACCGTCACCACGGTCGGCGCCTGCGCCTCGCTCTTCGGCGCGAGCACGGGATTCCCGCCCAACGGCTTGAGACCCTTGAGCCCGCCAATCTCCGCTTCAAAGGAGACTTCCAGGGCGGGAGCCGCAGGCATCTCGGGGACGGGCGCCTCGGAGACGGGCCGGGGCGCGGGCAGGGCTGGCACCCGCGGGGCGGGAGCACCCATCGCGGCGAGGAAGAAGGCGTCCTCTTCGTGCAGCTCTTTGACTTCAACGGGCTTGGGTTTCGGCTTGGGGAGTGGCGGCGGGGGCGCGCCGGTGTCCCGAATGGCCGCCTTCAGCTTGGCGAGATCCTGCTTCCAGACCATGACATCCTCTTTAGGTTCCAGGTTAAGCCATCCGGCCAGGCGTTGCATTCTTCCCGCTCCCTGAGGTGCCCTGCGACACGACGGCGTGCCTCAACCTTCCAGATGAATGACGCATCCTATGAATTGATAGCAACTTGCGAGATCGGCACGGCCCTCGCAATCCCGACCTGATCCTTTTTCGGAGCCCCCATGCGACGCCTCGCCCTCCTTCCCCTCCTGGCCCTGGCCGCCCCGGCCCTCCAGGCCCAACAAGTCCATCCGAGCGTCACCCTGGATCTGATCGCGCCGACCGGTGGCTTCAACAGCACCACCTACCCTGACTATGTCGGTTCCCAGACCCCTGGCTCGCCCCAGACCGAGCAGTACGATGTGGGCCTCGGCGTGAATTTCGGACTCTCCTTCCCGACCAGCCGTAACCTCGCCATCCGCCTCAACATCGCAGCCGCTTCCAATAGCGGGACCAACACCGCGCCCGGTTACGCCACCGTGGATCTGCGCCACTCCTCCTTCAATCTCGGCGGCGACCTTCAGATCTTCCCCAACGGCGGCGCGTGGCGGCACAGCGGCTTCTACCTGCTGGGCGGCATCTCCGCCGATTTCGAGAAGTTCGAGTACAGCGACAACGGCTTCGACAGCTGGTACTCGAACTACACCTCCGTGAACAAGAGCCGCATGGGCGGCGAGATCGGCTTCGGCAACACCTTCGGCGGCGACGCGGGAGCCCGCTTCACGCTGGAGGTCACCTACCACACGAGCCTCACGGACCATAACGCGGCCGCGGGCGACCCTCCCGCCACCAGCTATGTGCGCGCGGGCTTTGGTGTGGCCTTCTGAATCGCCATCTCTCCGAAGGAAGAAGGGCGCCTCGCGGCGCCCTTCTTCCTTGATGACCCAAAGGTTCAGCGCTTTTTGCGGTGAGTCTTTTTCTTGGCCACAGGAGCCTCGGGCTTCCCCGTGAGCCTCGCCTCCAGGCGCTTGGCGGCGGCGTTGGTGGGATCCAGCCGGAGCAGCCGCTCAGCATAGGCGAGGCGTTCCTGGGGAGACTTGGTCGTGTCGCCCTTCACTTGCTCGACCTTTTGCGACACATAGGCGGGGGCGCCTCCGGCCGCGGCGATGTCCGCCTTCTCTTTGTCGAGGAAGCCGGCCCAGGAAGTGGCGGAGGCTTCGTAGTCCGCTTTCTCCTGGCGCAGCGTGGCGAGCGCGCCGTCCATGGCCTTGAGCGCGTCTTCGCTGTGCTGGATCGAGGACTGGTGCTCGGCCACATAGGTCTGGAGCTGGCCCTTGAGCTTCATCTGATCTTCGGTGAGACCGGCGGAGGCGTTGAGCTGGTCCAGCTTGGCCTGGGCATCGCCCAGTTCGCCCTTCCACAGGGTGAGCTTCTCCTGATGCTCCGCCTGCAGCTTGGAGAAGGAGGCCTCGGTGGCGGTGAGATTGGAGGCCGCGGTGGTCGCCGCCTTCTGGAGGTTGTCCAGGGCCGCTTCCCAGTCGCCGGAGGCGACGCAGGCGCGAGCCTCCAGGCCCCGGGCGCCGACGATGGCGTGCTGATCGCTGTAATTCGTGGGGCTGGCGTTGGCGCCCTGGATGGCGAGGAAGCCTTCGATATCCTGGCGGACCTTCGCCGCGTTGCCGGCCTTGAGCTGGACCTCCCAGTCATCCCGCTTGCCATTGAAGGCGTCGGCGAAGACCTGTGCCCTGGCCGGAAGGGCCAGGGCCAGGGCGAATACCGGAAGGAGAAAGGCCCGCAGGCGCATCAGTGGCTCTTCTTGCGGCGGACGGGGCGCTTGGCGGGCTCATCCTTCGCCTTGCCCAGCAGCACATCAAGCTTGTGCGAGATGGCTTTGCTGGAAGGGTCGAGGACCTGCAGGCGGCGCAGGTAGGTGATCTCCTGCTCCTTGTCCTTGTAGGTGTCCGCACCCTTCAACGCCGCGGTGGCGAAGGCCTTCTTATCGCCCTTGAACTTCTCGATGTTGCCGGCCTCGGCCTTCAGGCGCTCGGTGATGTTCGCGATGAAGGGATCGAAGTCGTTGGTCTGATCCTTGAGCACCTTCAGGCGGGCGTCCACCGCGTCCACCATCGTCTTGCCGTTGGCGACATTCTTCTGGAAGACGCCTTCGTTGTGCTGCAGGAAGGTGAGGCGCGCGGACTGGTCGGCGGTGGGCTTCTCAACCTTGGCGAGGGTGGCTTCCTCGTCCAGGTTCTTCTGGGCATCACCCTGGGCCTTCTTCCAGGTGTCCTGGAAAGCCGAGAAGGGCTGGAGCGCGCCATCGTAGTTGGCCTGCGCGGTGGCCTTCGCCTTGGTGGCGTAGTCCTGCGCCTTCTCCCACTGACCGGCGGCGTCGGCGCAGCTGGCGGCGGTGCGGTAGATGTCGGTGAGGGCGTTGTACTCGCCCATGCTGTCCTGGGCCTTGGCGAAGTCCGCCTTGTTGTAGATCGGCGCGATGGCGGGGATGAGAGCTTCAGCCTTCGCGAGCGCCGCGGCGGGATCGGACTTCTTCAACGCCTCGATGGCGGGGGCCTGGGCCTTGAACTGATCAGCGAGGCTCGGAGCGGGCGCGGCGGCGGGGGCCTGCGCGGCCGGGGCCGGGGCCTGCGCGGCGAGCGCGGCGGGGATCAGGGTCAGCGTGGCGAGGAGGGAACGCATGGGATTCCTTTCGAGAACGAACCTTCAGGGTAATAGAGGAGAGGGGCGTGATGCATCCGTTGAAAGCGCCCCCCAACGGAGGGGGCCGGAGACTTGGAGCCTGCGGTGCGGCCCCGCGAGTCCGGCGTTGAGATCCATCCGGAGATCGTAGGCTGCGAAGCGGGGCGGCCCTTGGGGCGGGTCCAGGCGCAGGACCACTTCATCGCTGGTGAGGCGCGGGATGTAGCCCTGGTGCCACCGGCGGAGCGCCGCCTTGATCTCGATGGGCGGCAAGGGCAGCGGCTTGGCGGGGTCTTCCACCATCCACGGCCCTTGGAAGGCCGCGCTTCCGGCGTTCCAACGCGTGGCTGGCCCGGCCCAAAGGCTCGCTTTCGTTCCGGGCGGAAGATCCACCACGCGCACCGTCAGCACCATGTGCCCGGTGCCGGACACGGCTGGCGTCTCCCACCAGGCCCAAAAGGCCAGGAGGGCGACGAGCAGGCCCGCCCACAGCGCGTACCAGTTCCGGCGGCGCCAGTGGATGGACCGCGCTTCGCCCTGCCCGGCTTCAACCGCTTCCACGGGCGCTTCCTCAGGCGTTTCCACGGGCGCGCTCAGAACGGAATGTCGTCATCAGGGCCGCTGGGCGGCGGCGGCATGTCGTCGTAGTCCGGCGCGCTGGCCATGGACGAACCCGCGGATGAGGAACCCCCGCGGCTGTAGGAGCCTTCCGAGCGCGAGCCGCCGTCTTCCATGCGACCGAGCATCTGGAAGTTGTCGCAGCGGATGTCGCAGGCCGTCTTCTTCACGCCCTGCTGATCCTGGTATTCCCGGTACTGGATGCGGCCCTCGATGAGCACCTGCTTGCCCTTCTTCAGCCACTTCTCGGCGATCTCGGCCTGCTTGCCCCAGACGACGATGTTGTGCCATTCGGTCTTGGACTGCTTCTCGCCCGCCTTGTCCTTCCAGGTTTCCGTGGTGGCGATGCTGAACCGCGCCACGGGCTGGCCCGTCGTCGTCATCTTCAGCTCGGGGTCCCGCCCCAGATTCCCGATGAGCAGCACTTTGTTAAGGGATCCGGACATGTCGTCCTCCTATTCCCGGCGGAGCTCTCCGCCGCACCGTCCTCAGACCATCTGAGCTGGTAGGGTGTCCATGATCGCCGGAGGCCCTTCCATGTCAAGCATCCTCGTTTGCTGCCGGGATAAGCGTCGCGCCACCGAGTTTTATGTGCCCGCGTTGAAGGCCGCGGGCTGGAAGGGGCCCATCCAGCTCTGCTCCGTGGACGATCCGGCGCCCTCCTTCGACGGCGTCACCGGCCTCCTGCTCACCGGCGGCGACGACATTGATCCCGCCCACTGGGACCCGGCCGAGCCCATCCATCCCACGGCGGAAGTGGACCGCGCGCGGGATGATCGCGAGATTCCCGTCATCCGCGCCGCCTGGGAGAAGAACCTGCCCATCTTCGGCATCTGCCGCGGCCACCAGATTCTCAATGTGGCGATGGGCGGCTCCATGATCCAGGACATTCCCGACGCGACGGGCGCGGCCTCCGACCTGCACAGCCACGGCACGCCGGAAGTGCCCGAGCTGCGGCACACGGTGAGCGTCACGCACGGCTCTCGCCTGGCGGACCTGCTCGGCGGCCACGCGATCGCGGTGAACAGCCGCCATCATCAGGCCGTGAAGAAGGTCGGCACGGGGCTGAAGGCCACCGCCTTCCATCCCCAAACGCTGGACCGGGGTCAGGCGCTCGTCGAAGGACTCGAAGCGGAAGATCCGGGCCGCTGGGTGATCGGCGTGCAATGGCACCCCGAGAACCTCGTCGCCCTGCCCGACGCCGCAGGGGACGCGGCCCGGGGTCTCTTCAACGGGTTCGTCCAGGCGGCGGAAGCCTTCGCCGAATCCAAGGATGGAAACGCATGAGCGCCACCCTCATCGAGCTTCACGAACGCATCGTCACCCTCACCCTCAACCGCCCGGACAAGCTCAACGCCATCGTCCCCGAGATGGCGGAGGGCTTCCGCGAAGCGCTCCGCAAAGCCGCCGAGCCCGGCGCGAAGGGCCTCGTCCTGCGCGGCGAAGGCCGCGGCTTCTGCGCGGGTGGGGATCTGGGTTGGATCCTGTCCACGCTGGAAGCCGGGCGCATGGACGAGCTGGAAGGCCTCCTCGACCTTGGCGTCGAAGTGGCCCACGGCTTGCGCACGCTGCCCAAGCCCGTCCTCGCGCTCCTCAACGGCCCTTGCGCCGGCGCGGGCCTGAGCCTCGCCCTCGGCGCGGATCTGCGGGTGGCCGCGGCCGACGCCAAATTCTCCATGGCCTTCGTGAAGGTGGGCCTCCACCCCGATTGGGGCGGCAGCGTGCTGCTCCATCTCGCCGCCGGCCCGAGCGCCGCGCTGCGGCTCATGCTCACGGCGGACGCGGTGGATGCGGTCGCCGCGAAGCACCTCGGCCTCGTCCACGAAGTGGTGGATGTGGAGATGCTCGCCGATGTGGGCAAGGTGTGGGCTCAACGCCTGGCCCACGGCCCCGGGGAAGCCATGGCGCGCATCAAGGCCTCCGCCCTGCGCAACGCGGGCCTCACGCCCGAGTCCCTGCTCGCCCTGCTCAAGTCCGAAGGCGAACAGATGAAGGCCGCGATCCGCAGCGCCGACGCCTTGGAGGGCATGAAGGCCTTCCTGGAAAAGCGCCCCCCAAAGTTCGCCTGATCCGCCGATCCGGGCCTGCGATCCGCCGATTCCGCCGAGCCAACGGGGCGGAATGCCCGCAGGCTTGAGGCATGAGCTTCCCGCTTCTCCACGCCCTTGGCCTCGCCCTTCTGCTGCTGGTGGCCCTGCGCATGGCGCTGATCGCGGCGCGGGCGTGGCATGGGCGCCTGCCTTGGACGCGGCTGCTGGTGCCGGGCGTCTTCCTGATTGAGGGCGCGGGCCTGCTCTTCAGCCACGCGCCGGGACCGTGGCGCGCCGCGAAGCTCGCCACGGGGCTCGCGCTCGAAGTCGGCCTTCTCGCGCTCATGGCCCACCGCTTCTTCCGCCTCGCGCCCGAGCCCGGCGTGCTGCCGGAGGACCACCTCGCCAAACCGCTGACGGCCTTTCTCCCGCCCCGCGTCGCCCGAATCATCGCGAAAGAGGTCGTGCTGCTCGGCTCCGCGCTGCGCTTCCTCGCGGGCGGATGGCGGCGGCCGGACCCGCCTGGCTTCAGCTATCACCGCGAATCCGCCTTCGCCGCCATCCTTCCGGCGCTGCCGCTCCTGCTGCTCGCGGACCTCCTTCTGCTGGAAGTGCTGCTCCGGCACTTGAAGCCCATGACGCGGCTCCTGATCCACGCCGTGGATGTCTACGGCGTGATCTGGGTGCTCGGGCTCTGGGCCAGCTTCCGCCGCCGCCCGCACACGATCGAAGGCGACGCGATCCGCCTCCACAAAGGCCTGCTCGCGCACCTGGACCTATCGAAATCTCAGATCGTCTCCATCGGCCCCGTGCCCACCTTCGACGATGATTGGGCGCGCCTGCGCTTCACCCGAACGGCCCACGATTTCCAGATGCCCGGCGCCACGCCTCTGCTGCTTGAATTGAGTGTGCCCGTTCGCGTGATGGGTCTGCTCGGACCCGGGCGACCGAAAACCCGCGTCCTCGTCGCGGCGGATGATCCCGAAGCGCTACGACAGAAGCTCGGGGCCTGAGCCCCAGGTCAACGCGTCCAGCAACGCGTCCAAGGCGCCCTCGCCCGATTCGCCGCCCAGGCCACCCGTGAGGATGGGCTCGCCCCGCGCGTCCAGGATCCACAGGCGGATGACCGACCAGGGGCCCAAGGCGGGCTGCACCGGCGTCCCGCAATGGGGACAGGCGACCGTCTCGAAGGGCAGCCCCGCGCCACAGCTTCCACAGGGCGGCAGGTCGGAAGGCCACGCGCCGCCGGTGGCGCGAACGGTCCACAACTCCTGGAAGGGGCGATCCACATCCGACCCTTCGGTGAGCCGCCCGCTCGCCGGATCGTAGAGGTAGGCGCGGCGCGTTCCCGTCAGGCGGAGGTGGACGAAGGGGCGCGCCTCATCCAGGCCCGCGAGGTTCACTTTCGCGAGCTTCACACCTTCGAGCTGAAGCGCCTTCCCGCGGCCGCGCAGGCTCATTTCGGTGCGCGCCCAGCCGCCCCAGAGATCCGGCTCCGCCCACCAGCCGAGGTTCTTCCAGGCGCGGTGCTGATAGGCCCAGGCCAGCTCCGCGGGACGGGAGGCGGCCCAGGCCTTGAGGCGCTCCACGGTCCAGCCGGGGGCGATCGCGTTCAGGCGCGAGGCGACCGAAGGCAGCGTTTCGAAGTCCTCGATCGGCCGTCCACAGCCATCGCAACGATCGTGGGCCAATCCCAGAATGGGGCGCCCACAATGCGGGCAGTCGCCATCGGTGTCGAGCTGGATCGCCGTGCCGAGCGGTTCCACCTCAAGCCTTCGCCTGCGAGGCCAGCCGTCCCTGCCCCTGCTCGACGAGCTCCTTCATGCGCCGGGCGTCGCCCTTGGAGTGGCCGTGGCTCTGGATGGCGTCGCTACCGCCGCTGCTTTCGATGAGCACATCGGCGAAGAGGAGCCCGGTGTCAATGCGGACGCTCGCCACCTTGCTCAAGTGGATGCTCATTTCATTCACCGTGAACCAATTCCGCTTGCGGCGGAGGATGGCCTGATCCGACACCTCGATGACGGTGGGGAAGAGGCGGTTGCCCTTGGTGAGGCGACTGGCCTTGAAGACTTCACTCATGGCGCGCTCCGGGTTTGTCCGATGATAGATGGTTCGCCATGACCTTGCCCGCCGCTCTTCCCATCGAAGCCCTCCTTCCCCGAATCACCGAGGCGCTCCGCCGAGGTCCGAACCTCGTGCTCACCGCCGAGCCGGGCGCGGGCAAGACGACGCGGGTGCCCCGGGCGCTGCTGGAGACAGGCCTTCTCGGGAATGGCGAATGTTGGATCCTCGAGCCCCGTCGCCTCGCCGCGCGGCTCGCCGCCACGCGGGTCGCCTCCGAACTGGGCGAGCCCTTGGGCGGGATCGTCGGCTACGCCGTGCGCTTCGAGTCCAAGGTGTCGAAGGCGACGCGCCTGCGCTTCGTCACCGAGGGCCTGCTGCTGCGGCGCTTGCAAAGCGATCCCGGACTGAAAGGCATCGCCGCCGTGGTGCTGGATGAATTCCATGAGCGGCACCTGCACACGGATCTCGCGCTGACCCTGTTGCGCCGGTTGCAGAAGGCTTCCCGGCCCGACCTCAAGCTCGTCGTCATGAGCGCCACGCTGGATGCCGCGCCCGTGGCGGCCTTCCTGGACGCGCCCATCCTGAGCAGCGAAGGCCGCGCCTTCCCCATCGAGCTGCGCCACGCGGCGAAGGAGGACGCGCAGCCCCTTCACGAGCGTGTCGCCGAGGCCGTGCAGCAGCTCCATCCCATGGACGGTCACACCCTCGTCTTCCTGCCCGGGGCCGCCGAAATCCGCGCCAGCGCCCGCGCGTTGGAGGCGCCCGCCGCGCGCCTGGGTCTGCGCGTGCTTCCGCTGCACGGAGAACTCAGCGCCGAAGCCCAGCAGGAGGCCATCTCCCCCAGCGAGCGCCCCAAAGTCATCCTCAGCACCAATGTGGCCGAAAGCAGCGTGACGCTGGAGGGCGTCGTCGCCGTGGTGGATTCCGGCCTCGCGCGGGAGGCCCGCCACTCGCCCTGGTCCGGCCTTTCCTCCCTCGCCACCGTGCGCATCAGCCAGGCCCGCTGCGTGCAGCGCGCGGGCCGAGCCGGGCGCACGGGGCCGGGCCTCTGCGTGCGCCTCTTCACCGAGGCCGACTTCCGCGCGCGCACCGCCTTCGACGCGCCGGAGCTGCACCGCGCCGACCTCGCCGAGGCGCTGCTGGGCCTGCACGCGCTGGGCATCGCCGATCCTTCGGCGTTGGAGTGGTTCGACACGCCGCCCGAATCCGCATTGAAGGGCGCCGAAAAGCTGCTGCGCCAGCTCGGCGCGCTGGATGCGAATGGAGCGATGACGACGCTCGGCCGTCGCATGGTGGACCTGCCCCTCCATCCGCGCCTCGCGCGCCTCGTCCTCGCCGGAGAAGCCGAAGGCATCGCGGACACCGCGCGCCTCGCCGCCGCGTTGCTGGAAAGCGGCGACCTCGCCGCCCGCGCCAACCTGGACCGTCGCGAAGGCGGCGGCGCGTCCCTACCCTGCGATCTGCTGCCGCGCCTGGACGCCTATCGCGAGGCGGAGGCCGCCGACTTCCACGCGGGCGCCCTGCGCGCCGCGAGCCTCGATCCCGGCACCGTCCACCGCGCGCGCCTCGCGCGACGCAGCCTCGGCGACGCGAAGGACACAAGCTCAGATTCGGAAACGGCTCTGCGTCGCGCGCTCCTCCTCGCCTACCCCGACCGCGTCGCCAGCCGGGGCGAGGGCCGCAGCGTGCGGATGTGCGAAGGCGGCGGCGCGGTGCTGGATCCTTCGAGCCGCGTGAAAGCGGACCTGCTGCTCGCGTTGGACGCCGACGCGAAAGGGAATAGCGTGAGCATCCGCCTCGCTTCCGCCCTGGAACCCGAATGGCTGCTCGAAGCCTTCCCCGATCGCCTGCGCGAAGAGGATGCCTTCGACTTCAACGAAGCGAAGGGCCGAGTGGAACGCGCCTCCGGCCTCTGGTACGGCGAGGCCTGCCTGGACGCCACGCGCAAGGCCGCCGAACCCGGCGACGAGGCCGCCGCGGCGATGTTGGCCGAGCGCTTCCTGCGCAAACCGTCCGAAGCCTTCGCCGCGCTGCTGGACCGCCTCGCCTACCTCGCCCGCGCGCGGCCGGAGCTGGGCCTGCCGGAGCGCGACGCGCTGCGCGCCCGTCTCGCCCAGCGCGGCGCGCTTGGCGTCTCCACCCTCAAGGAACTCGAAGCCCTCGATTGGTCCTGGGCGTTCGGCGAGGCCTTCGGCCCGGATCTCGCGCGCAAGGCCGACCAGCTCGCGCCCGCCTTCGTCCAACTCCCCAAACGCCGCGTCCAAGTGAACTACGGTGGCGAGCGGCCCTGGATCGAAAGCCGCCTCCAGGATTTCCTCGGGATGAAGGAAGGCCCCAGCGTCGCGGGTCAGCCGCTCGTGCTGCACCTCCTCGCCCCCAACTACCGCGCCGTGCAGGTGACGACTGACCTCGCCGGTTTCTGGCACAAGGCCTACCAGGAATTGCGGCCCGCCCTCAGTCGCCGCTATCCGAGACACCTCTGGCCGGAGAAACCGTGGGAGCTGGTGAAGGAGGACTGATTGTTGAACCGCAGATTTCGCAGATGACGCAGATTGAAAACAGGTTCTTCTTCGCATTTTTGAAATCTGCGCAATCTGCGTAATCTGCGTAATCTGCGGTTAAGGATTTTGAAATGCCGTTGTCTTTTCGCCCGATCCGCCCCGAGGACGACGCCGCCGTCGCATCGCTCATCCGCACGGTGATGCCGGAGTTCGGCGCGGATGGCCCCGGCTTCGCCATCCATGACGCGGAGGTGGACCGCATGGCCGA
>CAZKIM010000021.1:9022-22771 GCA_964552855.1 uncultured Solibacteraceae bacterium | reverse complement strand
ACGGCCTTGGCGCGGATGCGCTGCTTGATGATGTCCTCGACGCCGACGAAGGCGCCGCCGCAGATGAAGAGGATGTTGGCCGTGTCCACCTGGATGAATTCCTGGTGGGGGTGCTTGCGCCCGCCCTGGGGTGGGACATTCGCGACGGTGCCCTCGATGAGCTTGAGCAGCGCCTGCTGCACGCCTTCGCCGCTCACATCGCGCGTGATGGAGGGGTTCTCGCTCTTGCGGCCGATCTTGTCAATCTCGTCAATGAAGACGATGCCCTTCTGGGCGCGCTCCAAATCGTAATTCGCGGCCTGGAGCAGCTTCGTGAGGATGTTCTCCACATCCTCGCCCACATAGCCCGCTTCCGTGAGCGTCGTCGCGTCGGCGAGGGCGAAGGGCACATCCAGCACTTTGGCGAGCGTCTGCGCCAGCAGCGTCTTGCCCGTGCCGGTGGGGCCGAGGAGCAGGATGTTGCTCTTCTGCAGTTCGACTTCGTTGCCGCCCAGCCCCTTCTTGGGGACGAGGATGCGCTTGTAGTGGTTGTAGACGGCGACGCTGAGGCGCTTCTTGGCCTCTTCCTGGCCGATCACATAGTCGTCCAGATAGGCCTTGATTTCCCGGGGACGGGCCAGCTTGGCCTCGTGCTTGCCGACGGCCTTGCTCTGCTTGCCCATGCGGAGCTGCATCTGCCCCGCTTCCACGCACTCGTTGCAGATGAAGGCATCCGGCCCGGCGAGCAGCTGCTCGACCTCAGCAGGGCCCTTGCCGCAGAAGGAGCATTTCTGCTCGCGCTTGTATTTGTTGTTCATGGGGCCGCCTCCTAGGCGACATCGTGGACGGTCTTCAACACCAGGATCTCGAACCGGCGCACGCCGGCGGGGATCTTCACGCGCACTTCGCTGCCTTCCTCCTGACCCACCAGCGCGATGCCGATGGGGCTGGAGATGCTGAGGAGGCCGGGATCTTCGCCCAGCTCCTCGGGCAGCACCAGCTTGTAGGTCTTCTCCTCATCGGAATCCAGATCGAGGATCGTGAGAATGGACCCGTAGGCGGCCCGGTCCTTGGGCAGGCGGGAGATGTCCAGGGAGGCGATCTCCTGGATCCGCTTTTCAAGGGTGACCATCTTGACCTGGAACATGTCGCGCTTGGCGAGGGCCTGTTCGTACTCGGCGTTCTCGGAGAGGTCGCCCTGGCCGGCGGCGCGGGCGATCTCCTCGGGAATCTCGGTGAGGAGGGCGTTCTTGACGACCTTCAGGTCATTTTCCAGCTTGGCGAGAACATGCTTGGGCATGCGGACTTCCTGGAGCGGGGGGCTGTGGGAGCCCCCAGGGTGAAAGGTTGGGAGGAACTAGGATTCTAGCCAGCCCTCCACCCATTGGGAGGGGGGGAGGTCTGGGGCGCCCGGTCCGGGCTGGGTCTTGAAACGGCGGTGCATCCAGAACCACCAGCGCGGATCCTTGCGGATCTGGGCCTCGATGCGGGCGGTCATGGCCTGGGTGGCGGCCCAGGCGTCGCGGGCCGCGTCCCCGGTCTGCGGAACCTGGAAGGGCGGCTCGAAACGGATGACGATGCGGCCTTCCGCGTCCGGCCAGCTGAAGACCGGCAGGATGGGCAGGCCGTAGCGGGTGGCGAAGGCCCCCGCGGTGGGGTAGGTCGAGGCCCACTGCCCCAGGCAGCGCACGAAGACGCCGGCCCCCAGCGCGTCCTGGTCCAGGAGGAAGCCCACGCCGCGGCCCTGACGGAGGGCCTGGAGCGTGCCCCGGGCGCCACCGTCCTTCAGGATCACCGTGTTGCCGAAGCGCGTGCGGAGGGCGGCGGAAACCGGCTCCAGGAGCGGGTTGTCCAGTTCGCGGCCGATGACGGCGAGGGAGCGGCCTTCCAGGCTCTGGGCCAGGGCCACCGCCTCCCAGTTCCCGTAGTGGCCCGTGAGCTGGATGAAGCCCTTGCCTTCGGCGGCGGCCGCGTCGAAATGCTCCAGACCCTCGACCTTGATCCAGGCCCTCAGCTGTTCCGGCGTGGCGCGGCGCAGCTTCAGCAGGCCCAGGAAGAGCGCCCCGTAATGGCGGAAGCAGGCCCGGGCCACGGCCCGGACTTCCTTCTCGGAAAGCCCCAGATCCGCCGCCCGCAGGTTCTCCCGGGCGACGCGGCGATGGCGCGCGTCCACCGCGTGGAAGGCCGCGCCGATCCCGTGCCCCAGCGCCTGGAGCGTGCCCCAGGGCAGATGCCCGAGCAGGCCGTCCGCCACCTTGAAGGCGGCGTATTCGGCCCGGTGTCGAAGGGTCGGGTGGGGGGCGGGAGTCGGATCGGCCATAAAAGAAGGGCGCCCCGGATTCCCGAGGCGCGCTTCCCAACTTTACCAGTCCGGCGTGGCGATAGGCCAACCCGAATGGATCTGGCGTTTACATCCGGTCCCGGCTCAGCGGCATGGTCATGCAGCGGGGGCCGCCGCGGGCGCGGCTCAGTTCGCTGCTTTCGATCTGGACGAGGTACTTGGAACCATCCAGCAGGTTGATGGACGGGTCCTTGAGCAGCTCCGCCGCTTCGAGGACGCGGTACCCGGCCTTGGCCAGCTCATCCGCCGTGGCGCGATTGCGCTTGTAGCTCGTGATGACGCCGGGGGCGAGGGCGAACGCGTTGGCGCCATCCGTCCACTGCTCCCGCTGCTGCATGATGTAGTCGCTGCCGCCGCAGAAGACGGGCTTGAGATCCATGCCCACTTCCTTCAGCGAGTGCAGCAGGTTCGCGCCGTGGGTGAAGCGCAGCTCCGCGTGGCGCAGATCCACCTTCACCACATTGAGCAGCTCGTTGGAGCCATCGGTGAAGTAGGGCGGATAGACGAGGCACTCGTCTTCGTGGATGCGCGTGAAGACGGTGTCCAGGTGCATGACCGAGCGCTTCTTCGGCATGAGCACCATGAAGAGGTGCTCAAAGGTGCCTTCGCCCCGGGCGTAGTCCTGGCGCAGGCTTTCGGCGAGGATGTTCAGCGCGTCCGTCGTCGTGCGTTCCGAGACGCCCACGGCGATGGCCTTGTCGCTGAGCACGAGGATGTCGCCGCCTTCGAGGCTCACGGGCATGCGGATCTCGCCCTTGATGAGCGGCGTCACCTGATCGAACCAGAGGTCGTTGTCCGTGAGGTGCCGGAAGCGCGGGTGGTGCCGGAACACATAGCTGAGGATGAGCGGCTCGCGCTGGCGTGCCCAGGTGGCCATGGAGTTCACGCAGTAGCCGTCGCCGACCACCGCCGCGGGGTCGCGCATGAAGAGGAGATTCGGAATCGGGTTGAGCTGGTAATCGAATTCGCGCTGCCAGTGGGTCTGCTGCTGCATGTCCTCCCAGGGCAGGCCCGTGATGACTGCCGCCCCGGCCTGCGCGCTGCTCATGGCGCGGAGCAGCGAGCAGGTCTCCTCGGGGAGGTTCACGAGCTTCTTCAAGTCCTCGATGAAGCGGAGCTTCACGCCTTCGTCGGCCAGCGACTCGATGAAGAGATGCTGGATGTCGAGCACCTCGTCCGCGACCCGCGCCAGCACCTTGCGGAACTGGGCGTGTTCCTCCCGGGCCTGCGGCCCGTAGAGGATGTCGTCGAAGAGGAGCTTCTCCATCATCGCGGGGACCATCAGGTCCGTTTCGGGGCCGGGATCGTGGACGACCACCTGCCTCAGGCGGCCGGTCTCCGAAAAGACCGAGAGCTGGATGGGCTGCATGGGACACACTCGCGGCCCGGGCCATCGCGCCGATATCGCACCAGCTGAAGGGCTCCTCGGTGGAGAAGCCAGGCGAAGCCCGGAATGCCATTTCAGTTTAGCCCGGCTACCGGCTACCGGCTACCAGGGCGGGCTCGCGCCTCGCTCCAAGCCTTGTCCGGCGCGCCTTGGAGCGGTATGATGGGGGTTCTGGCGTTCGCCGGATTCCACCCCAAAGGAGCTTTCCAGATGGCCGCTTTCGTCACCCAGCCCGCCCCCGATTTCAAGGCCGATGCCCTCGTGGACGGCCAGTTCAAGCAGATCTCTCTGTCCGACTACAAGGGCAAGAAGGTCGTGCTCTTCTTCTACCCCCTCGACTTCACCTTCGTCTGCCCCACCGAGATCCTCGCCTTCTCCGACGCCATCGCGCAGTTCAAGAGCCGCAACACGGAAGTCATCGGCGTGAGCGTGGACTCCAAGTTCAGCCACCACGCCTGGGCTCAAGTGGACCGCAAGGAAGGCGGCATCAAGGGCATCACCTTCCCGCTCGTCGCCGACCTGAACAAGACCATCGCCGCCGACTACGGCGTGCTGCTGCCCGCCGGCATCGCCCTGCGCGGCCTCTTCATCCTCAACAAGGACGGCGTGCTGAAGCACATCACCGTCAACCACAACGACCTCGGCCGCAGCGTGGATGAAGTCCTCCGCCTCCTCGACGCCATTGACTTCAGCGAAGAGCACGGCGAAGTCTGCCCCGCCAACTGGCAGAAGGGCGAAAAGGCGATGAAACCCACGGCTGCTGGACTCAAAGAATGGGCTGCTGCTAAGTAAGTAGCCTCACCCAATGAACACCATAAGCGGGCGCCGAAGGGCGCCCGCGGTGTTATTGGAGGACAGCCGTGGGTGGAATCGCCTTGTGGCGATGACCATCCGACAGAAGCGCAGCGGATGGAGGATAGGACGGAATCGGCGCAGCCGATTGCCGCCCGAAGGGCGAGGGACGAAGTCCCGAGTCAGGCCCACGGCTGCCGGACTCAAAGAATGGGCTGCCGCTAAGTAAGTAGCCTCACCCAATGAACACCATAAGCGGGCGCCGAAAGGCGCCCGCGGTGTTTATAGAACTGTGATGAACGCTGATCCACCCATCCCATCAGCGTTCATCAGCGTTCATCCCAGTTGAAATCGCAGTTTGCCTTTCAATGGCACCCACACCCACCATCAAAATCCTGCCGACTCGCGGCCTGCCGCATCTCCCAGCCTTCCTTCGCGATGAGCAGCGCCAGCAGGAGCGCGGCGGCGCTATCCACCCACCAGAGCGCGGGCGCCACGAGGAACGCGAGACTGCCCACCAGCAGGATGGTCGAGAGCTGGATGCAGGCCAGCGAACAGGCCGCGTCGCTCGCCACGGCGCGGCTGTTCAGGGCTTTCGCCGTAGCGCGCTTGGCGCGCCAGAGGTAGACCATGAAGGCGAGGCTCGCCAGGGACACGATCAGGCCCGGCAGCGTGGTGCTGGGATGGCCCTTCGCTTTCAGTTGCAGCAGCGAGCCGCCGATGGTTCCGGCGGCCAGCAAGAGCAAAAGCCAGCCGACACCCTTGGTCACCTTTCGTTCGCGCACGATCAGATCATCGCCGCAATCATCAGCGCCGAGACGCCACAGCACGAGCAGGGCGGAGAATACCTCGATGAAACTGTCCGCGCCGAAGCCGAAGAGCGCCATGGAATCATCGCTCCACCCGAAGCCCATGGCGACGAGACCTTCCACGAGGTTGTAGGCGATGGTGAGGATCGCCAGCGCCTTCGCGTATCGGAGCCAAGCCTCGCGCGGCGCGCCGGATGAAGGTTGCATTCGCGGTTCCTCAGCTTCCCAGTCTCACATACACCACCACCCCCAGTGGATGGCGCGTCCCGTACCGCGCGGTGGCGAGGTCGGCGGGAACTTCGTTCACGGTGACGCGGGTGCCGAGGCCCAATCGAAACGCGCCCAGCTCCGTGAGCGTGTGGTGATAACCCAGGCTGAGCGCGCCGACGCCAAAGGTGCGATCGTGCAGCGCGGGATCTTCGATGGCGAGGTCGTGGCCGGTCTTCTGCGTCCATTCGATACGCCCGAAGACGGCGTTGGCGCCGAAGTCCCAGGTGGCTTCGGCGAAGACGGCGTGGGAGACCGCTTCATCCGTGTGCTGATTGCGCCCGAGGCCCGCGGTCCAAAGCAGCTGGCCGCTCTTCAAGTCGCCCGCGTAGCTGGCGGAGGCCGTGGCGCGGGTCTCGGCGAGGCCCGGCTCCAGCGCCTCGGGGCTCGCGAGGCGGCCATAGGAGGTCTGGAAGCTCCAATGCTCCGTCGGGTTGAAGGTGAGACGGCCCGAAGTGGAGTCGAGCGACCCGAAATCGAAATTCGTTCGGATCTCATCCGGCTCGCGGCCATTGAAGCGCGAGACTTCGAGCTTCCACCGCTCCGTGAACAGCGCGCCGGTGACGACGCCGAAGCTCACATGGGTCGAGTCCACCCAGTGGTGGCCCAGCGCGGCCATGGGATCGAACTCGGCGCTGGCTCGGTGCGGGAAGGCGACCGGCCCGAGCGCGGGTTCGCCCGAAGGCGCCACATAGAGCTGGCTGGCGAGATGATCCGTCAACGCGTGAGTCCAGGCGGCAGAGACGGCCATGAACAGATCGTGGGGATGTTGGGAATCGTGCAGCGATTCACCCTGATAGGTCTCTCCGCTCTGCAGCAGCAGCGGATACCCGCGCCTTGGCACGGTGAAAGGCTCCGGGCTCAGCATCACCTGGAATTCGAGGCGGTCGCGCTCCCAATCGCGCCGCGCCATGCCCATGCCCCAGCCGATGCCGAAGGCCGCGTCGCCCGCGGGCTTCGCCTGCCAATCCTGCACGGCGAAGAAGGTGCCATGGCCCATGAACATCCAGTCCCCGGCCATCTCATGCAGGCCGTGATGGCCGACGGCATCCGGCTGCCACGCGGTGCCGGAGGGTTCGCGGGACATGGGCAGATCGAGAACGGGCAGAGCGTCCTGCGCGCGGAGGGGCGCGAAGGACGCGAGCATCGCGAGGCTAAGGGATTTGAGCAGCGTTTTAGGCTTCATGGGGCAGCTCCTTCCGCTTCCAAAGATAGTAGACGGCGGGGTAGACCAGCAGTTCGAGCAAGAAGGATGTCGCAAGGCCGCCCACCATGGGCGCGGTGATGCGCTTCATCAGATCCGCGCCGGTCCCGGTGGACCACATGATAGGCAGCAGGCCCAGGAAGGCGGCGCACACGGTCATGGCCTTGGGCCGCACGCGCTTCACCGCGCCGTGGACGATGGCTTCGCGCAGATCGTTCCAGGTGTTGAGGCGCCCTTCCCGCTTCGCCTGATCGTGCGAGAGATCAAGGAAGAGCAGCATGAACACGCCTGTCTCCGCATCCAGCCCCATCAACGCGATGAGGCCGACCCACACGGCTGCCGACGCGTGGTAGCCGAGCAGCCACAGCAACCACAACGCGCCGATGGCGGAGAAGGGCACGGCCAGCATCACGAGGGCGGCCTTGAACACCGACTTGGTGTTCAAGTAGAGCAAGCCGAAGATGAGCAGCAGCGCCAGCGGCACGACGACCTTGAGCCGTTGCTGAACCCGCAGCATGTTCTCATACTGGCCGCTCCAGGCGAGCGCGTAGCCAGTGGGCAGGCTCAGTCCCTTGTCCATGGCTGCTTTGGCGTGGGCGACGAAGCTGCCCACATCCACCTTCGAGGTGTCGAAGTCCACGAAGACATAGGCGGTGAGCTGGCCGTTCTCATCGCGGATCATGGAGGGGCCTTGCTCGACCTTCACCTCCGCGAGTTCGGAAAGCGGAACCTGGCCCCCGCCGGGAAGGCTGACGGGAACGTGGGCGAGCGCCGCCGGATCCTGCCGCTGATCCGCCCGGAACCGCACCGAGATCGCGTAGCGCGCGCGGCCTTCCACGGTGTAGCCCTGAGGCTCTCCGCCGATGCCGCCGAGGATGAGGGCGTTCAGATCATTCACCGACAATCCGTAACGCGCGAGCGCGTCCCGCCTCGGCGCGAGGTCCAGGTACCAGCCGCCTGCCACCCGCTCCGCGAAGGCGCTGCGCGTGTCCGGGAGATTCTGGAGAATCGCTTCAGCTTCCACCGCGAGGTTCTGGACTTCTTTCAAATCCGGCCCGCTCACCTTCACGCCCACGGGCGTGCGGATGCCGGTGGAAAGCATGTCCAGACGGTTCTTGATGGGCATGGTCCAGGCGTTGGTGAAGCCCGGGATCTGAAGCGCGCGATCCATGCGCTGGATGAGTTGCTCTGAGCTTTCGCGATCCGGCCAGGCGGTGGCGAGCGCGCCTTTCAGCCAATGCGGGGCCCAAGAGGAATACCAGCGCGGCCGCTCGGGCCATTGGGCCTTGGGCTTGAGCAGCACCACTGTCTCCATCATGGAGAGCGGCGCGGGATCGGTGGGCGTATCCGCTCGGCCCGCCTTGCCGTAGACGCGGGCCACTTCGGGGAATTGCATGAGGATCTTGTCCTGGAGCTGGAGGCTCTTCTCCGCCTGATCCGCGCTGAGGCCGGGGAAGGTCGTGGGCATGTAGAGGATGGTGCCTTCATCCAGCGGCGGCATGAATTCGCTGCCCAATCGGAAGTAGAGGGGAAGAGACGCAGCCACGAGCAACAGTGACACGGCGATCGTCGCCTTGGCGTGGCGCAGCACGAAACGGCAGGGTCGCTCATACAGGCGGTGGAGCAGCCTGCTGATGGGATGCCGCTCCTCGGACCGGTACTTGCCGACGAGCAGCGCGCTCGCCGCCTTCGCCAGCCAGCGCGGCTTGAAGCTGAAGGGGTCGAGCCGCGTGAAGAGCATGCGCAGGGCGGGATCCAGCGTGAGCGCCAGCCCGGCGGCGATGGCGAGGGCCAGGGTGTTGGACCAGGCCAGCGGCTTGAAGAGGCGACCCTCCTGATCCACCAGCGTGAAGACCGGCAGGAAAGCCGCCGCGATGAGCAGTAGCGAGAAAAAGACCGAGGGGCCGACTTCCTCCAGCGCTTCCAGCCGCACGGCGTGGAAGTCACCCTGCCTGCCGCCACTATCCCAGAGATGGAGCTTGTTGTAGGCGTTCTCCACTTCCACGATGGCGCCATCCACGAGCACGCCGATGGAGATGGCGATGCCCGCCATGGAGAGAAGGTTCACGCCGATACCCAGCAGGTAAAGCGGGATGAAGCTGAGCGCCACCGCCACCGGCAGCGTCGCGATGGGCACGGAGGCGCTGGGCGTGTGCCAGAGGAACACGAGGATCACGAGGCATACGATGAGGATTTCCTCGACCAGCTTGGATTTCACGGTGCCGATGGCCTGGCCGATCAACTCCGAACGGTCGTAGGTCGTGACGACCTTCACGCCCGTGGGCAGGCCCGGCTCCATCTGTTTCAGCTTCGCCTTCACGGCCTGGATGACCGCGAGCGCGTTCTCGCCCTGGCGCATGACGACGATGCCGCCCACGGCGTCCCCCTGCCCATCCAGATCCGCCACGCCGCGCCGCAACCCAGGCCCGAGCGTCACGCGGGCGACCTGGCCGAGCCGCACGGGCGTTCCGTCCTTCGCCTTGAGCACCGCGCCTTCGAGATCGGCGATGGACCTGGCGTAGCCCAGCCCGCGCACCATGTATTCCCGGCCGCTTAGGTCGAGGATGCGCCCCCCCGATTCGTCATTGTTGTTCCGCGCGGCGTCCAGCACGGCTTGGAGCGGCACGCCGTAGGCGGCGAGCGCGGAGGCGTCCACCGCGACCTGGTATTCCTTCACCTGCCCGCCGATGGAGGCGACCTCCGCCACGCCCGGCACGCTCTGGAGCCCGTAGCGCAGGTACCAGTCCTGGGCGCTGCGGAGTTCATCGCTCGTATGCTTGCCGCTCGGATCCACCAGCGCGTACTGGTAGACCCACCCGACGCTCGTCGCATCGGGTCCCAGCGCCGTCTGCACGCCCGCGGGAAGCCGCGACTGGATCTTGCTGAGGTATTCCAGCACCCGCGAGCGGGCCCAGTAGAGGTCCGTGCCGTCCTCGAAGATCACATAGACGAAGCTGGTTCCGTAGTCGGAGAAGCCGCGCACGGCCTTCACCTTCGGTGCGCCCAATAGGCTCGTAACGATGGGGTAGGTGAGTTGGTCCTCGATGATGTCAGGGCTGCGATCCCATTTGGAATAGACGATCACTTGGGTATCGGAAAGATCCGGCAGCGCGTCCAGGGGCACGCGCCGCATGGACCATGCGGCAAGCACCAAGGCCACTACGGTGCCGGCGAGCACCAGCAGGCGGTTCGTCGCGGAGAAGCGGATGATCTTGCGGATCATTTCGATCCTCCCGGCTTTGCTCCAGTCCCTGCTCCGCTCAACGCGGCTCGCCGCCGGGATTCGGAATCCAAGAGGAAGGCCGCCTTGTCCGCCACGCGCTCACCTGCCTCGAGCCCGGACTTCACTTCCACCCAATCCGAATCCTGAGCGCCGATCGTGATGGCGCGTGGCACGAAATGCCCACCCCCTTCATCCACGAAAACCACCTTCGAGCCGCCATCGTCCATCACCGCCCCGAAAGGCACCCGCAGGCCCTTGCCTCCACCTGTGAAGACCGCTGTGCCATAGGTTCCGGGCCGCAGATCACCTCCTGGATTGGCGAAGGCGAGGCGCACCTTGGCGGTACGGGTGGCGGGATCCACCACCGGGTCTACAAAGGCCACGCGGCCGGAGAAGACGTGGCCCGGCAGCGAGGGTGCGGTGAAGGTGGCCTTCGCGCCGACCTTCAGTTTCGGAAGATCCGAAGCGTAGCCATCCGCCAGCACCCAGACTTCCGAAAGATCCGTCACTTCAAACGGCGTGTCGCCTGATTGCAGCCGCGCGCCCTGGGCGATACTCTTCGCCGTCACGGCGCCGCTGACGGGCGAGGTGAAGGTGAGGTCGCGCCTCGGTTCACCGCCCTGCTCCAGCCGCTGGATCTCCGCCTCGGGCACATCCCAGAGCCGCAGGCGCTTCGCGGCCGCCTCGACGAGGCCAGCGCCATCCGCGCCGAGGGCGCCCTTAGATTTCACTGCCAACGCGAGGTCCTGCTGGGCGCTGTAGAGTTCGGGGCTGTAGAGCGCGAAGAGCGGCTGACCCTTCTTCACGCGCATTCCCATGAAATCCACGAAGAGCTTGTCCACGAAACCGCCGGTCTTGGTGGCGATCTTGAAGACGCGCGTCTCATCCGCCTCCACGGTGGCGGGCGTGGACCAGGCCGTGCCCACCGGGCCTCGTTCCACCTTGGCGGTGCGCACGCCGATGAGGCGTTGATAGGCCGGATCTATCGTGATGTCCGCGAGGCCCGGCACCGGCGCCGCGCCGCCCAGTTCGTCTTCGTAAACCGCCACATAGGCCATGCCCATCGGGTCGTCCATGGGCACTGGCGAATGAACGGAGGGATCCATGGGGTTGCGGTAGAAGGCGATCTTGCGCTCGCCTGTGGACGCGAGGGCCGAGGGGTTGAAGGCCACCAGCTCCATGCCACAGATGGGGCATTCGCCGGGCGCGTCGCGCACCACTTCGGGATGCATGGGGCAGTGGTACTTCGCCGCGGAGGCGGCGGTCGCCCCTGGATGCCGCGTCAGCATCCAGGTGGCGCCAGAGCCCAGGACGAGACCAGCGACGAGCGTGAGGACGAGGGGCAGACGGGGCGCGCTCATTCGGCGCCTCCTTTCATGGCGGTGTCGGGTTCATCCAGCGCTCCGCGCTCCAGCTCGATGGCGTCGAAGCGAGCTTGGGCCAGGGCATCGAGATAATCGCCGCGATCCTTCAGTCGGTCCGACAACGCTTCCAGCGTGTCGCGGAAGGTGGCGGAGCCGGTCGCGAATTGCGCGAGGGCCGCGCGATAGGCGGCGTCGCTCTGAGCCAGGAGACCATCCTGGTAGAGCTTCGCCACTTCGAGATCGGCCTTCAGGCGCGCGGCGCGGGCGTGGGTGAGCGCCTGGAGGCGCTGCTCCAGATCATGGATGCGGTACCCCTCGCCTTCGGCTTCGGCGCGGGACTGGGCCACAATCTGCCGCTGCTTGCGGCCCGCCCAGATTGGAAGGGAGAATCCCACATTCACGCTCCACATGCCAGGCATGGAGCCTTGGGGCATGTAAGCCGCGCCAAGGGTGAAGTCGGGTCGGGTGTCCAGCTTCGCGAGATCCACCTGCTGCTGGAAATGGACGAGGTGATGGCGGGCCTCGCTCAACTCAGGGCTCTCCGCCAGCGCCCGCTCCGCTTCTCCGTCTTCTGGTTCAGGCGGCAAAGGAAGGGACGCGAGATCGGAACCCTCGATGGGCGCCATGGGCACACGGCCCGCGAGGCGATCCAACTCCGCCACTTGGCCTGTCATGCGGCCATCCAGCTCTGCTTGCCGTTGGGTGAGTCGCGCCCGCTCGAGTTTCGCCCGCAGCAGATCGCCCATGGAGCCGGCGCCCGCCTCCACCCGCGCCTGGGAGGCCTGGACCACTTGATCCCACAGCGCGGCCTGGGTCTCCAGCAACGCCCGCTGCCCGCGCAGGCGGATCAGCTCGAAGTAGGCCCGCTTCACCGAAGCCACCAGATCGCGTCGCACCCGTTCCAGGCCCGCATCCGCCGCCGCCACGCCCGCTTCCGCGATCTGCTCCCGCAGCTTCCGCTTGCCGGGAAAGGGAAAGGTCTGGCTTACGCCCAGTTGCGCGAAGGCGAAGCTGGACTTGCCGTAGGTGAGGCCGCTGAACCCATCGTTCTGGTAGCCCAAGGAAACCATCGGATCTGGCAACGCACCGGCCTGGGGCACCTTGGCGCGCTCAGCGTCGAGCGCGGCGCGAGCTTCCTTCAGCTTGGGGTTGGTCGCGAGCGCATCCTGGATGAGCGTCGCCAGATGAGAATCGTCGGGTTGGTTAATTGGGGGAACCTGGGCCTGGAGCGCGCCTGCCAGCAGGAGCGCCGGGACCAGGCGCATCGGCATGCGCATGGGAACTCCGGATGAGAGATGGGAACGCGGGGTGGCGCTCCCGTCTCAGATCCGGAAGATGCTCAACCTCGCTTGGCCACCGCCTCGATCCGGAGGATGGTCCGAGTACAAGGCACGCTCGGGGTTCGCGAACAAAGCACCCGACTCTCCCGATGAGAGGAAGAGCGGAAAGGGTGAAGGCTCGCCCGTTCGAAGCGAGGAGATGGCTTCGGTTTCACTGGGCCGCGCAAGCGGGGCGTGGGTCACCGCGCAGGCGAGGGTTGGAGCGGGACAAGCTGGCGGACAAGCGGGAGCGCCACTGCACGGGCAGCAGCCCATCCCCGCCATGCCCTGCGCGGGTATCCGCACACCTCCCACCTGAAAAGGAAGGAAGAAGAGCAGGAAGGCGAGGCTCGCCAGCAAAAAGCGCCGCATCAGGAGCCCAGCCTACACCCGGGCCACGGAATGCCCAACGGGATCCGACAGACGCGCCTTCCGCAGGCGGAGCGCGTTGCCGATGACGGAGACGCTGGAGAGGCTCATGGCGACACTGGCCAGCATGGGGCTCATGAGCCACCCGAAGGCCGGATACAGGAGCCCGGCCGCGATGGGCACGCCCAGCGCGTTGTAGGCGAAGGCGAAGACGAGGTTCTGGCGGATGTTGCGCAGCGTCGCCTCGCTGAGGCGGCGGGCGCGCAGAATGGCCAGCAGGTCGCCCTTCACCAGCGTCACGCCGGCGCTTTCCATGGCGATGTCGGTGCCCGTGCCCATGGCGATGCCCACATCCGCCTGGGCGAGCGCGGGCGCGTCATTGACGCCATCCCCTGCCATGGCCACCACGCGGCCCTCAGCTTGCAGCCGCTGGATGATGGCCCCCTTGTCCTGGGGCAGCACGCCCGCCTGCACTTCTTCCAGGCCGAGCTTCCGGGCCACGGCCCGGGCGGTGGTGGCGTTGTCCCCCGTCACCATCACGATGCGGATGCCTTCCGCCCGCAGCTGTTCCAAGGCCAGGGGCGTGGTGGCCTTGATGGGGTCCGACACGCCGAGCAGGCCGACGATCGTTCCGTTCGAAGCCACGAACATCACCGTCGCGCCTTCCGCGCGGAGGCTGTCGGCTTTGCTCTCCC
>CAZKIM010000021.1:3005-8922 GCA_964552855.1 uncultured Solibacteraceae bacterium | reverse complement strand
TCCGCGCAAAGCACGGACACCAGCGCGGGCTTGCCCTCGGTCAGCGTGCCGGTCTTGTCCACGACGAGCGTGTCCACCTTCTCCAGGCGTTCGAGCGCCGCGGCTTCCCGGAACAGCACACCGGCCTGGGCGCCCCGGCCCGTGCCCACCATGATGGACATGGGCGTGGCGAGCCCGAGCGCGCAGGGGCAGGCGATGATGAGCACCGACACGGCGTTCACCAGCGCGTGCGCGAGCCGAGGCTCGGGTCCCCACACGCCCCAGACGAGCGCGGCGAGCAGCGCGATGAGGATGACGGCGGGCACGAACCACGCGGCCACCTTGTCCGCGAGGCTCTGGATGGGCGCGCGGCTGCGCTGGGCCGCGGCCACCTGTCGGACGATCTGGGCCAGGAGCGTTTCGCTCCCCACGCGGCGGGCTTCCATGAGGAACGATCCCGTGCCGTTGAGCGTGCCCGCGGTGACCGCGTCGCCCATCGTCTTCTCGCTGGGCAGGGATTCGCCGGTGAGCAGGGATTCATCCACCGCGCTGTGGCCTTCCACCACCACGCCATCCACGGGCACCTTCTCGCCGGGACGCACCCGGAGGCGGTCGCCGGGATGCACTTCCGCGAGCGGAACATCCGTCTCGGCGCCATCCGCCGCCACGCGTCGCGCGGTTTTCGGGGCGAGCCCCAGCAGGCTCTTCAACGCGCTGGAAGTGGCGCTGCGGGCGCGCAGCTCCAACACCTGGCCCAGCAAGGCGAGCGCCGTGATGACCGCCGCGGCCTCGAAATACACGGGCGGGAACCCGCCATGGGTGTGCATCCTTTCGGGAATCCAGCCGGGCGCGAGCGTCGCCACCAGGCTGAACAGCCAGGCCACGCCCACGCCCATGGCGATGAGCGTGAACATGTTCGGACTGCGGTGCTTCACCGAATCCCAGGCCCGCTGAAAGAAGGGCCAGCCGCCCCACAGCACCACCGGCGTGGCGAGGACGAGCTGGATCCAGGCCAGGGCATGGCCCGAAAGCAGGTGCTGCACCGGCTGACCGGGGATGAGGTCCGACATGGCGAGGCCGAGGACCGGAAGCGAGAGCCCCGCGCTGACCCAGAAGCGCAGCGTCATGTCCTTCAGTTCCTGCCCGGCATGGTCGTCATCCGCTTCGGGTGTTTCAGGCTCCAGGCTCATGCCGCATTTCGGGCAGGTGCCCGGGTGGTCCTGACGGACCTCCGGGTGCATGGGGCAGGTGTAGACGCGGCCCGCGACGCCCCCCCCTTTCGGCGGCTCCACCTTCGGCGCTTCGTTTTCCACCAGGTACTTGTCTGGGTCCGCCTGAAAACGGTCCCGGCAACTCAGGCCGCAGAAGTGATAGCGCGTGCCGTGGTATTCCAGGGACGCGGCGGCCTTGGACGGCAGGATGGACATGCCGCAGACGGGATCGGTCACCTTGGCTTCGGTTCCGGATTCTGGGTGATGGTGCATGGACATGGTCGGCACTCCTTTCCGTTCGCGGGTCAGCGGTACTTGAGCAGTTCCATGAGTTCATCCACGAGTCGCGCTTCGTCGCCGCGGCCCGCGGCCGTGGCCACATGGTGGGTGAGGTGGCTTTTCAGGACGAGCGCGCCCACGCGGTCCAGCGCGCCCTCGACGGCCTTCAGCTGCTTGAGCACATCGCCGCAATAGACGCTTTCGTCCTCCAGCATCCGGAGGATGCCTTCCACATGGCCGCGCACAGAGGCGAGGCGCTTCTTCGCGTCGGCGCGGACCGCCGGGTCGAGATGGAGGCCATGGGCGTGCCCCTGAGCAGAGTTGGCAGCTTTTTTCGATGGGAGCATCGCGTCCTCGATTACCCCTCCCCAGGTGGGGTGGACTATCACTTTCGGACCGCCTGGGCTCCCCGTCAAGAGGCGTGTCATTCTTTAGGGCGAGGCGTGATCTTGGACACAGTGGACATCCTCATCATCGGCGGCGGCATCGCCGGGCTCGCGACCGCCGCGGCCCTGGCGGGCAAGGGCCGGAGCGTGGCCCTGCTGGACCGGGAGCTGGTGCCGGGCTTCTACGCTTCCGGCCACAACGCGGGCATGGCCCGGTCCCTCACAGGGCGCATCGAACATTCCCGCCTCGCGGTGGAAGGGCGCCAGCGCCTCGCCGAAGCGGGTCTGCTGGATCCCACCGGGGGACTGCTCCTGGCCATGGATCCGGCGGCGCTCGATCCGCTGGAAGCGGAGGCGCGCGCCCTGGGCGTGGAAGCGGTCCGCGGCTCCGGCAGCGGCGAACCCGGTCTGAAGGCTGGCGCGCACTTGCGGATGCCCGGCGATGGCGTCATCAACATCCACGGCCTGCTGGGCGCCTGCGCGCGCCGCGCGCGGGAGGGCGGCGCGGCGCTGCACTACGGCGAGGAAGTCGCGGCGATCCATGCCGAAGCGGAGGGCTTTCGCGTGGAAACCGCGCGGCGCTCCTTCTTCGCGACGACGCTCGTGAACGCCGCCGGGGCGTGGGCTTCGTCCATCGGCCGTCAGGCGGGCGGCCTGGAGCTGGCGCTTGATCCCCGCCGCCGCCATCTGGGCTGGAGCGATCACCCGTTTGAAGCAAAGTCCTGGGCGTGGTGGGTGGACCGGCCCTTCTACGCGCGGCGCGAGAGCGGCGGCACCCTGCTCTGCCCTTGCGACGAAGGCGAAGTCCCGCTCCCGCCCCAAGGCCTCCAGCCCGCCACCGATGCGGGCGCGATGGAACCGCTCGCCGCGACCACGGCGGAGCTGGCGCCGGATCTCGAAGACGCGCCCCTCGTCCGCGCCTGGGCGGGCCTACGCACCTTCAGCCCCGACCGCCGCTTCGTCGTCGGGTGGGATCCCGTCAACCCGCGCCTCTTCTGGGTCGCCGCCCTCGGCGGCCACGGCATGACGACGGGCCTCGCCGTGGGAAGGCTCGCAGCGGAGCTGCTGCTGGAGCGGGGCGAACAGGGTCTGTCGCCGAGGCGGTTCGTGACGAAAAGCTGAACCACGGAGGCACGGAGCCGCAGAGAAGGCCTTCAAGTCGCTTTTCTCTGTGCCTCCGTGCCTCCGTGGTTCAAACCCTTCTTTAGAACTTGAACTTCATATGCACGGCGAGTGTGCGGGGCGCGATGACATGGGTGCCGCCGTAGGTGCTCAGGAAGTTGTAGATGGCCTTTTCGTCGAAGGCGTTGAGCAGGTCGGCGCCCACTTCCAGCGAGCGGGTGTCGGAGAACTTGAAGGTCTTGGCGCTGTTGAAATCCCAGACGGTGCGCGGCTTCACGCGGGTGATCGTGTTGCCCAGGCCGTCGCTGGCGGGCTCGATGTAGCCGAGGCCGAAACCGTAATCGGGATCGTTGGGCGAGATGCCGGTCGGATCACCCGCCACGAGGCCGGAGTCGTAGCGCACTTGGGTCTGGACGAACCAGGAATCCCGCTCGTAGCGCAGGCCCCACTGGCCGTTCAGCTTCTCGTCGTGATCAATGAGGTAGCGGGTTCCCGGCGCGGCGGGCGCGTCCAGCAAGAGCCCCCCGACCGTGGGCGTCTCGAAGATGGCGCGGGTGTGGCCCAGCGACAGGTAGGTGGAGAAGCCATGCACCGGCACCAGGTCGAAGCGCAGATCCCAGCCGCGGAAGAGGCCGCGCGCGGCGGCGATGGGGAAGACGAGGCCCGTGTTGAAGAACGCTTCGTTGTCCGCCGCATTGGTGGAGCGCTTCTCCCAGTAATCCAAGCTGACCCGGCCGATCTGACCGATCTGCTGCTCCGCGCCGTAGGTGAAGCTGTTCTGGACTTCCGACGCCAGCGGCTCCGCGGGCGTTCCCGCCTCCGCGCCCAGGTCCCGCGCCTGCTGGCTCAGGGAGAGCGCGAGGTTCTCGTTCTCCGGCGTGATCATCAGCCGGTCGTAGGAGGCGCGCAGCACGGTGCCGAGGCCGGGCACGGTGTAGGCGAGGCCGAGGCGCGGCTGGAGCTGGTTCTGGGTGAAGCCGGCTTGGGTGTAGCGGTCATAACGCAGGCCCGCGGAGATCCGCCAGGAAGGCAGCTTCCAATCCGATTGGAGGAAGGCTGACGCCAGCGTGGGCGTGAGGCTCTGATCGAACTGGAAGATGTTGCCGCCCCCGCCGGGCGTGTAGGGATAGAGCGGATCGCTGGGATTCGTCACCTGGTTCGGGTCGGTGATGGCGAACGAGAAGCGCTCGTGGATGGGGTAGCGGATGTAGCTCACGCCCGCCTTCAGCGTGCCGCCGGCGCCCACCTGCTGGGTGAGGATGGACTTCACGCCCTGGTTGTCCAAGGTGCGGTCCTGCTTCACCCACACGGGAAAGTCCGCGCCGCCGCCCGCGAAGCCGGGCTGGAGTTCCGCGGTGGGATCCAGTTCGGAACTGCCGTGGCGGACGAAGAGGGTGGTCTCCAGCGTGCGGGTGTCGCTGAACACATGGGCCCAGGCGAGGCTCGCGTTGGCGTCGCCTTCGCGCACGCGCTGGTCCATGCCCGCCGCTTCCTGGGTCGGCAGGTTCACCACATCCCGGCTCGTGCGCCCGCCCGCCACAGAGAGGCGAATCGTGTCGGACGCGCCGAGCAGCCAGTCGAAGCGGACCGAGAGACGCCCCATGTCGCCGTGGTTGTGGAGGTTGTCAAAGGTGACCGGATCCTGGAAGTGGTCCGAGGAGCTGGCGAGCCCGTTCACGAAATAGCCGAAATTCCCCGTGCCGCCGCGCAGGTTGAAGCCGCCCTCGAAGGTGGAGAAGCGGGAGGCGCTGGCGGTGACATCGCCCGTGATGCCCGTCTGGCCGAGGCCGGTCTTGGTAGTGAGGTTCACCACCGCCGCGGGCTTGCCGCCGTATTCCGCGGAGATGCCGCCGGTGACCACTTCCATGCTGTCCACCTGGTCGGGGTCCGGCCCGGCGCTGCCCACCATCTGATCCGTCACCGGGACGCCATCAATGACATAGGTCACCTGACCGTGGCTGCCGCGGAAGTGGAAGCGCCCATCGGCGTCCTGCGCGAAGCCGGGCGTCTGCAGGATGATGTTCTCCAGGCCTTTGCTCTGCGAGGCCGCCGGCACGGATTGGATCACGCTCTGGGTGATGTCCACATGGGCGGCGGGCGTGGCCTCCACCAACTGGCTCTTGTCCTGGATCACGACCGTGGCGCTGGAGGTGCCCAGGCTCAGGTCCGCCTGCACCGCCAGCCCGGAGCGGACCTCGATGTTCTTGTGGGCGGTGGTGTAGCCATCCGCGCCCGCTTCCAGGTGGTAGTTGTTGAAGGGCACATTGAAGAAGGCGTAGCGCCCCTGGGCATCGGTGGTGGCCGTCACCACATAGCCGCTCACCTTGTTCTGCAGGCGGACGGCGGCCCCCGGAACGCCCTGGCCGGTGCCATCGTCCACGAGACCCTTCACGGTCCCGGCGGCGGCAGCGGGCGCTGCGGCGCGGACGGTCGGGCCGGGCAGGCAGGCGAGCACGAGGACGAGCGAAGGGAAGGCGCGCATGGACCCCTCAAAGAACCAGATGCCTCTCAGCGTGAGGCAGATACCATTCGAGGTCAATGAAAATATTTTTCATTTAGAAACTGTAAGAAAGCCTAAACCCCCCGCCGACTCGCGCGGAACCCTCTTCAGTCCATTTCCGTTCTATCGGGGGCCTTTGACATGAAGCGCAAGAAGCTCTGGTTCATCGCCGGAGGCGTCGGCCTCCTGCTCGTGGTGAGCGTCGCCGCCACGCACAACAACGAGAAGGGGCCCGGCGTGCAGGCCATCCAGGTCAAGCGCGAGCGCCTCATCTCGAAAGTCAGCGCCAACGGCACCATCCAGGCCGTCACCAAGGCGGACATCTCCGCCAATGTGATGGGCCAGGTGACGAAGCTCGCGGTCAAGGAGGGGGACCGGGTCAAGAAGGGCCAGTTCCTCCTGGAGATTGACCCGACCCGCGCCCAGGCCGATGTGGCCGG
>CAZKIM010000021.1:0-2905 GCA_964552855.1 uncultured Solibacteraceae bacterium | reverse complement strand
GCCTCCATCCCCAATGTGAAGGTGGGCCAGCAGGCCGTCGTGCACATTGACGCCTACCCCGGCCAGCCCTTCGACGCTCAAGTGACGGAAGTGGGCGGCAGCCCCATCGTCCAGACGAACACCAACGAGGCCATCAAGTTCAAGGTGAAGGTCTGGATCAAGAATCCGCCCCTCACCATCAAGCCCGGCCTCAGCGCCCAGGCCGACATCTACACCGGCGAGAAGGATGACGCCCTGGCCGTTCCCATCCAGGCGCTCGTCATGCGCGACATCCCCCTGAAGCCCGGCCAGACGCTCGCCCCCGGCCAGCCCCGCGAGGAAGAGGGCGTCTATGTCATCGAGAACGCCAAGGTGAAGTTCGTGCCCGTCAAGACCGGCCTCATGGGCGATCTGGATGTGGAGATCGCCAGCGGCCTCAAGGGCGGCGAGCAGATCGTCCAGGGTCCCTTCAAGGCCTTGCGCGAACTGAAGGATGGGGCGGATGTCCACATCCAGAAGGACGCGCCCAAGGAAGCCGCCGACGGCCCGAAGGGCTGAGGCGGAACGGGATCACGCCCCATGGACTACCGGGAACTCTTCCGCGTGGCGCTCCGCGCGCTTCGGGCCAACAAGCTCCGCAGCGCGCTCACGCTCCTCGGCGTCATCATCGGCGTCTCCACCATCGTGGGCGTCGTCGGCGTCATCTCCGGCCTGGACAACTATGTGAAGGACCAGCTCGCGGTCATGAGCCCGGATGTCTACTTCATGGACAAGTTCGGGATCATCCACTCCCGGGAGGAGTTCCTCCAGGCCATCAAGCGCCCGCCCATCACCTACCGCGATTACGAACGGCTGATGGGCGCGGGGCTCCGCCACACGGATTCCATCTGCGTGAGCGGCGCCCGGAGCATGAAGGTCGTGAACGGCGCCAAGCAGCTGCCCAATGTGAACATCAACGGCGTCAGCGCCAACATGGGGGATATGTTCCGCATCTCCTTCGAGGCCGGCGGCTTCTTCTCGGCGCAACAGGACCAGGCCGCCCAGGCCGTCGCCGTGATCGGCGCCAACACCAAGGAGGAGCTGTTCCCCATGGGGGATCCCATGGGCCGAACCTTCACCATCAACGGCCTGCCCTTCCGCGTCATCGGCGTCATGCCCAAGCAGGGCCGCGGCATCGGGCTCGGGCAGGACAACGAGATCTACATCCCCTTCCAGGTCTACCGGAACAACTTCATGGCCTCCAACGAGTCGCTGCAGCTCATGGTGAAGGCCGCCGGGGGCGTGGCGGGCCTGGACGCCTCCGAAGATGAGACCCGCGCCATCATGCGCGCCATCCGCCACACGCCCTTCAACGCGCCGGACCCCTTCGGCATCCTCACCCAGGACACGCTGAAGGAGCTGTGGGCCAGCATCAGCACCGCCGCCTTCATCCTGCTGATCCTCATCTCGTCCGTCTCGCTCGGCGTCGGCGGCATCGTGATCATGAACATCATGCTCGTGAGCGTCGTGGAGCGGACGCAGGAGATCGGCGTGCGCATGGCGCTCGGCGCGCGGAAGTGGGACATCCTCCGCCAATTCCTGTTGGAAGCCGCGCTGCTGTCGCTCGTGGGCGGACTCATCGGCATCGGGCTCGGCTCCGCGGGCGTCCTGCTCGTGAAGGCGGCCTTCGGCGTGCCCGCGCAGGTGACGGCCTTCATCGTCGGCATGGGCATCTTCCTCGCCGTGGGCGTGGGCGTGGCCGCGGGATTCCTCCCGGCCTGGCGCGCCTCTCGGCTCCAGGTCATTGACGCGCTGAGGGCTGAATAATGGCTTCGCTCCGCCACAAGACTCCCGGCCTCCGCGCCATCGGCAAGGAGAACATCCGCTTCGCCTTCCGCGCGATGGCGGCGCAGAAGCTCCGCAGCTTCCTCACGCTGCTCGGCATCATGGCGGGCGTCGCCACGGTGATCGGCATGGTGAGCTTCGTCGTGGGCTTCAACCGCAGCGTGACGGATTCCTTCTCGTCCTTCGGCACGACCCTCGTGCAGTTCCAGAAGTACGAGCAGCGCTTCGGCGGCGGAGGACCGCTTCCCGAGGACCAGAAGCGCCGCCGCGACCTCACCATTGACGACGCCAAGGCGCTGAAGGAGCTCTGCCCGCTCGCGGATGCCGTGAGCCAGGAGCGCTACCTCTTCGGCCCGGCCGCAGCGAGCCTCATCATCAAGAACAGCGAAGGCCAGGTGGCCAACGGGCCGACCTTCTGCGGCACGAACCCCGATTACGCGCCGGCGAACAACTCCTTCATCCACGATGGCCGCTTCCTCGTGGACGCGGACATCCTGCACGCCTCCCATGTGGCGGTCATCGGCCCCAGCACCGCCAAGACGCTCTTCGGCGCGCGCGACCCCATCGAGAAGACGCTCTACATCCAAGGCATCCCTTTCCGCGTGGTGGGCCTTCTGGAATCCAAGGGCTCGGCCTTCGGCGGCGACCAGGACAACATCGTGCTCGTCCCCATCAGCACCTTCGACGGGATGTTCCCGCAAGTGAAGAACGGCGGCGGCGACACCATCCATATCGCCACCGTCCCGAAGGACCCCAAGAAGATGTACGAGATGATGGACCAGGAGACGGCCATCATGCGTTCGCGGCGCGGGCTCAAGGCCGACCAGCCCAACGACTTCGCCATCTTCACGAGCGAGGCTCAGCTCAAATCCTTCCAGCAGGTGACTGGCGGCATCGCCGCGGCCATGATCCTCATCGCGGGCATCGCGCTGCTCGTGGGCGGCGTGGGCGTCATGAACATCATGCTGGTGAGCGTGACCGAGCGCACCCGCGAGATCGGCGTCCGCAAGGCGCTCGGCGCGACGCGGCGGGACATCACCTTCCAGTTCCTCGTGGAGGCCGTGACGCTCACCGGCGTGGGCGGCGCCATCGGCATCCTCAG
>CAZKIM010000020.1:14456-23559 GCA_964552855.1 uncultured Solibacteraceae bacterium | reverse complement strand
ACCGCCACCATCTTCGCTTCCGGCAGGGTGAAGATCACGGCGGTGCCCTTGCCTTCTTCGCTTTCGATGCGGATGTCGCCGCCGTGGCCGCGGACGATTTCGCGGCAGATGGGCAGGCCCAGGCCGGTGCCTTTGCCTTCGGGCTTGGTGGTGAACATGGGTTTGAAGACCTGGGGCAGCGCGTCCTTCGGGATGCCCTGCCCGGTGTCCTGCACGCGGATTTCCCACAGGCCTTCGGGGCCGGCGAGGCGCTGCGCGGAGAGCGTGATCTCGCCGCCCTCGGGCATGGCGTCCATGGCGTTGTTCACGAGGTTGAGGAAGAGCTGCTCCATCTGCTTGCGGTCCGCGTCCAGCACGCAGTCCGGGGGCACGAGGCGGTGCACCTGCACGCTGTGGGCGGCGACGGTGGGCGCCCACAGCCCTTGCAGATCCTGGAGGAAGGCCTCCAGATGCAGTTCGCCCTTGGCGAGTTGGGGCCGCCGCGTCATGTCCAGCAGGCGGCGCACGATGTCGCTCACCCGCTGGATCTGGGATTGGATGAGGCCGAGGCGCTCGGTCGTCTTCTCCGGTAGCCCGCCTTGGGTCTGGAGGATCTGCAAGTGGCCGTTGACGAGGTTCAGCGGCGTGCCCACCTCGTGGGCGAAGGCCGCGCTCAGCTGACCGGCGACGGCGAGGCGCTCCTGCTGGCTCAGCTCTTCGCGCAGCAGGCCCACGCGCTCCACCATCTGGCCCAGCTCGCGGTTCTTGTCCTGCACTTCGCCGAGGGCTGAATCAATGCGGTCCTGGAGTCCGGTGTTGAGCTGCTGGATTTCCAGGATCAGGTCCTCGCGCTCCTTGGTCGCCCGCTGGAGCCGCTGGGCCATGGCGTTGAAGCGGGTGGCGAGGTAGCCCAGCTCATCCCGCCGCTGCACCTGGGCCCGGGCCTCCGTCTCGCCCTGCTCCAGGCGCTCCATGGCCTTCACCAGCCCCGCGAGTGGATCGCTGATGAGCCACCGGAGGATGACCCACAGCAGGATGAATTCGCCCGCGAGCACCGGCGGCAGGGTGCGGTAGGTCTTGTGGAGGTTGGCCTGCCACACATCCTCCCAGCGCTCCAAATCGCAGTAGGCGCGGACGAGGCCGATGCTCGGCCGGTGCGGCCGCGTGTTCGCGATGGGCAGGTAGCATTTCCACGCCTGACCCCCGCCCTCCAGCTCCACGAGCGAGTTGAGCGGGGCCTGGATGTCGAGGTAGGGCGCCAGATCCGACGAACTCCAGTCCACCTGATCCTCGTCGCCGCTGGAGCGCACGAGCTCCACCTTGCCGCCTTCCACCCGCTTGAACACATCAATCTGGAAGATGGCCCGGTCCTCGCCCGCGATGCTCTCCAGCAGCTCTTCCAGCTTGCGGGGGTCCTTGAACTGCGGATCCCGCTGCACCACATCCGTCGCCACGGTCTGCGCCGCCTCCACGACGAGTCGCCGCGTGTACTCCTGAAATTCCCGCCGGCTGTTGCGGACGATGGAGTAGGCCACGCCGATGGTGAGGGCGCTGGTCACCAGGGCCGTCACGATGAAGAGCTTGGCGTGCAGGCTGCGAAGCCAGGCCAGCGGGCGGAAGTCCATGGCTCCAGTCTAGGCAATCAGGCTTCAGGCATCGGGCATCAGGTTGCAGGTCCAAAGATGGGAGACCGATATGGAGGCCCGAAGCCCGAGGCCCACGAGAGGCGAACTTTTCGCGTAAACTGACCAACCCTGAACCCGCGAGGCCCGCATGGAAGCGATCACGATCAAAGGCGCGCGCGAGCACAACCTGAAGAATGTGGATCTCGTGATCCCGCGCAACCAGCTGGTCGTCATCACGGGCCTTTCCGGCAGCGGCAAATCCAGCCTCGCCTTCGACACGCTCTACGCCGAAGGCCAGCGGCGCTATGTGGAAAGCCTCAGCGCCTACGCGCGGCAATTCCTCGACCAGATGGAAAAACCCGATGTGGATTCCATCGAAGGCCTTTCGCCCGCCATCTCCATCGAGCAGAAGACGACGAGCAAGAACCCCCGCTCCACCGTCGCCACGGTCACCGAGATCTACGACTACCTGCGCCTGCTCTTCGCGCGCACGGGCAAGCCCCATTGCGCGTCCTGCGGGCGCGTCATCGCGAGCCAGACCATCCAGGAGATGGCGGATCAGATCCTCGCCAAGCCCGAAGGCACGAAGTTGCAGATCCTCGCGCCCGTCGTGCGCGGGCGCAAAGGCGAATACAAACGGATGCTCCAGGATCTGGTGAAGAAGGGCTACATCCGCGCCCGGGTCAACGGCGCGATGCTGGACCTCACCGAGGGCCTGCCGGACCTGGACAAGCAGAAGAAGCACACCATCGAGGTGGTCATTGACCGCCTCAAGGTGGCGGAAGGCCTCAGCACGCGCCTCGCCGATTCGCTGGAGATCGCCTGCAACCTCGCCGAGGGTTCCGTGCTGGTGGACTACGACGGCACCGAGCAGCTGCTCTCCTCGCGCCTCGCGTGCAGCAACGAGAAGTGCGACCGCTTCGGCCAGGGCCTCGCGGAAATGGAGCCCCGCAGCTTCTCCTTCAATTCGCCCCACGGCGCCTGCGCCGCCTGCGATGGGCTCGGCTTCAAACGCCAGTTCGCGGAAGAGCTCGTGATTCCGAATCCGGCGCTGTCCATCAACGAAGGCGCCATCCAGGCGCCGGGCTGGCGCTCCTTCAGCGAGGACGGCTGGCGCAGCCAGTTCCTGGAGCAGCTCGCGCGGAAGGCGAAGTTCAGCCTCGACACGCCCTGGAAGAAGCTTGGCGCGGACATCCGCCGTCTGCTGCTCCACGGCACCGAGAAGGAGATGCGCTTCCACTACGAGGGCAAGAAGAGCCGCTACGACTTCATGCACCAGTTCGAGGGCATCCTCGGCGGACTTCAGCGGCGCTACGAAGAGACGACGAACGAGGACACCCGCGAAGAGCTGGAAGAGGCCATGCGCGTCATCCCTTGCGAGGCCTGCAAGGGTCAGCGCCTGCGCCCCGAAGTGCTGGCCGTCACCGTCGCCCAACGGAACATCGCGGAAGTGACCGCCTTCAGCGTGCGCGATGGGCGCGTGTGGTTCGACGGGCTTGGCTTGGAGGGCAAGGATGCCGTCGTCGCCGACAAGGTGCTCAAGGAGATCCGCGAGCGCCTCGGCTTCCTGGACGATGTGGGCCTCGGCTACCTCACGCTGGACCGCTCGGCGGCGACGCTCTCCGGCGGCGAAGGTCAGCGCATCCGCCTCGCCACGCAGATCGGGAGCAAGCTCCAGGGCGTGCTCTATGTGCTCGACGAGCCGAGCATCGGTCTGCACCAGCGCGATAACCAGAAGCTGCTGAAGACGCTCCAGGAGATGCGCGATCTGGGCAACACCGTCCTCGTCGTCGAGCACGATCTGGAGACCATCGAGGCCGCGGACCATGTCATTGACATGGGTCCTGGCGCTGGCGAGCACGGCGGGCAGATCGTCGCGGAAGGATCGCCCGCGGAAGTGGCGAAGCAGGCCGCCAGCGTGACGGGCGCCTTCCTTTCCGGCCGCGATGGCATCCCCGTCCCCCGCAAGCGCCGCAAGGCCGAGCGGGGCGAGGTGAAGGTGATGGGCGCGACGGAGAACAACCTCAAGGCCGTGGACGCGGCTTTCCCCATCGGCCTCTTCACCTGCGTGACCGGCGTGTCGGGGTCGGGCAAGAGCACGCTCGTGAACGAGATCCTCTACAAGGCGCTCGCCAACCAGCTGCATCAGGGCGTCCATGTGGTCGGCAAGCACAGGAAGATCTCCGGGCTGGAGCTGCTCGACAAGGTGATTGACATTGACCAGGCGCCGATCGGGAGGACGCCAAGGTCCAACCCCGCCACCTACACGGGCCTCTTCACGCCGCTGCGCGAACTCTTCGCCCAGCTTCCCGAAAGCAAGGCGCGGGGCTACACACCGGGCCGCTTCAGCTTCAATGTGAAGGGCGGGCGCTGTGAGAAGTGCGAAGGCGATGGCGTCCTCAAGATCGAGATGCACTTCCTGCCGGATGTGTATGTCACTTGTGAGCAGTGCAAGGGCAAGCGCTACAACCGCGAGACCATGGAGATCCACTACAAGGGCAAGAGCATCTCCGATGTGCTCGCCATGACGGTGGAGGAGGCGGCCGTGATCTTCGCGCCGATCCCCGTGCTCTTCAACAAGCTCCAGACCTTGTTGGATGTGGGATTGGGCTACATCCGCCTGGGCCAGAGCGCGACGACGCTCTCGGGCGGCGAGGCCCAGCGCGTGAAGCTGGGCAAGGAGTTGAGCAAGCGCGCGACGGGTCGGACGCTCTACATCCTGGACGAGCCGACGACGGGCCTGCACCTCAAGGACATCCAGAAGCTGCTGGAGGTCATCAACCGCCTCGCCGACACGGGCAACACCGTCGTCGTCATCGAGCACAACCTGGATGTCATCAAGACCGCCGACTGGATCCTGGACCTCGGCCCCGAAGGCGGCGCGGAGGGCGGCACCCTGCTCGTGGAGGGCACGCCCGAGCAGGTGGCGAGACACAAGGGCAGCATCACGGGCAAGTTCCTCGCGCCGTACTTGAAGTGACGCGTGTTGCACCTTGTTAAGAATTGTGAATTTTTGCGCCCCAATTGAAGTCTGAAGATGCCTTGCCGATGGGGTGGATGACTCCGAGGCCTTCCATGACCCTGGTCTACGCGCTTCAAACTTTGCATGTGGAATCCGGCGACCGCACGGATCTGCCCTGGCGTTTTGAGTCCATGGAGGAGGCCCAGGCCAAGGCCCGGGAACTGGAAGGCCAGGGCTATCAGCTGCTGGTCCGGCTCGTTCCGGTGACCGCCTAGCTGGTGAAGAGCAGGTCGTCGTCGGCCACGGCGGCGCCCGCGCCATCCTTGAAGACGGTCCACAGCGCGTCCAGCCGTTTGCGACGGAAGCGGGGGTTGGGAATGCTGCGCTCCAGCGCCTCCTTGGTGCGGGGCGGATGCTCCACCCGCGCGAGGATCCAGCGATTGCCCATCTCCATGATGGCGCCGATGTCGCCTTCGTTGCCCCAGGCCGCCCGCAGCTCCGTCAGCTTGCGCGCGCGGGCTTCGGCCTCCTCGCCGAGGCTTCGCGCCTTGGCCACCACCGGGTCGTGGTCGGGAACGCGATAGGCGCGGATGCGGCGGAAGAGGGCGCGCATTTCGAGGGGAAGCGAGGCGAGCCGCGCCTCGGCGGCGGGATCGGCCTTCTTGGCTTCGACTTCCTCACCGAGGCGACGGAGCAGCGGCAGCAGCAACGCCGCGTCCCGGGCGGCGTATTCCAACTGGCTTTCGCGGAGAGGGCGCAGCATCCAGTTGGAATCCTGCTCTTCCTTCGGGATCTCGATGCCCAGCTTCAGCTTGGCCATGGTCTTCAGGCCCGGCTGCGGATAGCCCAGCGCCCGCGCCAGCAGCATGGTGTCCAGCACGGAGCCGGGCACCAGGTCGTAGAGCCGCTTGATGACGATGCCGTCGTTGGAAAAGTCGTGGCAGATCCACGGCACCTTGGCGAGCGCCTCCAGCGCGGGGCGGGTCAGTTCGCCCAGCGCGATGGGATCCACGATCCAGGCCCGCTCGTGGTCCGCCACCTGGAGCAGCGCCAGCGTGCAGTGGTGGATGCCCGTGAGGCTGCACTCGATGTCCACCGCCAGCAGCTCCGCGCCGAACCACACCGGGAGCGCCGCCTCCAAGGACTCCGCGGAGTCCACGATGGAAAAGGGCAAGTCGAAGGGCGTGGTGGGCATGGGCTCCTGATCTTCCAGTCTAAACTTGGATGGCGGAGGATGCATGAACAAGGAACTCTTTTGGGGCACCTTCGTGGCGGTCTTCCTCGCCGAGGTGGGCGACAAGACTTCGCTGGCGGCGATGACGGCCAGCGCGAAGACGGGCGCGATCTGGACGGTGTTCGTGGCCGCGAGCCTCGCCCTCGTCTGCGCGACGGCCATTGGCGTCACGGTGGGCGCGGGACTCTTCAAGATCCTGCCTCCGGCGGCGATCAAGTGGGGCGCGGGCCTTCTCTTCATCGCCGTGGGAATCTGGATCCTCGCCGGGAAGACGGTGTGAGGCCCATCCTCTTCTACGATGGCGACTGCGGGCTCTGCCACCGCGCCGTGCTGTTCACGCTGAAGCGGGATCGGAAGGGCCTCTTCGCCTTCGCCCCGCTGCAAGGGGAGACGGTGACGACGCTGGTGGACGAAGCCGCGCGAACTTCACTGCCCGACAGCCTCGTGCTCCGGGAGCCGGAAGGCGCCTTGCGGGTGAAATCCGCCGCCGTCGTCGCGCTGCTGAAGCGGCTGGGCTTCTTCTGGAGGCTGCTCGGCGCGGCGCTCTGGATCATTCCGCGCCCGGTCCGCGACTTCGGCTACGACCTCGTCGCCAAGGTGCGTCATCGCCTTTTCGCGAGACCCGCGGGCGCGTGCCCCATCGTGCCCAAGGGACTGCGGGACCGCTTCCTGCCCTAGGGCCGCAGGAACCGCGCCGCGCCGAGAAGCGCCGTGGGCGCGGTGACGGCGCGGAGGATGCTTTTGCCCAGCGAGACGGGCCGCCATCCGGCCTTCTGGAGCGCGGCGAATTCGTCGTCCGTGATGCCGCCTTCCGGCCCGCTGGTGAGCGCGAGGGCGCCGTCGCCGAGCGCGGGATTGGCCTCGCCCGTGGGCAGTTCGTAGGCCACCCACTTCTGGGGCGCGTCCATCCGCAGCAGGGCCTCGAAGGGCAGTGGATCGCGGAGTTCGGGCAGGACGCTGCGGTGGCTCTGCTCCGCGGCGGATTGGATGAGGCGCAGCCAGCGATCCCGCTTGGCGGCGCCCTTCTTCGCGTCGTTTTCGCTGCGGGCGTAAACGATGGGCTGGAGCAGCGTCGCGCCCAGCTCCACCAGCGGCGGCAGCATCTCATCCACGAGGCTGAGCTGGGCGGTGATCGGGAGGCAGCAGAGGATGGGCGCCGAAGGCTCGCGGTCCTCCTGGATCAGACCGACGAGCCGCACGAGGGCGCGCTCGCGCTCCATCTGGGCCACTTCGGCCTTCCAGGCTCCCGAAGCCAGCACCAGTTCCATCGCGTCGCCCGGGTGGAGGCGCAGGGCCTTCAAGTGCCGCGCCTCGTCCGGCCCCAAGGGGATCACGGCCCCGGTGGTGGCCAGGGGCGCGTGGGGGAGGAAGATCCGGGGAAGGGACACTGGGACCATCTTGCCACCCCCCGGTAAACTGGAGGGATGGTGGAGGCTCCTTGATCCATGCCCTTTCCCAGGCCGCCCCGTGGTGGGCCTGGCTCGGCTTCCACCTCCTCATCCTGGCCATGCTCGCCCTCGATCTGGGCGTGTTCAACCGCAAGGCCCACGCGCCTTCGATGAAGGAGGCCGCCGCGTGGAGCATCGCGTGGATTCTCCTGGCGCTCGCCTTCAACGCGGTGATCTTCAAGGCCGAAGGCTCCAAGGCGGGCCTGGAGTTCTTCACCGCCTGGGTGCTGGAGAAGAGCCTCAGCGTGGACAACCTCTTCGTGTTCGTGCTGCTCTTCGCCGCCTTCCGGGTGGAGTTGCGGCACCAGCACCGGGTCCTCTACTGGGGTGTGCTGGGCGCGCTGGTGATGCGCGCGGTCATGATCCTGGCGGGCACGGCGCTGCTGCACCGCTTCGAATGGATGATGTATGTGTTCGGCGCCTTCCTGATCTTCACCGGCCTCAAGATGCTCTTCGGTGGCGAGGCCGAGAGCGACCCCACGGACAACCTCATCACCCGCCTGTTCCGGCGCTGCGTGCCCTACGACGAGGGCGGCGGCCATGAGCATTTCTGGAGCGTGAAGAACGGCCGCCGCTTCGCCACGCCGTTGCTGCTGGTGCTGGTCAGCGTGGAGGTGACGGATCTCATCTTCGCCGTGGACTCGATCCCGGCGGTGCTGGCGGTGAGCCGCGACCCCTTCATCGTCTACACCAGCAACATCTTCGCGGTGCTGGGCCTGCGCAGCCTCTACTTCCTGCTGGCCAAGATGATGGACCGCTTCCACCGCCTCAAGACCGGCCTCGCCTTCATCCTCGCCTTCGTGGGCCTGAAGATGTGCGGTGAGCATTGGGTGGAGGTGCCGGTGATCTGGAGCCTCGTCGTGATCCTCGGCATCCTCATCCTGAGCGTGATCGCGAGCCTGATGTGGCCGAAGCGGCCGGAAGGGGGCGCGGCATGAAGATCTGGCGCCACGCCTTGGAAGACGCGCCCCCGAGTGGTCCGGTCGTCGTCACCCTCGGCAACTTTGACGGCGTGCATGCCGGGCACCGGGAGTTGCTCGCCGAAGCCGCGCGGGCCGCGCAGGCGCGGGGCCTGAAGAGCGCCGTCGTCACCTTCGATCCGCACCCCGCCATGGTCGTCGCGCCGGAACGGAAGCCGAAACGCCTGATGACCCTGGATCAGCGCCTCGCCGCCTTCAAGAGTTGCGGCGTGGATCTCGCCTGGGTGATCCCCTTTTCGCGCTCCTTCTCCGAACTCGCGCCGGAGGCCTTCCTGGAAGGGCTCGCCAAGGCGTTGCGTCCGGTGGAGCTCCATGTGGGCCGTGCCTTCCGCTTTGGCCGCGATCGCTCGGGCGATCTCTCGTTGCTGCGGGCCTGGGCCTTCGGCCATGGCTGCGAGGTGAAGGCCCACGCGCTGCGCGCCCCCGACGGCGGCCTGCTCAGCTCCACGCGCGTCCGCGAGGCGCTGGAATCCGGCGAGGCCGATGAAGCCGCGAAGCTGCTCGGTCATCCCTACACGCTCACAGGTATCGTCGTCGAGGGCGACCGCCGTGGGCGTCACCTGGGCTTTCCCACCGCGAACCTCGCCTGGGAGCAGGAGCAGCTTCCCGCGGGCGGCGTCTATGTGACGGAAGTGCGCGGCAGCCACTTCGACGGCCCGCGCCTGGGCCTCACCAATGTGGGCGAGAAGCCCACCTTCGAAGGCCGCAGGCTCACCGTGGAGACGCACCTTCCAGGTTACAAGGGCGATCTCTACGGCGTGCGCCTGGAGGTGAGCTTCCTCCATCGCCTGCGCGGCGAGCAGAAATTCAATGGCCCCGATGCCCTCCGGGAGCAGATCGCCAAGGATGTGGCCGAAGGCGAAGCCTGGTGGAAG
>CAZKIM010000020.1:11475-14356 GCA_964552855.1 uncultured Solibacteraceae bacterium | reverse complement strand
AGCTCCGCGTCGGCCCTGTCCGTCAACTGGACGGCTGGCGCAGCGCCATCCACAAGGAACCCGTGGCGGGCGCGCTGCGCCTGACGCGTACCGGCTTCGAAGGCGACGCGGTGGGCGACACGGTCCATCATGGCGGCCCCGAGCAGGCGGTGCTCGCCTACGCCGAATCCCACTACGCGGCCTGGAAGGCGGAAGGCTTCACGGAGGAGCGCGGGGCGTTCGGTGAGAACCTGTTGGTGGAAGGCCTCTCGGATCAGACCGTCTGCATCGGCGACCGCTTCGCGCTGGGAGAGACGGAACTTCAGGTCTCCTGCGCGCGGGTGCCCTGCGGGACGCTCGCGCAACGGCACGGGCGGAAGGACATCGTGACCCGTGTCTTTGAAGCGGGCCGAGGCGGGTGGTATTTCCGCGTGCTTCGGGAAGGGCTCATCGCGCCCGGCCAGGAGCTTCGCCTGCTGGAGCGGCCTCACGCTGATTGGACCGTGGTCCGCGCGCTCCAGGCCCGGTGGCGCAAGGCCGAGCACCCGGAAGAAGCCCGCGCCCTCGCGCAGGTGGCGGCCCTCAATCCCAAGTGGAAAGCGAAGCTCCTGGGATAGGCTGGAGGCAACCCTCCGGAGTCGCTGTGCATCGCCTCGTCCTTCTTCCCGCCCTCGCCGTGGGCCTCGCCTGCCAAGGGCCATCCGCCATCCAGACTTCCGCGACCGGCCCTTTCCGCGCCGAGGTGGCGTCCGAGGTCATGGACACCCATCAGATGCACCACGGCGACTGTCCGGCGGCGAAGATCGTCGCCGCGCGCATCGTGCAGCAGGGCAGCGGCACCACCCAGGAGGTGTGGACGCTGGCGGGCTGCGGCCACACCTACGCCTACGATGTGACCATCACCCACGAGGGCTTTGGCGGCCAGGTGAGCGTCCACGAACATGAGGACGCGCCATGAAGGGCTCGCTCATCCTCGCGGGGATCGGGCTCGCGGTGGCGGGCCTCGGCGGCTGGCTCCTTCTCCGCGCCCACCGCAAGGTGGAGGGCCGACCCGTGATCAACGGACAGGTGACAGAGCTGATCCCTGTGCGCGGCTCCAAGGGCGGCACCAGCTACAAGCTGCGCGTGGCCTACACCGATCCGAGCGGAAATCCGGGATCGCTCACGACGAGCTGGGCGCAGAATCCCCCCGCGGCGCGCCAAGGCGAGTCGGTGAAGCTGGCCTGGATCGCGCCGGGCGAAGCACCCGTGCTGCTCCTCTTCAGCAGCCTCTTCGGCGTCGGTTTCGCGATGACCGTGATCGGCCTCGCGATGCTCCTCCTGGGCGGCGGGTACGCCTACGGCCCCGAGCTGATCCGGCGGCTCTACCTGTCCTAGCCCCGCCAGGCCTCCAGCACGCGGAAGCGCGCGCCCATGAGGCCGGGAAGCGTGAGCTGGAGCAGGTTCTCCATGCGCTTCATGCGATCCGTGGAAGGCAACTCTTGCCAGTCCGCTTCCCACTGCATCAGGGGCGCGTGGGTGCGGATCCATTTGGAAAGCTCGTGATGGCCCGCTTCGCGAAGGCCCGCACCTTCAAGCAGGGTTTGAAGGCGCGTGAAGTCCACATCGGCGGTGAGATCGCTTTCGCCAATGTCCTCCCACCACTTGCCGTCCACCTGATGGCCTTTAAAGCGGCGGAGATCCGAGCCTTTCGCCAGGAGGCGTTCCGCCGAGTCGCCGTAATCAATGGCGAGGAAGAGGCCGCGCTGCAACGCGCCCGCGAGCGACGCGACGACGCCGGGCAGCGCGTCGCACCACACGCTGCCATCGCTGGCTTCGAGCGCTTCGCCCTTCGCGGCCATCACGCCTTCAAACCAGGCTTGAGGTTCGCGGTCGTCCGCGGCGTGCCATTCCGGGCCGCTCGCGGTGAGCACTTCGCGCACCCAGCGTTCGCCGTCCCACTTCCAAGGCTGGGCGGGCAGCGCGTCGAAGAGTTCGTTGCTCAGCACGGCGCCGGTGAAGGGCGCCAGCGCCTCCGATTCCGTCACGAAGCGCGCTTTCCCTGAGGCGAGCCAGTGCGCGAGCGCCTCCTCGGCGTGCCGTCGCGCCGCAGGGTTGTCATCCCGATGCACATAGCTGAGCGCCTCCGCGAAGTCGCCGGTGGCCGCCGCGAGCAGATCCCGCCCCAGCCAGCCGCGTCCCGCGCCCGCCTCCACCACCGTGAACGCCGACGGGCGATCCAGCCGCTGCCACGCTTCCTCTAGGCGCAGCGCCAGCGTCTGCCCCAGCAGCGGCCCGAGATCCAGGGCCGTGTAGTAATCCTTGCCCTCGAAGCCCCAGGGGCCTTCCGCGCGCCGGTAGTAGCCGTGGTCCGAGTCGTAGAGCGCGAGCGCCATGACTGCGGCGGCGGGGACAGGGCCGTCCTTCGCCTGCTCCGCGAGGCGAGCGGCGAGGGGATTCATCGCGTCCTCCGGAGGCTCCACTTCGCCAGCAACACCGGCAGCAGCCACTGGGTGAGCAGCAGCGCGAGGGCCACGCCGCCGAGGCAGGCGAGGCCGACGCCGCGCAGCGCGCGGTAGCTGGAGAAGGCGAGGCCGCCGAAACCGGCGAGCGTCGTCCCGGCGCAGACGGCGTTCACGCGGGCGACTCTGGTCGCGGCGTCGGCCTCGTGCCGCGCGCGGTGCAGCAGGTTGAAGGCCGTGTCCACGCTGACGCCGAGGGCGATGGGGATGGCGGTGAGGCTGAGGAAGGTGAGCGGTTCGCCGGTCCAGCCCAGCGCGCCGAAGACGCCGGCCTGACTGGCGAGCAGGGGCGCGAGGGCGAGCGCGGCGAAGCGCCAGGAACGGCCGAAGAGCGCGATGATGAGCAGCACGGCCGCGAGGGACAGCAGCACGGCTTGCTGGATGGAATTCTTCGCGATGGC
>CAZKIM010000020.1:0-11375 GCA_964552855.1 uncultured Solibacteraceae bacterium | reverse complement strand
CGCGGCAGCAACGCGAGCAGGGCCTCGACGGGAACCTTGGGATCCCGCGCGGCTTCACCGAGGGTGCGGAGCGGGCCTTCGAGCGCGACGGGGTCGAGCCCTTCGGCGCTCGCGAGGGTGAGGGCCTGTTGCCGCCAGGTGTCGGAGCTCAACACCGCGCGCAGCCGCGCATCCGGGGCCTGCCAATCCGGCGCGGGCACGCCTTCCGCGCGGAGCAGCGGCGCGAGCTTGTTCCAGCGAAGCGGAAGACGGTCGGGATCGCCCAGGGGAATTTCCAGGGCCAAGGGCCGCAGGCTCGCGCCCAGCACGCCCTGAAGCCGCTCCTGCAAGGCGAGGGCGGGGTTGTCCGCCATGCGGAACTTGCGCAGGTCTTCCTCCCACCGCGTCTTCGGCGCGCCGAGGATCGCGAAGGCCAGCAGCAGGAGCGCGACGATGGGCTTCCACCGCGGCAAGGGTTTCGCGGCCTTCTCCTGGATCACGCGTGGCGCGAAGGTGCCCGTGCCATGGTCGAAGCGGAGCAGCAGCGCGGGCATGAAGAGGAAGGTGGCGAGGAGGCAGCAGAGCAGGCCCAGGCCTGTCGTGAGGCCGAGATCGCGGATGCCGGGAAAGGGCGCGATGGCGAGCGCGAGAAAGGCGAGCGCCGTCGTCACGCTGCCCGCGACCACGCCCGGTCCCGTGCTCATCAGCGCTTCCCGCAGCGCGCGCGCCTTGGAGCGGCCCCGCTGGCGTTCATCCCGGTAGCGGCTGAAGAGGAGGATGCCCACATCGTCGCCGACGCCCAGCAATACTGCGCCGAAGCCCGCCGCCATGAGGTTGAGGCGGCCGAGCGTCCAGCCCGTGAGGCCCAGTGCGCAGACCATGCCGAGGAGCAGCGGCGCCATCACGAAGCCGTAGCCCGCGAAGGTGCGGAAGCCGATGAAGTAGACGAGGCCGATGAGGATGAAGCTCAAGGCGAGGCTGATGAGCACCTCCCGCGTGAGCCGCGCGGATTCCCAGGCGGTGACGGCGTGGGCGCCGGTGGCCTGGATGGGAAAGGCGCGGTCGGCGTTCGGCGCGCAGGCGGCCTCGACCGCCTTCAGCGAGGCATGGGCGGGAAGCGGGCCTTCCGCGCCGTGACCCAGCCAGGTCAGCACGCGGGTCGTCGCCTTGGTGTCGGTGGTGGGGAAGCCCGCGACCAGCGGCACCAGCACGAAGCGCCCATCCTTGCTTTCCAGGTAGCCGGTCTTGAGCTTGAGGGAGAAGCGTTTCGCCGCGTCGGCGGCCTGGCCGAAGCCTTCCGCGCCCTCGGGCGCGAGGCCGCGCAGGCCCAGCGGATCCAGCCGCGCGAGGTTGGCCTTCACGGGATCGAGGGAGGCGAGAGCCTTGGCCGACGCCGCGAAACGGGCCTTCAGCACGGACGGGTCCTGGAGCGGCGCGAGGCGATCCCCCAGCCACGCGGGCGCGAGGGCGTAGAGCGTTTCCGTGAGCAGGCGGTCCACGCCGGCGTCGCCATCGGGCACGGCTCCGGCGGCCAGCAGCGCGGGCCAGGGCGAGACGCCCTTGGAGGACGGCACGAAGACTGGATCGCTCAGGCGGCCTTCGGCGGAGAGTCCGTTGAGGGCAAGGCCCGAGCCGGTGAGCAGCTTGTCCATGAGCCCTTCGGCCCAGGCCTCCCGCGCGTCGAGGTTGGCGGCGTCGCCTTCCGCGACGAGCCAGATGAGTTCTTGTTGCCCGACGCCCGCTTCCAAATTCGCCTTCACCGCCGCGTCGTTCTTCGGCAGCAGGCTCATGAGATCGAGCTGCCGCTCGACCTTGGTCGCGCCCAGCGCGAGGAGGACGGCGATCGCCAAGGCGGGGCCAAGCAGCGCCCAGGGGCGCGTCAGGTGCAGGCGCAGCAGGGCGCGCAACATGCGCCTCACGCGGCTTCCCCGAGGCTCGCGGCCCGAGGTCCGTGGCCTCTTTTCACAGGCGTCCCAGCCACCAGGCCAGCGCGGGGATCATCTCCACGCGCTCCGCCGCGCCGAGGCGGCGCAGGAGGCTGTCGTCGTTGAGTCGCGCGAAGGATGACCCTTCCCGCTGTTCCAGCGCCTGAGGCCCGAGGTTCGCCGTGATGATCGTCGGCAGGTTCTCGTGGTAGCGATGGGTGAGCAATTCGGCCATCGCCGCGCCCACGCGGCCATCGCCATCGAGGCAATCCATCTCGTCCAGCACCAGCGCCGATTGGGCTTTCAGCGGCTCGATCAGGTCGCGCACGCTGACGAAATCGGCGTTCTGCCAACCGCGCTGATCGTAGTAGGCGTTCTTGATCTGTTGCGACAGCGTGCGCACGGAGACGAAACGCCCGGCCTTCCCTTCTCGTTCCGCCAGCGCCCGCAGGCCCGCGCAGGCGAGCGTCGTCTTGCCGCTCTGGGGCGGGCCTTGGATCCACCACACTTCCCACCCGCCCTTGAAGCGGTGCTTGCCCTTGGTGGCCCAGGCCTGGAAATCCTCGCCGCCGAGCGCCTTGAGGCCGTGCTGGATGTTGGTCTTCGCCTGATGCACGAGCCGTTCGAGGCGCTCGCGCTGGGGGAGCTCGCCGACCTTGGAAGGATCGGCGCCGAGCAGCGTCTCCAGTTCCGGCAGACGGTCCATCACGAGGCGGTTGCGCTTCTGGTTGCCCTCCCAGTCCCGCCACCACCGCCAGAAGGCGGTGAAGGACGCCTCCCGGTAGCGCGCGGGGAGATCGGACGCGTCGCCGCCCGCGCCATCGCAGTCGCAGAGCCGCGCGGGTTTGAGCGGATCCGCGTTCAGGATCACGCCGCGGCCCTGGCAGCGCGGGCAGTCGGGGCGCGGGCTCAACTGAGCTCTCCGTGCAGGAAGCCTTCCAGCGTCGAGCGGCGGCGGTCGCGGATCTTGGCGAAGGCGCGCTCCTCCAGCTGCCGCACCCGCTCCCGGGAAATGGGCGGGTCGAAGCTCTTGCCGATCTGCTCCAGCGTCATCGGGTCCGTGCCGTGAAGGCCGAAGTGGAGTTCCAGGATGCGGCGCTCCTTGTCGTTGAGCGAGCCGAGGCTCATCTCCATCTGCTCATGGAAGGCCTCGTGGTCCAGCGCCTGGAGGGCGGAGGGCTCGACCTCCTGTTCCAGGCTGTCGCCCACGGTGAGATCGGTGTCGCCCAGGCCCTGCTCGGTGCTGATGGTGCTCGTCGTCTGCTGCAGGCGTTGGAGGCGATCCACCTCCTCCTCGCTGAAGCCCGCCGCCGCCGCCAGCTCCTGAAGCGAGGGCGCGCGGCCCAGATCCTGGGTGAGGTGCTGGGCGATCTTGTTCAGCTTCACCATGTGCCCCGCCACCTTCTGGGGCAGCTTGATCTTGGAGCCGTGCTCGGCCAGCGCGTGGAAGATCGCCTGGCGCACCCACCAGCTCGCGTAGGTGAGGAACTTGTTCTCCCGCTCCGGGTCGAAGCGCTTGGCCGCCTCGATGAGGCCGAGGTTGCCTTCGCTGATGAGATCCAGCAGATCCAGGCCCATGCCCTCAAACTTGCGGGCTTCCTTCACGACGAAACGGAGATTGCCCTCCACCAGCTTGGCCAGCCCTTCCGGGTTCCGTTCGTTGCGCCACAGCCGCCCGTTGATCCGCTCCTCCTCCGGCTTCAGCAGGGGCAGGTGGCGGATGGAGTCGAAGTACTTGTCGAGCGCGCGCTCTTCGAGGTGCCGGAAAACCAAGGAATCACCGGGGCGAAGGGACAGGATAGCAAGGCGGCGCCGACTGATTGGTCCGGAATGGCCAGGTAATCTGGAGCCCGACTTCATGCTTTGGAAAGGCCTGCCCCATGGTTCGATACATCGCCCTCCTCCGAGCCATCAATGTGGGCGGCCACACCGTCGCCATGGAGGCGCTGCGGGGGCTCTTTGAGGAACTGGGTTTCGCGAAGGTGGCCACCTTCATCGCCAGCGGCAATGTGATCTTCGAGACGCCCTCGAAGGGTGAGGCCGCGTTGAAAAAGAAGATCGAGAGCCATCTCCGCTCCGAACTGGGCTACGAGGTGGCGACCCTCCTGCGGACCGACGCGGAGCTGGCGGAAGTCGCCGCCCGCGAGCCCTTCACCGCGAAGGAGCTGGCGACCGCAGCCGCGCTCAACATCGGCTTCCTCGACGCGCCGCTGAAGGCCGAGGCCGAGTGGGCGCTGCTCGCGTTGAAGTCGTCCGATGACGAATTCCGCGTCCACGGTCGCGAACTCCACTGGCTCAGCCGCGTGAAGCAGAGCGATTCCAAGCTCACGAATGTCCGCATCGAGAAAGCCATCGGCGGAAAGATTACCTTCCGCGGCGTGAACACCGTGAGAAAATTGGCGGCGAAATATTCGACGAAATAGATGCTGCAATCACGAATTTCAAACCCAAAGGAAGCCTGATGCGAGCCTCTTCTGCCATCGTCTGGACGATGTTTATTTGCGGTGTTTCGGCAATGGGTCAGGCCCAGGAGCCCCCCAAGCCTGGGGCCATACCCTGGGGTGAAACGACTGCCGGAATGGTTGAGCAGTTGGCGCAGGACCGGAAAGAAGCAGATGCGAGTCTGAACGCGGTGTTCGGCAAGCTCATCGCGCAACTGGACGAAGCCGGGAAGATGAAACTCCGCATGGCCGAGAAGGCATGGATCAAGTACCGGGACGCGCAGGCAGCTTTCGAAGGCTCTCTTTACGAAGGCGGCAGCATCCGGCCATTGATCGAGGGCAATTGCCTGCTGGCGATAACCCGGAATCGGACGAAGGAACTGCAGGAAGTCTTGGACACAGACTTCGGCCACTAGGCTCTGCCCCTATTCCCGCTTCCTCAATCCCTGCGGCGTGAGTTTCACGAGGCCGCGGCTGGGGGTCGCCTGGTCGGCGAGGCCGTGGGATTCGAGGATGGTCACCATGCGTTCCAGCTCGGCCTGGGCCTGGGCCATGCGCTCGCGGAGGTTGAGCACCACTTCCACGCCCGCGAGGTTCACGCCGAGGTCGCGGGTGAGGTTGAGGATGAACTCCAGGCGTTCCAGATCCTCGTCGCTGTAGAGGCGCGTCTTGCCTTCGGTGCGCGAAGGCTTCAGCAGCCCCTCGCGCTCGTAGAGGCGCAGGGTCTGCGGGTGCACCTCGTAGCGCGTGCTCACGACGCCGATCATGTAGGCGCCCAGGCGGCGGTCCTTAACCATGGTGTCCTCCGGACGGGCGTCGGGCGTCAGGCATCGGGCATCGGGTCGCGGCACGGGAGCGCGATGCCCGAGTCAGCGGCCCGAAGTCCGATGCCTGAAGCCTGAAGCCCGGAAAGTTCATGCGCCCTCCCGCTTCGCGCGCAGCGCGGCGTCGTTCAACTCACCCAGCTCGCGCAGCAGTTCCTTGCTGCGCTCGTCCTGGATCTGGGGCGTGAGGACGGCCACTTCGGCGAAGAGGTCGCCGCGCTCGCCGCCCTTGCCGAGCGGCATCCCGTGGCCCTTGAGGCGCAGTTTCTGGCCGCTCTGCACGCCGGGCGGAACCTTGAGCGTGGCCTTGCCCTCGGGCGTGGGCACATCCACCTTCGCGCCCAGGGCGGCCTCGGTGAAGCTGATCGGCAGCTTCACATGGAGGTTCGGCCCTTTGCGCTCGAAGCGGGGATCGGCCTGGACGGCGATTTCCAGGAAGAGGTCGCCGGGCCCGCCGCCGCGACGGCCGGCCTCGCCCTTGCCCGCCACCCGCAGGCGCTGGCCCGTGTCCATGCCGGGCGGGATGGCGACGGTGACCGTTTCGGTCTTGGGGTTGCGGCCGCGTCCCTGGCAATCCGGGCAGGGCGGCGAAATCGTCCCCTTGCCGCCGCAGGCGTCGCAGGTGCGCCCCATGGAGAACATGCCGCCCTGGAGCTTGCCCTTGCCGCCGCACTTGGCGCAGGTGACGGCCTTGCCCTTGGCCTCGCCGCTGCCGTGGCAGGTGAGGCAGGGTTCGGTGCGGTTCACTTGGAACGAGAGCTTGGTGCCCTTGAAGGCGTCCTGGAAGCTGAGCTGAACCCGGCGCAGCAGGTCCTCGCCGCGCTTCGGGCCGTTGGCTTCCTGCCTTCCGCCACCCATGAAGGACCCGAAGAGGTCGCCGAAGTCGAAGCCGCCGGAGGGCACGCCACCGAAGCCCCCGGGGCCGGGTCCCATCTGCATCTGGGGCGCGCCGGCGGGATCGCCGAACTGATCGTAGTTCTTCCGCTTCTCAGGGTCCGACAGCACTTCGTTGGCGGCGGAGAGCTCCTTGAACTTGGCTTCGGCCTCCGCGTTGCCGGGGTTCAGGTCCGGGTGGTACTTCCGCGCGAGCTTGCGATAAGCCTTCTTGACCTCCTCGTCGGAAGCCGCCTTGGGCACGCCCAGGATCTTGTAGTAGTCGGGATGGGGCACGGGTTCACTGTATCTAATTTGCGCGCTGTGCGCTCAGGTCCGGTCGTCCGGCTACAGGCCACCGGCTACCGGGTGCAGGTCCTTGGGCTCGTCGCCCGCAGAGCTGTCCGGTAGCCGGTGGACGGTGGATGGAAGCCGGGTTCAGCTCACGACTTCGGCGTCAATGACGCCGTCGTCCTTCTTGGGCTCTTCGCTCGGGGCCGCCGCGCCGGGCGCGGGGGCTTCGCCGGTCTTGTACAGGGACTCCGAGAGCTTGTGGGCCTTGGCGTTGAGGTCATCCAGGGCCTTCTGGATCGCGTCCTTTTCGAATGAGGCGAGGGCGGCCTTGGCTTCGCTGACGGAAGTTTCGGCGGCCTGCTTGTCCTCGGCGGGCAGCTTGTCGCCGCCTTCCTTGAGCAGCTTCTCCACCTGGTAGACGAGCTGATCCAACTTGTTCTTGTCCTCGAGCAGCGCCTTGCGGGCTTCGTCCTCGGTCTTGTGCGCCTCGGCGTCCTTCACCTTGGCGTCAATCTCCTCCTTGGACAGGCCGGTGGAGCCGGTGAGCGTGATGCTCGCGTCCTTGCCGGTGGCCTTGTCCTTGGCGGTCACATGGACGATGCCGTTGGCGTCAATGTCGAAGATGACCTCGACCTGGGGCATGCCGCGGGGCGCGGGCGGGATGTCGCCCAGGTGGAACTTGCCCAGCAGCTTGTTGCCGTCCACCACCTGCCGCTCGCCCTGGTAGACCTCGATGTCCACGCCGGGCTGGTTGTCCACCGCCGTCGTGTAGATCTCGGAGCGCTTGGTCGGGATCGTCGTGTTGCGCGGGATGATGACGCTCATCTGACCGCCGTTGGCGTTGATGCCGAGGGAGAGCGGCGTCACATCGAGCAGCAGCACGCCCTTCACATCGCCCGCCAGGACGCCGCCCTGGACGGCCGCGCCGACGGCGACGACTTCATCGGGGTTGACGCTCTTGTTGGGTTCCTTGCCGAAGACCTGCTTCACCAGCTCCTGCACCTTGGGCGTGCGGGTGGAGCCGCCCACGAGCACGACTTCGTCAATCTCGTGGTGGGAGAGCTTGGCGTCCTTCACCGCGTTCTCGCAAGGCACCTTGAGCTTGGCGAGGATGGGCTCGAGCATCGCCTCGAAGCGCGCGCGGGTGAGGTTCTGGTTGATGTGCTTCGGGCCGCTGGCGTCCGCCGTGATGTAGGGCAGGCTGATGTCGGTCTGCGTGGTGCTGGAGAGCTCGATCTTGGCCTTTTCCGCGGCTTCCTTCAGGCGCTGCATCGCATCGGCCTGCTTGCGCAGATCAATGCCTTCGGCCTTCTGGAACTCCTCCACGAGCCAGTCAATGATGAGCTGGTCCACATTGTCGCCGCCAAGGTGCGTGTCGCCATTGGTGGACTTCACCTCCACCACGCCTTCGGAAACTTCGAGGATGGAGATGTCGAAGGTGCCGCCGCCGAAGTCGAAGACCGCGATGGTGCCGTCCTTCTTCTTGTCCAGGCCGTAGGCGAGCGCGGCCGCCGTGGGCTCGTTGATGATGCGCTTCACATCGAGCCCGGCGATGGCGCCGGCGTCCTTGGTGGCCTGGCGCTGGGCGTCGTTGAAGTAGGCGGGGACGGTGACCACGGCTTCCGTCACCTTCTGGCCCAGGTAGGCCTCGGCGGCCTCCTTCATCTTGGTGAGGATGACGGCGGAGATCTCTTCGGGGCTGAGGAGCTTGCCATCAATGTTGACGGCGCAACCGCCCTTGTCGCTGCGCTGCACCTGATAGGGGACGAGCTTCTGCTCCTTGTCGCTGTCCGCGAAAGGCAGGCCCATGAAGCGCTTGATGGAATAGATGGTGCTCTTGGGCTGGGCGACGGCCTGGCGCTTGGCCGAGGCGCCGACGAGCCGCTCGTGGGTCTTGGGGTTGAAGCCCACCACGGAAGGCGTGGTGTCCGCACCTTCGGGGTTGGGGATGACCTTGGGCTGACCGCCTTCCATGACGGCGACGCAACTGTTGGTGGTGCCCAGGTCAATGCCGATGATCTTGCTCATGTGATGCCTCCAGGGGGCGCCCGGAGGGTGCCCGTAGCCTCAAGAATAGGGCGCCTGGAGGGGGTGTCAATAAAATCTTCTTAAATTAACTCATATTTTCTTCTCAAGCACTGAAGCGTATCCTGGACCCATGACCACCCGACCTTGCCCCATCTGCAAACAACCCGCGACTTGGGAGGGCAACCCCTGGAAGCCCTTCTGCTCCGAACGCTGCCAGACGAAGGATCTGGGCGCCTGGTCCAGCGAGAGCTACCGCGTGCCCCAGAAGCCCGAGGAGGAGCAGGGTGAAGGCTGGAGCGAGGACGAGGAGGAGGCCCCCTAGGCAGGGAAGCCGGGGCGAGGCCCCGGCATCCCTGGGGTCCGGTGCTTCAGGGCGCCACGATGGCGCTGGCGGTGGGCGAGGATCCGTAGGGGAACCCGCTCTGGAAGGGGTTGGACGCGTAGGTGTAGCCCGGGTTCCGGACCGCCGAGATGGTGACGATGTAGGTGTTGCCGCTCGTCATCACGCCGGGGGGCACCGTGAATTGCCGGGCGCTGGTGCGGAAGGTGTAGCGGTACAGGCCCGGCAGGACGCTGGCGCCGCCTTGGTTCACGAGCTGGTAGATGGTCACGACATAGCCCGTGGGCGCGCCGGTGGCGGGGGCATCCCAGGCGATGACGGGGTTCGTGCCCACGCTGAGCTGATTCGAGAACAGCGTCTTCCCGTTGATGCGCGGGTTCTGAACGGGGCTCAGCAGCGGCGTGATGGGCGCGGCGGCGGAGGGCATGGTAGTCGTGGCGGTGTAGGCGGAACGGTACATGGTCACCGGCGTGGAGGCGCCCGGGGCCATGTAGGAGACCGCCCAGGTGAAGTAGGTCTCCGCCAGGGGCGTCCAGGTGGAGGGGAAGGGATTGCCGTAGGGCAGGTCGCCCAGATCCAGGTCCGTCGTGGCGTTCACATTGCCGCTGTCATAGGTGAAGAGCTGGAAGGCGTCGGAGGGAATGCCGACGCCCGTGCCCAAGGGCGAGAGCCAAAGGCCGAATTCGGTCTGCGCCACGGTGGCGTTGGGGTTCACCGCCGTGGTCATCGCCGCGAGGGCCGAGCGCTTCCAGCCGAGGTGGAGCGTGGAGGTCTGGGGAATGTCGAGGAAACCGCCGTTGACGGTGGTGGCGACTCCGTCGGCCATGGTCGTCGCCGGCAGGTAGAAGGTCTTGCCCAGCGCGCGGTAGGCCTCGCCGGAGGCGGTGCGGGTGGTGAGCTGGGTCAGGTACGCCTGGTCGCCCTTGGTGGCGTCCAGCAGCGGGAAGCCGTTCTGGATGAAGTCCAGCGTGTAGGAGGAAAGCGCCGTGTCGCCCGGATTGGGCGGATTGGTGACGGTGAGTCCATAGGTGGAATAGGTGAAGCCCTGATTGGGCACGGTCCAGAAGAGCTCATCCGTTCCCTGCCAGGTGTTGAGCCCCGTGGCGTTCATCGCGAGCGTGGTGGGCGAGGTGCCGGGATAGACCGAATCGGCGCGGCCATAGTTGTCGAAGACCCACTCCACATGGTCCACATTGGTCCAGAGGTAGGTCCGTCCGAACTTCAGCCAGTAGTAACCCACGGGCACATTGGGGATGCTGAAGGTGCCATCGCTGTTGCCTTGGCCCGTGAGGGCGTCAAAGCCGCCGGTGGCGTTGGGCACGAGCACCTGGATGGGCGTGGCCGTCAGATTGAGCGGCTGGAGCGTGGTCGCGTTGTCCTGGTGATAGGTGAAGCTGTAGAGGCCCGTCACGATGCGAAGAGGCGTCGCGGTTGCGGGCGTGGCCAGAGGCTTGGAGATGGATGCTGGCTGGGAGGTGGCGGAGAGCTTCAGTTCCGTGACCTCCGAAGGCGCGAGCGCGATGACGGAGCCGCTTCCGCCCATCGGGTGGAGGGGATGGGCGCGATGGGGGCGGCTCGGGCTGGCGTCGGACCAGAAGGGGTCCGGCGCCGAGACGGCTTGGGGGGTCGGGGGCTTGGGGGTCGAAGGGCTGCTGGAGGAGCTGGAAGCTCCGGCGCCGCCGCCGCAGGCCAGCGCCAAGGCGAGGGCGGAGAGACCCAGGCCGAAGCCCAGCCGGACACGAAGGGTCGTGGAAGGCATGATGCACCTCTTGGAATTGGGCCGGGGAACCGGCCATGGGAAGGAATGAAGGTGTGATTATCAACCTTTCAGAATCACGATGCCTGTTTTTTCTGTGTTAAATCCTGTGAAGCAAGGAAGGTTCCGTGGTTTCACCCACATCCAGCACGAGGGGGCAGTGGGGTCCAGGGAGGGGAGGTCCGGTCAGATTCGGCCATCGCGCCGATAAGCTAGAGGGTTCGGAGCCCGCATGCCCTTTGAGCCCCTGAGCCAGGAACCCGAGATCCAGCGCGAGTGGACGGCGAAGCGCGCCTTCCGCGCCAAGCCCGCTTCGGAACTGCTGCCGGATTCCAAGACCTTCTACATGCTCGTGATGCTGCCCTACCCTTCGGGCCGCATCCACATGGGCCATGTGCGCAACTACACGCTGGGCGACATCGTGGCGCGCTTCCGCCGCATGCGCGGCTTCGAGGTGATGCACCCCCTCGGTTGGGACAGTTTCGGCCTTCCGGCTGAGAACGCCGCCATCAAGCACGGCATCCATCCCGCCATCTGGACGCGCCAGAACATCGCGGACATGAAGGCCCAGATCCAGAAGCTCGGCATCAGCTACGACTGGGAGCGCGAGATCGCCAGCTACCTGCCGGAGTACTACCGGTGGAACCAGTGGTTCTTCCTCCAGATGTGGAAAAGAGGCGATGTCTTCCGCGCCGAGCGCATGGTGAACTGGTGCGAGGCCCTCGGCACCGTGCTGGCCAACGAGCAGGTGGTGGATGGCAAGGACGAGCGCACCGGCCACCCCGTCGTGCAGAAGCCCCTGGAGCAGTACTTCTTCCAGACGACGAAGTACGCCGACGAGCTGCTGTCGGGCCTCGACCGGATTGATTGGCCCGAGAATGTGAAGACCATGCAGCGCCACTGGATCGGCAAGTC
>CAZKIM010000019.1:0-23716 GCA_964552855.1 uncultured Solibacteraceae bacterium | reverse complement strand
TGGAAGGAGCCGCGGGTGCTGACCTTCGCCGCGATCATCGCCGCGCTGCTGCTCTTCCGGCTGATCGCTACAGCCACCAGCGGAACTGGTAGGCGAACCAGGACCACGCCCGCGCCCACGCCGAACGCCTAGCCCACGCGGCCGCCTCGCGCTCCTTGCTCAACGGCAGCTGGGCCTCGAAGCGCGCCTTGGCTTCCTGGACGACCGCGGGCTGGCGCACCAGCAGGTTGAGTTCCAGGTTCAGATGGAAGCTTCTCGGATCCAGGTTCGCGCTGCCGGTGAAGAGCGCGTCGTCGTCCAGGATGGCGGCCTTGGCGTGGAGCATGGTGGACGCGCGCTCGTAGATGCGCACGCCCCGCTCCAGGAGCCGCCGGTAGATGTGGCGCGACGCCGCCTGCACGAAGGGTTGGTCGCTGGCGCCCGGCAGCAGGAGGATGACGCGGCGCTTCCGGCGGGCCAGGTGGATGAGCCGCTTGAGGATGCGCGGCCCAGGGATGAAGTAGGCGTTGGCCACCAGGACTTCGGCGCGCACCTGGCTCAGGAACAGGTGGAAGTGACGGCGCAGGGCGAGGCGCCCGCCTGGGGCCGCGCTGGAGACCACTTGGACGAGCGCGTTCTCTTGCCAAACGCCCGCCCACATCGGCGATCCTTCCTTCGACGAGGGAGGGGCGGGATCTTCCCCTTCCGAACGCCGCCAGGCCGCCGCGAAATCCGACACCAGATCGCCTACGCTCGGCCCGCGCACCACGAGGCCCAGATCCAGGAAGGCCTCCGGATTCTCGGAGGGCCGGTAGTCCAACCCCCAGTTCGCGCTGCCCACCACGGCTTCCCGCCCGTCGCTGATGAGCAGCTTGCGATGGTTGCGGCGGTTCCAGAGTTTCGGCCGCCAGGAGGCGACGGGGTGGAACCAGCGCAGGTCCGCGCCCGCGGCCTTCAATTCGCCCACCATCCGGTCCGCGCCCCAACTGCCCACCGCGTCCACGAGGCCCCGCACGGCGACGCCCCGCTTCAGCGCGGCCTTCAGAGCGTCCGAGAGCTCCCGGCCCACGGCGTCATCGGCCCAGATGTACATTTCGAAGCGGAGATCGTGGGTGGCCCCGTGGATGAGCGCCAAGGTCGCGTCCAGGATGGCGTCGCCCCCGGGCAGCAGGCCCACGGCGTTGCCTTCCCGCAGGGGCAGGCCATGGCGGTGCGCGGCCCGAAGGAACACGCGTCGCCGAAGCGCCTGGATGGGATCGAGGGGGAGCCTGGACACGGGTGCCGACAGTATGGGCGACAATAGAGCCCCTGGAGGCTCCCATGGCCCACGCCTATCCCTTCGCGCTCACCTGGAACGGCGACACCCTCGCCGACCCCTACACCCGCGACGCCCTGGCCGCCGCGCCGGGCAAGGTGGAGCTGCCCCTCAGCAGCGCGGCGGAATACGCCGGGAACGACAGCCGATGGAACCCCGAGGACCTCCTCGGCACGGCGCTGGCCACCTGCCACATGCTCACCTTCCTCGCCCTCGCCGCGAAGACCCGCACCCAAGTGCTCGGCTACGAGGATCGCGCCGAAGCCGTCCTCGACACCGTGGAGAAGGTCACCTCCATCACCGAGATCCACCTCCGTCCGACCATCCGCGTCGCTCTGGGCACGGACACGGCCAAGGTGAAGGAGCTGTTCGAGAAGGCGCACAAATACTGCTTCGTCGCCAACTCCATCAAATCCAAGGTGGTGATGGAGCCCACCGTGGTGGAGGGATAAGCTCTCAAAATGCGCTGTCCCTTCTGCGGCCATCTCGAAGACAAGGTGGTGGACTCCCGGGAAAGCCGGGAAGGCGAAGCCATCCGCCGCCGCCGGGAATGCCTCGCCTGTGGGCGGCGCTTTACCAGCTACGAGCGGGTCGAGGAGGTGCCCATCGTCGTCGTGAAGAAGGACGGGCGCCGCGAACCCTTCGACCGGACGAAGCTGCTGAAGGGCCTGCTGGCCGCCTGCCAGAAGCGGCCCGTGTCCCTGGCGCGGCTGGAGGATCTGGCGACGGACATCCAGGCCAAGCTGCTGGAGCGGCCCGATCGTGAAATCCGCGCCCGGGACTTGGGCGAAGTGGTGATGGACGAATTGAAGGGCCTGGACCAGGTGGCCTATGTGCGCTTCGCCTCGGTCTACCGCGACTTCAAGGATCTGCCGGATTTCGTGAAGGCGCTGGAAGAGGTGCTCATCCATCGGGAGGGCGGCTCGCCCGCGCCGCCCCAGCCCCGCCCGGCCGTCGCGCCTGCGGTGGAGACGCCGCTCTTTTCCGAGGAGAGCCCGCGTCCCCGGCGGAAGTGAGGCCTTGCGGCCCGCTACACTGATGCCACGAGGTAGTCGTGGCTGAAGACGCGAATCCGGTTCCCCAGGACGAGACCCCAAAGATCCCCGAGGTCCTGCCGGTCCTGCCACTGCGGGATGTGGTGGTCTACCCCTATGTGATCCAACCGCTCTCCGTCAGCCGGGACATCTCCATCCGCGCCATTGACACGGCGCTCGTGGAAAACCGCATGATCCTGCTGGTCGCGCAGAAGCAGGTGGAGATGGATACACCTGGGCCGGAGGATCTCTTCCGCGTGGGCACCGCCGCGCTCGTCATGCGCGTGCTTAAACTCCCCGATGGCCGCGTGCGCGCGCTGGTGCAGGGCGTGCAGCGGGTGAAGATCGAATACTTCACCGAGACCGAAGGGCTCTTCAAGGCGCGGGTGGAGCCGCTCGCGGAGCCCGAGGCTCCAGGCGGCGTGGAGACGGACGCGCTCATGCGCAGCGTCAAGCAGAGCCTGGAAAAGGCGACGACGCTCGGCAAGAGCCTGCCCCAGGAAGTGCTGGCCATCGCGGGCAACCTGGACAGCCCGGGGCGGCTCGCCGACCTCGTCGTGTCCAACCTGGACCTGAAGCTGGCCCAGAACCAGGAAGCGCTGGAGATCGCGGACCCGATGCGGCGGCTCCGCAAAGCCCACGACATGCTCCTACGGGAGATCGAGCTGCTGGAAGTGCAGCAGAAGATCACGCTGGAAGCCCGCGGCGAAATGGACAAGAGCCAGCGCGAGTACTACCTGCGCCAGCAGCTCAAGGCCATCCAGCAGGAGCTGGGCGAAGGCTCCGAACTGGCCGAGGAAATCCAGGGCTTCCGCGACAAGTTGGCGAAGCTCAAGGTGCCCGAAGAGGTGATGACGGAGATCGAGCGCCAGCTCAAGAAGCTCGAGCGCATGCACCCGGATTCCTCCGAGACCGCCGTCACTCGCACCTACCTGGAATGGATGACCGAGCTGCCCTGGGGCCTCGCCACCGAGGACAACCTGGACCTGAAGCGCGCCAAACAGGTGCTGGACGAGGACCACTACGGCCTCGCGAAGATCAAGGAACGCATCCTGGAATTCCTCGCCGTGCGCAAGCTGAAGCCGGATCAGCGCGGCACCATCCTCTGCTTCGTCGGCCCGCCGGGCGTCGGCAAGACGAGCCTTGGCCGGAGCATCGCCCGCGCGCTGGACCGCAAGTTCGCGCGCATCTCCCTGGGCGGCGTCCACGACGAAAGCGAGATCCGCGGCCATCGCCGCACCTATGTGGGCGCCATGCCCGGCCGCATCGTGCAGGCCCTGCACCAGGCCAAGACCCAGAACCCCGTCATCATGCTGGACGAGGTGGACAAGATCGGCCGTGATCTGCGCGGCGATCCCAGCGCGGCGCTGCTGGAGGTGCTCGATCCCGAGCAGAACGGCACCTTCCGCGATCACTACCTGAATGTGCCCCTGGACCTGTCCCAGGTGCTCTTCCTCGCCAACGCCAACGAGCTTGAGCCTGTGCATCCCGCCTTCCGGGATCGCATGGAGGTCATCCACCTCTCCAGCTACACGCTGGAGGAGAAGCACGCCATCGCCGAAAGCCACCTGATCCCGCGCCAGATGGAACGCCACGGCCTCAAGGCCAAGCACTTGGGCTTCGCCGCCAAGGGCCTGCGCGCCATCATCACCGGCTACACCCGGGAAGCGGGCCTGCGCCAGCTGGAGCGCGAAATCGGCGGCGTCTACCGCAAGGTGGCGCGCTCCGTCGCCGACGGCACCTGGAAGGCGAAGGTGACGCTCACGGATAAGAACATCCAGACCTACCTGGGCCCGCTGAAGTTCATCCCCGACGAGCGCCTGCAAAAGCCCCGGGTCGGCGTCGTCACGGGCCTTGCTTGGACCTCCACCGGCGGCGAGGTGCTGTTCGTGGAGACGCTCTCTATGCCCGGCAAGGGCGGGCTCCTGCTGACGGGCCAACTGGGCGATGTGATGAAGGAAAGCGCCCAGGCCGCGCTCAGCTACATCCGCTCGCGCAGCGAAGCCTTCCGTATTGATCCCGAGGTCTTCCAGAAGCGCGACCTCCACATCCACTTCCCCGAAGGGGCGATCCCCAAGGACGGCCCCAGCGCCGGGCTCGCCATGGCCACGGCCCTCCTGAGCACGCTCACGGGCGTGCCCATCAAGCACACCGTCGCGATGACGGGCGAAATTGATCTGCGGGGCGACGCGCTCGCCATCGGCGGCCTCAAGGAGAAGAGCCTCGCCGCCCTGCGCTTAGGCCTCCACGACATCGTGATCCCCCACGCCAACCTGAAGGATCTGGACGAGATCGAGCCCGCCGTCCGCAAACACCTGCGCTTCCACCCCGTCCGCCATGTGGAGGAAGTCTTCGAGCTCGCCCTGGAAGGTTGGGTTCGGCCCGAGAAGCGGAAGAAGGCCAAAGCAGGTCGTTTAAGATAAACTAAATAAACAATTAAACACATTGTTCCCCGTGGAACCGAAAGGCTGAGTGGTGGTCCTGGGAGGCCTTCTCACCAAATTCCGGCAGGGCCTGAGGCGCACTCAGGAAACCGTGCTGCGCCCCCTGGGTCACCTGTTGGGTCTTCGCAGGCTGGACGAGGCCCACCTGGAGGAGCTGGAGGACTTGCTGCTCCAGGCCGATCTCGGCGTCCACGCGGTGGACCGGCTCATGGCGCGGCTTCGCTCGGAATTGAAGCGCCAGGACGAGGTGGACCCGAAGGCGATTCTCAAGGACGAGCTGTTGAAGTTGATCCAGCAGCGACCCGCCCGTCCCTTCCAGGCCGGGGGCACCCAAGTGATCCTGTTGGTCGGCGTGAACGGGGTCGGCAAGACGACGACCCTCGGCAAGCTGGCTTCCCATCTCAAGGCCAAGGGCGAGGAAGTCCTCGTGGTGGCCGGCGACACCTTTCGCGCTGCGGCCATTGACCAACTGGAAGCCTGGGGCGGGCGAGCGGGCGTGCCCGTGGTGCGGAACCAGATGGGCGGCGACCCGGCGGCCATCGCCTTTGACGGCGCCACCAGCGCCAAGGCCAAGGGCCTACCCTGGGTGCTCATTGACACGGCCGGGCGACTCCACACGAAGGACCACCTCATGAAGGAGCTGGACAAGATCCGCCGCAGCCTCCAAAAGGTGCTCCCTGATGCGCCCCACCGCGTGCTGCTGGTGCTGGACGCCACCACGGGCCAGAACGGGCTCGTCCAGGCCGAAGCCTTCAAGCAGGCGGCTGGCGTGACCGACCTCGTGCTCACCAAGCTGGATGGCAGCGCCAAGGGCGGCGTCGTGGTGCCCATCCTGGAGCGGCTGAACCTCCCCATCGCCTTTGTGGGCGTGGGGGAGGGCGTGGACGACCTGATCCCCTTCGATGCGGAAGCCTTCGTGGACGGATTGTTGGATGCCTGAACTCACGCCGGCCCTCGCCTGGGAGCTCGCCACGGGCGGACCCTGGCCGGAGCCGGAGGCGCTGCAAGGCGATGACCGGTTCATGGCCCTCGCCCTGCAGCAGGGCCTGCAGGGCGTCGGGCTTTCGAGCCCCAATCCGCCGGTCGGGTGTGTGCTCGTCCGGGATGGCTGGGTCCTGGGGCAGGGCGCCCACACCCGGGCCGGCGATCCCCACGGGGAGATCATGGCCTTGCGGGATGCGGAAGGCCGCGGCGAGGACCTGCGGGGCGCCGCCGCCTACATCACGCTGGAGCCCTGCTGCCACCATGGCCGCACGCCGCCCTGCACGGAGGCCCTGCTGCGCGCGGGCATCGCCCGGGTGGTCGTCGGAGTGCGCGACCCCAACCCCCGCGTGGATGGCGGCGGCCTCGCCATCCTCCGCGCCCACGGTTGCGAGGTGATGGAAGGGGTGCTCGCCGAACCCTGCGCGCGCTTCCACGCACCCTTCTTCAAGCTCATCCGCACCGGGCTGCCCTGGGTGACACTGAAGCTCGCCCTCGGATCCGACGGCGCGCTCGGAGCGCCCGGCCAACCGGTCGAGGTGACGCCCGCGCCCATCCAGGCGATGGCCCACGCCCTCCGCCGGGCCTCGGAGGCCATCCTCGTGGGCCGGGGCACCATCGCGGTGGACGATCCCCGCCTCACGGACCGCTGGCCCGGCCCGGTGCCCGCCCATCGGACCTTCTGGCGGGTGGTGCTGGATGGCCAAGGCCGCCTGGGCGCGAACGCGAAGGTCTGGCAGCCCGTCGAAGGCCAGCCCGCGCTCCGCGCTCTGGCGGCGGACGCCCCAGGCCTTCGGGAAGTCGAAGACCTCCGCCTGCCTCCCGGCCCCGGAGGTTGCAGCCTGCGACACCTGTTGCACGAACTGGCCGCTCGGGGTGTGGGCCGCCTGCTCGTCGAGGGGGGCGGGACGGTCGCCACGGCCTTCCTCCAGGAAGGTCTGGTGGATGAATTCCACCGCTTCCAGGCTGATCGCCCCATGGGCGGCAAGCCCTTGTCCCTGGCGCTCCCGAGCGCCTGGGGCCTCCGCGCCGAAGTGCCCTTTCCCGGCGGCGCCTGGCAGGTGCTGCGCTGAGCCTGGCACGCGGATTGAATAGACTCTGAATCTCCGGAGCCGCCATGCGGAAAAGCCCTGTCCTGATCGCGACCGCCCTCCTGGGCCTTCTTACGGCCTGCGGCGGCGGAGCGGGGTCCGATTCGGGCAACACCGTGTCCGTCTCCGTCTTGGGCTCTTTCCAGAAGGAAGTCTGGAATGCCTCCGGCGGCTTCACCCGAGTCACCCTTCCCGCCCGCTATTGCCAGGTCGTCTTCGCCGACGCCAGCACCAACGCCATCGTGGCGAACGGCGGCTTCCTGGATGGCAACGGCCAGGGCACCTTCCCGGTTCCCGCCGGGGCCAATGTCTACGCGGTGATGCTCGCGGACTGGGCCGTGCCGGGCCGCACCTCCGGCGCCCCGGCCTTCATGGAAGGCTTCACGGTGAACGCCCTGACCACCGCCGACTTCAGCAGCACCCAGGACTGGGCGGTCACCAGTGATTCCTTCGCCGCGTCCACCGGGACCCTCACCCTCACGGCCCTCGATGACAGCAACCGCATCGCCGGGGCCTTCAACCTGGCGGACCAAGGAGTGACCTTCGCGTTGGGCCTGCGGGGCCTTGTCTCGGACACCTCCGTTCCGAGCGTGGCGATGTTCTGGAACACCAGCACGGCCTCAGGCGCCCAGACCCGCCTCTATCCCCAGGCCCTGCTGAACGCCAGCAACAACCTCGTCACCCTGGATGGCCGGGCCGTCTTCCAGGCGGCGGTGATGGGCGACAACAGCGGTCGCCCGAACACCGAGCAGGACGAATGGGATGATGGCGTGATTGGCGAGACCTACGCCCACCTGCTCTTTGCCCCGGGCAGCTACAAGGCGGATGGCAGCAGCGCCCTCTCCTACCTTCGGGCCGATTCGGAGAATGTGCCCTACCTGCCCCTCGGGGGGCCGAGCGAGCCCTCCCAGGCCTTCATCGCCGGATTCTCGGATTACCTGTCCGCCGCCTTCCGGAGCAATCCCCAGATCCTTGATACCTACCGGGATGGAAGCGGCACCCTCCAAGTGCAGAACGAAAACCTCGCCACCCCCAGCGCGCTCGGCGAGTTCTCGCGGTACGGCGTGGCCGGAAGCCTCTGGTCCATGCAGCAGGCCCTGGGCGGCGGGCAGCCCGCCCTCCAGACGCTCTGGGGGAGCGTGATGACCTCGAATTCAGGCCTCGACTTCGTCGGGGACTACAACGGCTCGCCCCTGGGCTGCTTCCCCACCTACCTCGTGGGCCTTCGCTCGGCCGTGAGCTCCGCCTGGCCCGCCTGCCAGAGCGCCTTTGGCGCCTGGGGTGTGTCCGACCCCTCCGCGGCCTACTTCGCCACGGGCTCGGCGCTCTGGAGCAACCAGGCGACGCCCTTCACGATCACGGGGGCCACCCTCCAGGTTCCGGCCACCCCGGCCTACGCTGTGGATTGCTACGCCCGGAACGGCGCCGCCCTCTACCGCTTCACCCAAGGGTCCACGGGCAACCGGACGATCACCATGACCCCCACCAACGGCCAGGACTTCGAAGTGGATCTGCTCGGTCCCAACGGGCTGATCCAGGCCAGCTACGCCTCCCCCTTTGGCAGCAGCCGCGCCTTCACCGTGACGCTCGCCCCCGGCAGCTATGTCATCCGGGTCCGGGTGAATCCGGACAACACCCTGAACAGGACTCCGGGGACCTACGCCTACAACCTGGCCCTGAACTGATCAGCCCCCACCCACCAGCTTGACGATCTCCAGGCGATCCCCCTCCCGAAGGGGGGTCGCCGCGTGGGAGGCCTTCCGGATCACCTCGCCATTCAGCTCAATGGCCGTTCCGAAGGCCGGCAGGGCGAGCCAGGCACTGAGGTCCGCCACGGTCGCCAGGGCGGGGGCCTCGCGCTCGGCCCCATTGAGCACCAGCTTCACGCCGGGTCTTCTGTCTTGGACCGGGTGGAACCGGACACGGCGCGCTCCCGGACCATCGCTTGGAAGCCCCGCTCCAGGTCCTCCCGCAGATCCGCGCCGTCCTCGATGCCCACGGACAACCTTAAGAGACCGTCCGTGATGCCCAGGCGGGCCTTGACCTCCTGGGGCGTGCGCAGGTGGCTCATGGAGGCCGGGTGCTGGATCAGGCTTTCGACCCCCCCGAGGGAGACGCCCCGGGTGATGACCTCCAAGGCCTCGCAGAATCGGCGGCCGGCTTCCAGGCCTCCATGCACCTCGACGCTCAGCATGGCGCCGAAGCCCTTTTCCATCTGGCGGGACGCGACTTCAAAGCCCGGATGGTCCAAAAGGCCGGGATAGTCCACCCGGGCCACCTGGGGCTGCCACAGCAGCCATTGGGCGAGGCTCTGGGCGTTGTCCGCGGCCCGGCGGACGCGCAGGGCGAGGGTCTTGAGCCCCCGATGCAGCAGCCAAGCCGCCATGGGGTCCAGGGTGGGTCCGTGGACCTTGGCCACCTGCCAGCACTCCGTGATCAGGGCCTCGGATCCGGCGAGGACCCCCGCCGTGAGATCCGAATGACCGCCCAGGTACTTGGTGGCGCTGGAGACGCTCACATCCACCCCGAAGGCGAGCGGCCGGGTGTGGATGGGGCTGGCGAAGGTGTTGTCCGCCACCGTCAGAATGCCCTTGGCCTTGCCCAAGGCCCCGATGGCCGCCAGATCCGTGATGGCCAGAGTGGGATTGGAGGGCGTCTCCACCCAGATCATCCGGGTTTCGGGACGAAGGGCCGCCTCCCACTCCTTCAGATCGAGGGTGTTCTGGATCCAAGTGAGGGTGATGCCCCGGTGGGTTTCCCAGCGCCGGAGAAGCTGCTCGGTGCCCAGGTAGAGGGCGGCGGGGGCCACCACATGGTCGCCGGTCTTGAGGGTCGCTTCGAGCAGGGTCGCGAAGGCGCCCATGCCCGAGCTGGTGACGAGCGCCCGCTCGGCCCCTTCGAGGGCGGCAAGAACCTCTTCCACTTCCGCGAAGTTCGGGTTGCCCCAGCGGGTGTAAAAGGTGGACGGCTCGATGCTGGCGGCGAAATCCGCCCCCTCCCGGTTCTCCTGGAGCTCGAACACCGAGGTCTGGAAGATGGGCGTGATGACCGCCCGGGTGGGGTTGTGGCGCCGCCCGGCATGGATGGCCGTGGTGGTGGGGCCCCAGCCGGGGCGCGTGCGCGAGCTCATGGGGACTCCACCTGAAGGATAGCCTCAGCGCAGCCAGAAGATTCCGGCCAAGGCGAGAATGGCGACGACGAAGAGGGTGATGACCCTCCAGGCGGTCGGACCCGTCGGCGCGGGCTCTTCGAAAGCCGCCGGGTCCGAGAGCGCGGCCCGGGTCAGCTCATCTTCCGCGATGGGAATGGGCAGGGCGCAGCTGGGGCAGAGGTAGCGTTCTCCGTCCGGCGGCGGAACGGCGTCCACCACCTTCGCCCCGCACCGGGAACAGACGAGGCCCACTCCGCTGACCAGGGCTTCCAGAGAGGGGGGGATCGTGCTCATCGGGCCAGCTCCTCGGCGAGGACTTCGTTGACGGTGCGAGCATCGAGCTTACCCTTGCCCGCTTTCATCACCTGGCCCACCAGGAAGCCCTTCAGGGTCTCCTTGCCGGCTCGGATCTGGCCTACTTGGTCGGGGTGCGCGGCCAACACCGCCTGCACGGCCTCTACCACGGCGCCGCGATCCTGGATCTGGGCGAGGCCCTTCCGGGCGACGATCTCCGTGGCCGAACCCTCCCCAGCCCGGAGCGCCGGAAGGACTTCCTCCTTGGCGGCCCCCAGGCCGAGCTTCCGATCCAGCACCAGGCGAATCAACCCACCCAGCGCTTCTGGAGTCGCCCCGAAGGCCTCGATCGCCGTGTCCTCGACATTGAGAAGGCGGCTCACCTCGCCGAGCATCCAGGTGCAGGCGGCCTTGGGATCCCCACAGGAGGCGGCGAGGGCCTCGAAGTAATCCGCAAAGACCCGGGACTGGAGCAGAGCCGCCGCATCTTCGGGCGTCAGCCCGAGCGCCGCCTGGAACCGGGCGCGGCGAGCTTCGGGCAACTCGGGCAGGGCGGCGCGGGCCTGGGCGACCTCGTCCTCTGAAACCCGAAGGAGAGGCAGGTCCGGCTCCGGGAAGGTCCGGTAGTCCACCGCGCCCTCCTTGGCGCGTTGGGGCCGGGTCTCGCCGGAGGCGGGATCGAAGCCCCGGGTTTCCGGGGACAGGGTTCCACCGGATTCCAGAACCCCAATATGCCGCTGGATCTCGAAGGCCAGGGCCTGTTTCACGAAGCGGAAGGAGTTGAGGTTCTTCACCTCCACCCGGGTGCCAAAGGCCTCGCTTCCGACCTTCCGCACGCTCACATTGGCGTCGCAGCGCAGGGAGCCTTCCTCCATGTTTCCGTCGCAGATGCCGATCCAGGTGACGAGCTGGTGGAGGACCTTGAACCAATCATGGGCCTCTTGGGGGCTTCGGAGATCCGGCGCGCCGACGATCTCAACAAGTGGCACCCCAGCCCGGTTCAGGTCCACGCAGGAGGCCGCCTCCCCCATCCCGTGGGTGGACTTGCCGGCGTCCTCCTCCAGGTGCGCCCGCTCGATGCGGACCTGGATGGGTTCCCGGGAGCCCCGAACCTCGGGGTCGCCCGACACGGACAGGATGCCCTCCGACACGATGGCCACCGGGCCTTGGGTGATCTGGTAGCCCTTTGGCAGGTCGGCGTAGAAATACTGCTTCCGGTAGAAGGCGCTGGTGGGGGCCACCTCGGCACCCAAAGCGGCCCCCAGACGGAGCGCGCAGGCCACCGCCTCCCGGTTCAGGGTCGGCAGCGCGCCGGGCAGCCCCAGGCAGATGGGGCAGGTGCGGGTGTTGGGCTCGCCCCCATAGGTGTTGGGACAGGCGCAGAAGAGCTTGGTGCGGGTGCGCAACTGGACATGGACCTCCAGTCCGATGACCGCTTCATAGCCCAACCCCATGCGTCCCCCTGGCCCCAGTGTAGGGGTTATTTGCCCAAGCAGAATCCGTGGAACAGCTCGTCCAGCGAGGCTTCGGCGCGGTCCTCGCCCGTCAGGCGGAGCAGGAGGCTCCAGGCCCCTTGAAGGAGGCTGGCCGCCAACTCGGAAGGAGCGTCCGTCGGGAGTTCCGCCAAAGCTTGAGCCTGCTCCGCCAAGGCCCCTAGAAGGCGGATCTGCCGCTGGGTGGCCAGGGAACCCAACAGAGCCTCGGGGGCCTGTCCCTTCAGAAAGCGCGCCTTCAGCGCCCCCTCCAGGGCGTCCAGATCCCCGTGGCGTGCCGAGACCCTCAGGCCTGGACCCGGGCCCTGGTCCGCGAAGGTGCGAACCTCCAGGGTCTTGGCCTCCAGCCCCGTCAATTCCAGAAGGACTTCCCGGGATGCCCCCGAATCGGCGATGGGCACGAGGTGGAGGATCAGGTCCGCCCGCTCCAACAGGCCCTTCACGCGCGCCACGCCCAACCGTTCGGCCTCCTCTTCGGCCGCCCGGATTCCGGCGGTGTCAAAGAGGAGGAGCGGCAGGCCTCGCCATTCCGCCCGCACCTCCAACACATCCCGCGTGGTGCCGGGCTGGGCCGTGACGATGGCCCGGTCCTCTCCGGCCAACGCGTTGAACAGGGTGCTCTTCCCGGCGTTGGGCCGACCCACAAGGGCCACCCGGATGCCGTCCCGGAGCCAGTGCGCGGCGCCCGATCGGGCCTGTTCCACATGGAACACTCGCCCAAGTGCTTCCGCTTCTTGTTTTAATCCATCCAGATCGAGGCTGATGCCCTCTTCCTCGCCGTAGTCCACCGCGGCTTCGGCCCGGGCTACCCAGGGCGCGAGGCGCTGCCGGGCATCCGCCAGCCAGGCGGGAACCTGTCCTTGCCGGGCCTGGGCCTGGCGGATCTGCTGGTCCGTGCTGGCCGCCATCAGGTCCTGGAGCGCCTCGACCTCCAGGAGCCCCTGTTTCCCATTCAACAGCGCCCGCCGGGTGAATTCGCCGGGCTCGGCGAGGCGGATGCCCAGGTCCGCCAGCTGGGCCAGGAGCCGCTGGACCAAGAGGGGGTTGCCGTGGACCTGGAGCTCCACCACATCCTCCCCGGTGTAGCTGTCGGGGCCGGGGAAGGAGAGGACGAGGGCCTGCTCGTCGAGGCCCTTCCAGCGCAGGTGGCGCAGGGCGGCGCGGCGCGGCGGCGGCAGGCTCACCAGCGGCGCGAGGCGGGTTGGCAAATCGGTTCCCGAAACCCGGATCACCGCGACGGCGCTGGGCAGCAGCGGAGTCGCGGGCGCGGCGATGGGATCGGAGGCGGCCACGCCCCCTGCCTACTTCCGGGAGATCTTCAGGGCCTTGAAGTGGCCCGTGCCTTCGCTCTCGGTGGTGAGGCCGCCCATCGCCGAGATCTCCATGTGGATCCACCGGCGCTCCCGGGGGCTCAGGGGCGCGAAGGTGTAAACGCCCAGTTCCCGCGCGCGATCCGCGCCGAAACGGGCCATCACCTTCAACTCCTTCATCCGGGAAAGGCGCAGGCTGCCCGCGTCCAGGAAGGGCAGTTTGGCTTCGTCGTGGGAGCCCACGCGCTCCTGCAGCAGGTGTTGGAGCGCGTCCAGAGGTTGGCCCTTCTGGGCGCCCAGGAGGGAGGCGTCGTTCCCCCGCAGCTCGATCCGGTTCGGGAAGGCCTCCTCGTCCCCACTGGGGGAGGGCGCGGCGGTCACGGCGAGGCCGAGATGGCCCATCCACGCCTCCAGGAGAGCAGGGGCGGCATCGAGGCTGAGGTGGTCGCGGGTCATGGGGTATCCAGGGTTCGATCAGACCTTGATGGGCTGCGGCGCGTAGGAGCGCATCACCACCCAGGTCTGGAGCAGGCCCATCAGATTGTAGACGAGGTAGTACAGGGTCAGGCCGGCCGGGGTCTGGGCGAAGATGAACACCATGAACACCGGCATGAAGTACATCATCATCTTCCGCTGGGTGGGATCCACGCCGGTGGTGGGCGTGAGGAACTGCTGGACGATCATGGAAGCGCCCATGAGGACCGGAATGATGTAGTAGGGATCCTTCGCGCTGAGGTCGTGGATCCAGGTGGCGTGCCACGGCGCTTTGTGGATGTCGTAGACATTCAGGAGCATGGACCACAGCGCGAAGAGCACGGGCATCTGCACCAGCATGGGCAGGCAGCCGCCCAGGGGGTTGTGGTCGTTCTTCTTGTAGAGGGCCATGAGCTCTTTCTGCATCTCGGCCTTCTTCGCCATGTCGCTGCCGTACTTCTTGTACTTCTCCTGCAGGGCCTGCTGGTGGGGCGCGAAGTCCTTCATGCGGAGCATGTTCACGATCTGCTTGGTGTTCAACGGCCAGAGCAGGAGGCGCAACAGGACGGTGAAGATCACGATGGCCCAACCCCAGTCGGGCACCACCTTCTGGATGGCCTTCAGCGCGACGAAGAGCAGCTTCGCCACGGATCCGAAAAAGCCGAAGTTCAGAATGGCGGTGTAGGCCGGATCGAAGGCCTTGAGGTCGCCCGTCTCCTGGGGACCGAGGTAGAGCTTCATTGAAAGACCCTGGCCGGGCGCGAGGCTGTAGCCGGTGGCCGTCGCGGTCGGAATCGAAGGCAGATCCCAAAGGGCGGCGAAGTAGTGGTTCCGTTGACTCCGCTCGCTGAGATCCACGCCAGCGTCGGCGCCGAGGCGCGTGGAGGCCGGGGGTAGGGTCTTGCGTTTGGCGCCCACGAAGGAGAAGAAGGGGTCGTGGAAGATGTCCGTCCACGCCACATCGTGGAGCTTGCCATCCACGACGCTCAGAACCCGGCCCAGGTGGGCGGCGTTCTTGTCCTTGTCGGGCAGGACGAGGGGAAGAAAGGCGTGACCACTTGCGCTGGCATAGGCCACCTCCACCACCCGCCCACCCTTTTCGAAGTGCGTGGTTGGAATGCGGTAGCTGAGACGGTCCCCGGCGGCGTTGGTGAAGAGGATGGTGGTGGCGTCCGGTCCGGTTTGATCTTCGACCTTGTCGAAGCTCGTCGCGGCTCCGCCCACGCCCGGGAAATCCGGCGTGAAGAACGGTGTTCCATCCGTCCAGGCCACCTGGCGAAGCGCGCCATGGCTTGAGTCGAAGGAGAGGGTGAGGCCCGCCACCTCAACTGAGTGCATGGGCCCGGCGGGCTGATCCACCACAGGCGCCACGGGGCTGGTGGAAGCTGGAGTGGGGGCTGGCGCGGAAACTGGCGTCGGAGTCGGGAGCGTCGCGCTGCTTGAGGCCGTGGTGACGACCGCCGGAGCGCCCTGAGGGGTCTTCGGCGCGTAGTGCTTCATGACGAGGATCTGCAACCCGAACAGGGCCGCGGCGCCCGCGAGGAAGAGAAGCATGTTGCGGCTGCTGTTCATGCGCGATCCGGTCGGGAAAGGACCTGCCGCAGCAGGCCGAGAAGTTCATCAAAGGGGAGGTCGCATCCGCCGGAGCCCGGGCGGACCCAAAGCACTTGATCTGGCGTGGGCAGAAGTCGCTCGTCGCGGACCAGGCTTAAAAACGCCATGCGCACCCGGCGCCGAAAGCGGTTCCGTTTCACGGCGGAACCCGCGCGGCGGGGTGCGTTGACAAGGAGGCGAGGGCCGGGAGGATCCGTCGGGCCGGGAAAGCGCCGCACATCCAAGCCCGCATCGCGGCCAAGCAGGGGCCGAAGGCCTTTGGGCGGCGCGCTCACATCGCCCCGCTGGAGCGTCCGGAAAGCCCCGCGGAATTCCACGGGACAGGCCGCTCTTAGAGGGCCAGGGTGTGGCGACCCTTGGCGCGGCGGCGCTTGAGCACCAGGCGGCCGTTCTTGGTCTTCATGCGGGAAAGGAAGCCGTGGGTCTTCGCCCGGCGGCGATTGTTCGGCTGGAAGGTGCGCTTCATGATCCACCTGTGGGCAGCCCGGTGATGGGCGAACCTTCGAGTCTACCGGCACTGCTCCAAGTCCTCAAGGGCCAAAGTCTTCCCTTTGCGCTCAAGGGTCGCTGGGCCGGAGTGCTAGAGTGGGAGTCCTTCTTCAACTGGGCCGCGTCCCATCGTGGCTGGAGCTTTTCGCGCATGTCCATCCCCCTCCCGCCCGCGGCTGACCCCGATTCGCTTTGGGCTCGGCTCCGCCAAGGCCTGACCACCCGCCTGTCGGAGGCGAGTTTCCAGGAGTGGATCGCCCCCTGCGCGCCGCTCCGCCTGGAGGATGGAACGCTCTGGGTGCGGGTGCCCAACCCGTCCAACAAGCTTTGGATCGAGCAGCAGCTCGTGGAGGAGTTCAACGACACCTTGGCTCAGGAGGGGCTTCAGGATCTGCGCCTCGCCTTCCAGGTGGAGGGTGTCGAACCTGAAGAAGCCGCGACGCGGACGACGCCGGTTTTAGACCCCAAAGCGCCCTCCACCGCCTCCCCGCTGCCAGTGCTCTTCCAGCGCTACACCCTGGATCGCTTCGTCGTCGGACCCAACAGCCAGCTCGCCTTCGCCGCGGCGCGGGCCGTGGTGGATAGCCATGGCCGCTCAAGCGGCACTCTGGCCATGAACCCTTTCTTCATCTATGGCGGCACGGGTCTGGGCAAGACCCATCTCATGGTGGGCATCGGCCACGCGCTGCGGGAGCGGGATCCCGCCCTGCGCCTGACCTACCTCAAGGTGGACCAGTTCTTCCATGAAGTCACCGCCGCCATCGCCCGTCGCAACACGGAGCCCTTGCGCCGGAAGTACCAGCAGAACGATGTGCTGCTTTTGGACGATGTCCAGACGCTGGGCAAGCTGGAGCGCACCCAGGAAGAGATTTTCTATGTGCTGGAATACCTCCTCCAGCATGGCAAGCAGATCATCATCACCTCGGACAAGCCGCCCCAGAAACTGGAGGGGGTGCACGACCGGCTCATCACCCGGTTCAAGTGGGGCCTCACGGCGGATATTCAACCCCCGGATTTCGAAACGCGCTTCGCCATCCTCAAGCGGAAGCTCGAGGACCCCGACTTCCAGGATTTCCCAGCCGTCCCCGATGATGTGCTCACCTTCATCGCCCACAAGGGCAAGGGCAGCGTGCGCGATCTGGAAGGCCTTGTGACCCGGGTGGTGTACCAGGCGAGCTTCCTGGGCGTCCCTGTCACCTTGGAACTCGCCCATGCGGCCTTCCAGGGTTCCAGTGGAGAGGAGCCGGGCGCGTCCGTCCCGCCTGAGCGCATCTACCGGCTCACCGCGGAGACCTTCGGCATCAGCCTCATGGACCTCATGAAGAAGAAGTCCCGGAAGCCCGAGGCCCTGGTGCCGCGCCAGGTGGCCATGTATCTCGCGCGGGAGTTGGCCCAGGCCTCCTTGGCGGAGATCGGCAAGGCGTTCAGCATGCACCACAGCACCGTGATGAACAGCGTGGACAAAGTGAAGGACCGGATGCAGAAGGATGCCGATTTCCACAAGACCGTCCACGCCCTCCTCAACAGCATTCAATGAAAAAGGGAGGGTTGGTGAGAAATCCACAGCATCCACACGCGCCCTTCGCCCCGAATGGCGGATTGGATGCGAAGGTCCCGTTTCGGGGTCCTGGAATCCACCTCCTCCACGGGTGTTCCACAGGCCTCCCGAAGGACGGAAACTCCGATAAGATGGATCTTTGATGTCCGAATCCACAATCCCTTGGGGTCTTCATCAGCATCAGGGTGAGCTATGAATCCTTCCCTTCAGATCTCTAAGGAACGGCTCGACCGCACCCTGGGGATCCTCCGTCATGCCCTCGATCGCCGGGTCACCCTGCCGATCCTCCAGCACCTCCTGCTCCAGGCGGGACCGAAGGAAATGGTGCTGAAGGCCACCGACATGGAACTGGCCTTCGAAGCCACGCTTCCCGTGGAAGGCCAGGGCGAATGGACGGTTGCCATCCCCGGCAAGAAGTTCATCGAAACGGTGAAGGTCTACCCCGAAGGCATCCTCAGCCTGGAAGTGCCTGACGCGAGCCATCGCCTCTGGCTCCGCGCGAAGGGCATGAACTCGGAGCACAACCTCCAGCCCGGCGAAGGTTTTCCCGAGCTACCCCAACCTGGCGCGGACCTTCCCGTCGTCCAACTGCCTTCCTCGAAGCTCAAGCGCGCCATTCACCTCGGTGGTCTCGCCGTGAGCCGGGACGCCACGAAACCCACGCTTTCCGCCGTGCTGCTCCACCTCACCAAGACCGCCGTGCGCGTCGTTTCCACCGACGGGTTCCGCCTCGCGGTGGTGGAAGTGCCGTGCGAGACGCGTCTCAAAGAAGAAGTCCGCCTCATCGTTCCCAAGCGGGCCTTGGATCTGCTGCCGTCGCTGCTTTCTGACGAAGGCGATGTGAAGCTCGCCTGGGACGGAACGACGCTCTTCCTCGACCTGCCGGGTCTGAAGTTCAGCACCCGCCTCGTGACGGGCAACTACCCGGCTTACGAGAAGGTCCTGCCCGCCGAGTTGGCGCGGAAAGTCATCGTGGATCGCGAAGGGTTCCTCAAGACGCTGCGCTTCGTGGGCCTCAAGAAGGACGACTACAACAAGAATGTCCGGCTGTCCTTCGAGTTCCCGAATCTCAAGGTTCAGTTCCAGCACCCGGACGAAGGCACCAACTTCGGCACCCTGTCCTTCTCGGGCGAGGAGAAGCCGGTGGAGCTCGCCTTCAACATTGACTACCTCACCGAGTTGCTGGACCGCCTGCCTGGCGACGAGGTCGTTTATCAGTTCAAGGACGAAGTGGGTCAGGGCATCTTCATGAGCCCAAGCATCGAGGATTTCAGCTTCCGCTACATCCTCATGCCCGTCCGCTACGCCCAGCCCGCCGGCGTCTAGCCGCCGGTTCCCGCACCACCACGAAGCAGCATTGCGAGATTTGACATTGGAAGACGCCCGGACCCGCACCAACTCGGAAGTCGAGAACAGCTACACCGCCGACAACATCACCGTGCTGAAGGACCTGGAGGCCGTGAGGAAGCGGCCCGGCATGTACATCGGCGACACGGACGATGGCAGCGGCTTGCACCACATGGTCTACGAGGTGGTGGACAACTCCATTGACGAGGCGCTCGCGGGCTACTGCTCCCGCATTGATGTGACCTTGCACACCGATGGCTCCTGCTCGGTGGAGGACGACGGCCGCGGCATTCCCGTGGACATCCACAAGGAAGAGAAGCGCTCCGCCGCCGAAGTGATCATGACCGTCCTCCACGCGGGCGGGAAATTCGACAACACGAACACCGAAGGTAAGAACGCCTACAAGGTGTCCGGCGGCCTCCATGGCGTCGGCGTCTCCTGTGTCAACGCGCTCTCCAGCAAGCTCTGGCTCAACATCTACAAGGACGGCAAAGAGCACGCGATGACCTTCACCCGGGGCAAGGCGGACGCGCCCCTCGCCGTCGTCGGCCCCACCGCGAAGCGCGGCACCAAGGTGCGCTTCAAGCCTGATGAGCAGATCTTCAACAATGTCCTCGACTTCAGCTTCGAGACCCTCAGCCAGCGGCTTCGGGAACTGAGCTTCCTCAACCAGGGCGTGCACATCCGCATCACGGATGAGCGTTCCGGGGACACCCACGATTTCATGAACGCGGGCGGCATCAGCGCCTTCGTCGAGCACCTGAACCGCAACAAGACCGCGCTGCACAAGCCCCCGATCTACATCAAGGATGAGAAGCAGGACACGACGGTGGAGGTCGCGCTCCAGTGGAACGACTCCTACCAGGAGACGCTCTACTGCTTCACGAACAACATCCGCAACCGCGATGGCGGCGCGCACCTGGAGGGCTTCCGGGCCGCCATGACGCGCGTCATCAACACCTACGCGGAGAAGAACAACCTGCTCAAGTCCGCCAAGGTGGCGCTCTCCGGCGAGGATGTGCGCGAAGGCCTCACCGCCGTCCTCAGCGCCAAGGTGCCGGACCCGAAGTTCAGCAGCCAGACCAAGGACAAGCTCGTCTCGTCGGAAGTGAAGGGCATCGTCCAGACCATCGTCTACGACAAGCTCACGAGCTTCTTCGAGGAGAACCCCCGCGAGGCGAAGGCGATCCTGGAAAAGGCCATCGAGGCCGCCCGCGCCCGCGAAGCCGCGCGCAAAGCCCGGGAGCTCACCCGCCGCAAGGGCGCGTTGGATGGCGGCGGCCTGCCCGGCAAGCTGGCGGACTGCCAGGAGCGGGATCCCGCCCTGAGCGAACTCTTCCTGGTGGAGGGCGACTCCGCCGGCGGCTCCGCCAAACAAGGCCGCAACCGCGCCAACCAGGCCATCCTGCCCCTCAAGGGCAAGGTGCTCAATGTGGAGAAGGCGCGCTTCGACAAGATCCTCGGCCACAACGAGCTCCGCATCCTCATCCAAGCCCTCGGCACAGGCATCGGCAAGGAGGAGTTCAAAGTCGAGAACCTCCGCTACCACAAGATCGTGCTGATGACGGACGCCGATGTGGACGGCTCCCACATCCGCACCCTGCTGCTCACCTTCTTCTATCGGCAGATGCCCGAGATCGTGGAGAAGGGCTACCTCTACATCGCCCAGCCCCCGCTCTACAAGGTGAAGAAGGGCAAGAGCGAGAAGTACCTCAAGGACGAGCGCGCGCTCGAAGAGTACCTCTTCCACAAGGCGCTGGACGGCTGGAGCCTCGCGCTCCCCGATGGCTCCGAACACAAGGGCGCGAGCCTCGTGCGCGAGCTGAAGAAGTGGGGCGAGGTGCAGCAGCTCTACGCCAAGCTGGATCGTCGCGGCTATGGGCGGCCTCTGGCCGACTTCCTCATGGACGGCGCGTGGCTCGACTCCCGCCGCTTCACCACGGAGGAGGGCGCGAAGGAAGTGGCCAAGGCCATCGAGGCCGCCAAGCTGGGCAAGGCCACCGTGGAGGAGATCCCCGCCGATCCCATCGAGGCCGGGTCCGAGCCCGCTGCCCCCGCCTTCCAGGTGCGCATCCTCCACATGCACCTGAGCCGCCCCATCACTCTCTGGCTGGATGGGCAGGTGGCGCACTGGGGCGAATTCCGCCGCCTCGCCGCCCTGCGCCAGGAGTTGGCCGCCTTCTCCAGTGGGGAGCTCGTCCTCCGTCAAACCAAGGAGGCGGGCAAGGCCGCCAAAGACAAAGATGAAGACGAGGACGCCCCCAGCGCCTTCCAGAAGGAAATGCGCTTCCAGGATCCCGAAGCCCTGCTCGCCACCGTGTTGGAAGAGGGCAAGCGCGGGGTCTATGTGCAGCGCTACAAGGGTCTCGGCGAGATGAACCCCGAGCAGCTCTGGGAAACCACCATGGATCCCGAGCGCCGCATCATGCTCCAGGTCCGGGTGGACGACGCGGTGGAAGCCGACGAGATCTTCACCCTCCTCATGGGCGACGCCGTGGAACCCCGCCGCCGCTTCATCGAGGGCAACGCGCTCCTGGCTGAAAATATTGATATCTAGGTCCAGTGTTTTCAAGAACTGGATTTTGTTCCATGTAGAACACGAGTGCCCATGACGAACCGCATCGAGCCGTTGGAAATCGAAAAGGAAATGCGCCGGTCCTACCTGGACTACGCGATGAGCGTCATCGTGGGCCGCGCGCTGCCGGATGTGCGCGACGGCTTCAAGCCGGTGCATCGCCGCGTGCTCTATGCCATGAAGGCCGGCGGCAACGACTGGAACCGCGCCTACCGCAAGAGCGCCCGCACGGTCGGTGATGTGATCGGTAAGTACCACCCCCACGGCGACGCGCCGGTCTACGACGCCCTCGTGCGTCTCGCCCAGCCCTTCTCCATGCGCAATCCCCTCGTGGATGGCCAGGGCAACTTCGGCTCCATTGACGGCGACCGTCCGGCGGCCATGCGTTACACCGAGGCCCGCCTGGCGCGCGTCTCCAACGAGCTCATGTCCGACATTGACCAGGAGACGGTGGATTTCGGGCCCAACTACGACGGCAGCGAGGAGGAGCCCCTCGTCCTGCCCGCGCGCTTCCCCAACCTGCTCGTGAACGGCAGCCAGGGCATCGCCGTGGGCATGGCGACGAGCATTCCGCCCCACAACCTGAAAGAGTGTTGCGAGGCCCTTGTCCACCTCATCGAGCATCCCGAGGCGGACATGGCCGCGCTCATGAAGTTCGTGCAGGGACCGGACTTCCCCGGCGGTGGTCTCATGCTCGGCACCGAAGGCGTCGTGGACGCCTACCGGACGGGTCGCGGTCGCTGCGTCGTCCGCGCCAAGGCCCACACCGAGACGATCCGCGTGAAGAACAAGGGTGAGGTGGAGACCCTTGTCTTCACCGAGCTGCCCTACCAGGTGAACAAGGCGACGACCATCGAGAAGATCGCCGAGCTGGTGCGGGACAAGAAGCTGGATGGCATCTCCGACATCCGCGACGAAAGCGACCGCGAAGGCATCCGCCTCGTCGTCGAGCTGAAGAAGAACGAGCCCTCGGACATCGTCCTCAACCAGCTCTACCAGCAGACCCAGCTCCAGAATTCCTTTCCCATCACGCTGCTCTGCATCGTCAATGGCCAGCCGCGCATCTGCACGCTCCGCGAGATCCTCCAGGAATTCCTGGGCTTCCGCCGCGAGGTCGTCACCCGCCGGACGCTGTTCCAGCTGCGCAAAGCGGAGGAGCGCCACCACATCCTGCACGGGCTCAAGATCGCGCTGGACTACCTGGACGCGGTCATCAAGCTCATCCGCGCCGCGAAGAACCCCGAGGAGGCCAAGTCCGGCCTCATGGAAGGCGCCTTCGCGGGCAAGCAGGCCGCCCAGTTCAAGCTCAGCGACAAGCAGGCTCAGGCGATCTTGGACATGCGCCTCCAGCGCCTCACCGGCCTGGAACGCGACAAGATCCTCGAAGAGCTGGCCGAGGTCGAGAAGACCATCAAGCGCCTCAAGGCGATCCTCGAAAGCGAAAAGCTGCTCCTCGGCGTCATCAAGGAGGAGTTGCAGCAGGTCATGGCCGCCTTCGGCGACCCGCGCCGCACTCAGATCCTCACGGGCTACACCGGCGACATCCGCATGGAGGATGTGGTGCCCGACGACCCGATGGTCGTCACGCTCTCCAAGGCGGGCTACATCAAGCGCACAGACCTCGCCGCCTACCGCCGCCAGAAGCGGGGCGGCAAGGGCAAGGTGGGCATGAAGACCAAGGACGAGGATTTCGTCGAGCAGCTCTTCCTCACCAAGGCCCACGACACACTGCTGGTCTTCACGGACCGCGGCTATGTCTACGCGCTGAAGGTGTATGACATCCCCGAAAGCGCCGCCGCCAATCGCGGCAAACACATCAAGAACCTCGTCAACCTCAAGGACGGCGAGAGCGTCGTAACCCTGCTCACGCTGCGCGAATTCCCTGAAGGCGAATACCTCGTCTTCGCCACGGCCAGCGGCACCATCAAGAAGACGAGCCTCGCGGCCTACGCCAACATCCGCAGCAACGGCCTCATCGCCCTCAACATCGAGGACGGCGACGCGCTCATCGCCGTGCGCCGTTCCGACGGCACCCAGCAGATCATCATGGCGACGGCCCAAGGCAAAGCCATCCGCTTCCCCGAAGAGGATGTGCGCGCCATGGGCCGCCCCGCCACCGGCGTGCGCGGCATGAAGCTGCTCAGCGGCGACCGCATCGTGGATCTGGAAGTGGCCGACCCCCTGCCGGACCTGCCCGAAGGTGTCGAGGCCGACGAGAGCACCGCTGAACACGGCATGTTGCTCACCGTCACCGAGAAAGGCTTCGGCAAGCGCAGCCTGCTCCAGGACTACCGGCTCCAGGGCCGGGGAGGCTCGGGCGTCATCAACATCCGCGCCGGTGTCCGCAACGGGCAGGTGGTGGGCTTCAAGCTCGTGCGCCCCAACGAAGGCTGCCTCCTCATCAGTCAGGAAGGCATGACCATCCGCTTCGATGCCGACAGCGTACGCCAGACCGGCCGCGCCGCCATGGGCGTGAAGCTCATGAACCGCGCGTCGGAAGACGACAAGGTCGTCGGCATCGCCAAGATTGACGCCGCCGCCCAGGCCCTCGAAATGGAAGAGGATCT
>CAZKIM010000018.1:13446-24208 GCA_964552855.1 uncultured Solibacteraceae bacterium | reverse complement strand
GCCAGCAGCGCATCCTTGGGCAGCTTCGCGAAGCGCGGATCCGCCAGCAGCGCGCCCAGCGTCGGCGCGAGTGGAAGCTCCACGCGCTCAAAGCCAAGCAGGTCGCGGTAGCGGGCGAAGGCGAGGACAGTAATCAAGGCTGGAGGCCGGAGGCTGGAGGTTACGGATCGTGCGGCCCACAGGGCCGCGACTCATTGAAGCCTACAGTCTCCAGTCTCCAGTCTCCAGTCTCGTCCTAACGCGGGCTCCAAGTATGCGTGATCTCACCCGTGGGATTCACGCCTTCGCCGGCGGTCTGGGCGACGCCGAGGTTGAGGACGACACCGCCGAAGCGCAGCTCGATGGTGGCGCCAGCGGTGGAGAGTTCGCCGGACTTGCGCTGGAAGGCGAGAAGCGGGATGCGTCGGTCGAAGAGGGTGAAGGTCTTGCCGAGCTGGATCTCGCGCTCGGTGCCGCTGCCGCTGCCGGAGCGCAGACTCACGCTCACGCGGTCCAGCCCGAAGGTGCGCCGCACCTGTTCCTGCAGCGTGGCGAGGGCGAGCGTCGTCACGAGGCCCGAGCTGGCGCTGGCGAGGCCGGAACTGAGGGCGCTCTGCGAACTGCCCGGCGTGGTGGAGGCGATGGTCGAGGCGAGCTCCGGCTGGATGAGGATGGCGACGATCTCATCTCGCCGCAGGCTGGGCGTAGAGCTGGGGACGATGTCCAGGTTGCTCAGGGTGCCATGCACATCCAAGTCCACCTGGTAGCCCGGAAGCTGCACGGTGCCGTGGAGGTTGATGTAGGGGTCGGTGCTCGTGGGGTCGGTGAAGTTGAGGTACCCGCGATCAATGACCACATCGCCTGCGGGCAGCAGGTTCGTCACGCGGCCGCCGGCGAGGAAATCCATGCGCCCCTTGAGGCCCGGGTGCGCGAGGGTGCCGAGCACCTTGAAGGAACCCTCGGGCCGCCCCTCCAGCTTGAGGAGGTTCGTGTCGCACACCCACGGCTGGGAGAGGTGGAGATCCAGGTCGAGGGCGATGCGGTCCAGGGGGTCGTCGGGATTGAGGAGGGACAAGCCGCTTTCCGATAGCGCGCTCTTGAGGATGAGATCGGAAAGGTTGATGTCCGCCTGATACGACAACCGCTCGGCGTCCACGCGCCCCTTGAGCAGGCCGCCGTCCTGATCGCCGCGCAGGGTGACGGCCAGATCGCCTGAAGCCTCCGCGCCGTCCAGGCCTGGAAGATCCCGAAGTTGGAAACCGGTGAGCGCGGCGTTGAAATCGTATTTGGCGAGGCCGCCCAAGGCCCAGGTGGCGGTGCCATCCAGCGCGAGCGCGCCCTGGGCCAGGGTGGCCCGCAGCGGGTTGTCCTTGGGGAAGGTGAGATCGCGGCCCTTGGCCAGCATGGTGAAAGTGAGGTGATTCAGGCTGGGATAGCCGCCCAGGCGCAGGCTTCCGTCCGTCATGCGGATCTGGCCATCGGCGTAGGGATCGGCGTAGGTGCCGTAGGCGCGCAGATCGTACTCCGCGTGCCCCTTCGGTTTCGTCTCGCCGAGCGCGCTGTAGGGATCCACATCCAGCAGGCTGTCGAGGATCACCTTGAAGTCGGCGAGATCCATGGCGCCGGAGGAGCGCAGGTCCATGCCTTCGTGGGTGGAGAAGGGCAGGGTGCCCGCGAGCGTCGCGCGGCCCGAGGGCGCGCCGGTCTCGCCCTTTTGGCGGCCTTCGAGTTCCAGGCTGAGCGTCGCGGCCTTCTCGGTGCCCCGGAGGTCCGTGGGGCGGGACTGGGTCAGGTCGAAGGCGCCGAAGTCGCCGCTCAAGGAACTGAGGCGTCCCTGCCAGTGAAGCCCGCTCGGACCGTAACTGCCGTCCGCATCCAGATCCACGCTGAGATCCTGGAGCACGCCGCGGCTGAACTGCGCCGCGAGGGCTTGAGTCGGCGCGGTGGTCGCATCGAGCTTCACCTGCGCGCGACCGAAGAGACCTTGGCTCCGGTCGCCGAGATCCACGCGTAGCGCGCGCTCCTTCCTTCCGGCGAACCCGATCTGGACACCAGCCTTGGGGCCTTTCCGCGAAAGGTCCGCCTCCAGTCCCACGAGGCTCTGGTCCTGGAAGAAGACGATGCTGTTCTTCAGGTGCGCTTCGCCTTCAGGGAACGAGAAGCCGCCGAAGGAGGACGCGAGCGGGCCATCCAGGTGGAGATCCAGCAGGCCCTGAACCTGGGGCATGGGCACTTGCAGCAGGGCGGTGTCCACGGGGCCCGTCAGGCGGAGATCCGCCGTGAGGGCTTTCAGATCCAAGCTTCCGCCGCCCATCAAGGCCAGGTCGCCGGAAGGTTTCCCGTCGGGTTCGCCCAGGTGCGCGAGGGAATCGGCGACGCGCAGATCCTGGACTTGAAGCTTCAGGGAGTTCAGGTCGAGGGCGTAGCCCGTGGAGGCCGCCGGAATGGCGAGGCCATAGACGCGACCCTCCATCAGCTGGGCGTGGCCCAGCAGGACGAGGTGGTCGTAGGAGCCGTGGAGTCGCGCGGTCCCGCTGCCCGTGCCGGTGAGCGGCAGGTCCAGATCCGCGGCCTTCAAGCCCTCGTCGAGCGGCAGATCCTTGAAGGTGGCCTGAAGGTCGAAGTCCTCACCCGCGGGATGCTTCGCCCAGGTGAGTTGCAGGGTGGCGTCGCCCGAGCCCTGACCCTTCTCCAGGTGGATGTCCGTCACGCGGAGGATGTCATCGTGGATGTCCACGCTGGCCTTCATGCGATCCGCGCTCGCGTGGTGCCAACGGGGATCCGTGGCGGCGAGATCGCCTTGCAGGGCGAGGCCGGTGGCGCGATCCCAGCTCACCTCGGCATGGGCCTCGGACTCGCCGCCCATGTCCAGATCCACGACCTTCCATCCGCGCAGCGCGTCGGCCACGGTGCCCGCGTCCACCAAGGCGTCGCCCTTGGCCTGGAAGGAGACGAGACCTTTGGCGTCGAGACGGCCTTCTCCGAGGCCGTCCGCCCGCAGGCCGCGCAGGTTCAACGAAAGCGATGGGACCACTGCGCGCCCGTTCTTCATCGAAGCGTCAAAGCCACCGGCGGGTTGCGAATCCTGCGTGAACGCCACCTTCGCGGTGCCCTCCCAGCGCAACGGTGAAGTCATGGCCTTCGGATCGGAAGGCCCTTGCACATCCGCGCTCACCTCCGCCTTCGCGCCCGCGAGGGGCGACGCGTGAAGGGCTTGGCTCGCGGCATCCAGGGCCAACCCGTGGAGGGTGAGGTGGGCCGTGGTGCGCGACCCGCCCCAGCGACCCGAAGCGTCGAGCGTGCCTTGAGACGATTCCCAGTGCAGTCGCTCGACGGAAGCCTCCTTCAACGATCCGCTCCCACGCAGCTCGAAGGCGCCCGGCGCGAACCGGGAGTCGCCGGGCTTGAGCGCTTTGCCCGAGGCGTGGAGCGACCACTTGGGTTGGGTCAGTGTGCCTTCCGCCTGCGCTTGCGTGTCGAGCCGTCCGCTGAAGGTGAAAGGCGGGCGCTGGCCGAGCCAGGCGAAGATCTGATCCAGCTCCGTGGAAGCATCCGCCTTCACTTCGAAGCGATGGGAGGCGCGGGGTTCGAAGGCGCCCGTGGCGGTCACGCGGCTCTTGTCCAGCTCGCCGTGGAGCCCTTTGAGCACAAACCAGTGATCGGAGAGATCCGCATCCAGATCCAACCGCCCGCGTTCCTCGCCGCGCGGACCTTGGAGTCGGAGCAGCGGCGCCACGAGATTCACGCCAAGCTGGTTCGGCCCCGCGCCTTTGCCCTTCAGATCGAAGGCGAGTTCACCTTTGGGCAGGCCCCACACGGGCTCCAGCACCTCGACCCGCGCGCCGCTGATGCTGAGCAGGTCCAGCAGGACTTGGGGCGTCTCGGTCTCCGATTTGGGTCGCGGCTTGAGGTGGATGCGCGCCACGCGGTCCGGGCTGAGGCGCGCGACGGGATCCACCATCCGCAAGGTGAAGATCCGTGGCGTCCCGACGAAGAGGGACGAAGGGTCGAAGCGCGCTTCCACATGGCGGATGGTGAGCAGGTCGCCGCCGAGCGCGAGGTTGTCCAGGCTCAGCGAGCCGAAGAGCGGATGGAATTCCAGGCGATCCACGGAGAGCGTGAGTCCGGTGTTCTCCACGATCCACGCGTCCGCCTTCCCCACGACCCAGCGTGTGACGGCGGGACGATCCAGCAGCCACGACCCTCCCGTGGCCACGCCCACGCCCGCGGCGATCAGATAGGTGATCCGCCGCACCCAGCGTCGCCCCCAGAGCTGCCGACACGCCGCCTTGGTGGGATGCCACATCATACGAAAGGCTGGGGGCCGGGGGCTGGAGGCCGGAGGAGGCCGCCTCGTCGTGGCCTAGTGGCCTCCAGTCTCCAGCCTCCAGTCTCGAGCTTCAATTCTTCTCCCCGCAGCTCGGGCAGGAGGTGGCCATGCGCGGCAGGGGTTTGTAGCAGTACTTGCAGAGGCGCTGCTGGGTGGCGCTCTTGAGCGTCGGGTGCGGGCCGGAGGATGGCACGGGCGCGATGGCGGTGCCGAGGGGCCGGGTGTCCTTGTTCACGCCTTGGCGCAAGCGCGTGAGATCGTCGAGCATGGCGCGGGCGCTGAGGTAGCGATCGCCAAGGTTCACCGAAAGCGCCTTCATCACCACATCGGAAAGCGCCTTGGGCACCGCCGGGTTGCGGTTGTGCGGCGCGACGATTTCCTGGGTGGTCTGGGCCTGGGCGATCTTCAACGGGTCCGCGTCGTAGAAGGGCACGGTGCCCGTCAGCAGTTCGTAGAGCGTGATGCCGATGCTCCAGAGATCCGATTGGAACACCGCGCGGCCACGGAAATGCTCCGGCGCCATGTAGGGCGGTGAGCCGATGCGCGTGGGCGCGAAGGGCACATGCTGCATTTCCAGCACGCGGCTCGTGCCGAAGTCCGTCACCTTCGCCACGCCCTCCTTGGTGACGAGGATGTTGGCGGGGCGGAGATCCCGGTGAAGGATCTGGTGGCTGTGGGCGAAGGTGATGGCGGAGGCCACATCCATCCCGATCTCCAGCGCGCGGGAGGGGTGGAGCGTGCGTTCGCGGCGCACCATGCGGTCCAGGCTTTCACCGTCAATGTATTCCAGCACCATGAAGAAGGTGCCGTTCTTCCGTTCCGTGGTGATGAGCTCGACGATGTTCGGATGCTTGAGCGCGGCCATGATGCGCGCCTCTTTGAGCTGATCCACGATCTCGTCCTGCTGCTGGTGCGGCACCTTCAGCGCGACGCGGCGGTTCACCCAAGTGTCCATCGCCAGGTAGACCGCGCCGAAGCCCCCCGACCCCAGGCGGTCAAGGATCTGGTATTTGCCCAGCATCTGATCTTTGGATAGCACGGAGGGAGCCTCTCCTCAGGGTCGCAAGGGGGAGGCGGTGTGGTCAACAAGGGCCTCGGACCTCTGGCCTCGGGCCGCGGGAAGGATGAGGAACCCGGTGCCCTGAGGTCCGCCTCATTCCCAAATTCGGTCAATCAACGCTTCCGGTTCATCCCAGGCGGCGAGGAGGTGGCGGATGCGGGGGCGGCCTTCGGGGTCCATGTGGTAGGCCTTGGCGAAGATCTCCCGATCTTCCATGGTGGCGCGGTGATGCTGGCGGAGATGCTCGCCCCAGCTCGCGCTCACGAAGCTTTCCTGGAAGGCCACGAGGCCCTTGGCTTTCGCGTCCGGATCCTCGAAGAGGGACCAGCGGATGGCTCCGTCCCGCTTGCGGATGCGGCGCACTTCCCGCATGGCGGCGCGGAAGGCGTCCCGGTCCTCCGGGGGGATCCGGTATTCCAGCTGGATGAGGATGGGTCCGGCCTCGGGATCAATGCCCTGGTCGGGGTGGGGCGCGGCGCGGTGGGGCGTGAGATCGGGTTCATGGTCCAGCGCCTCGATCTTGAGGCGGTGGACGAGGATCGTCGCGAGCAGCAGGCCGGCGCCCGAGGCGAGGAACGCGCCGCGGATGCCGAAGCGCATCGCCACCGCGCCCCAGAAGGTCGCGCCGATGGCGAGCGAGCCGCCCCACGCCATGGTGTAACAGCCGAAGGCGCGGGCCTTCACCCAGGAGGGCACGGAGAGCTGGATGGCGGTGTTCACCGTGGACAGCACCGAAAGCCAGCTCATGCCGCAGGCGAAGAGCGCCACGGCCGCCATCCAGTCATGGGTCGAAAACCCGAGGGCGGTGATGCCCGCCACGGCGAGCAGATGGAAGACCAGGAGCAGGTGGTTCGTCGCCATCCGGGCGCGCAGGCGGGGCAGGAAGGCCGTGGAGGTCACCGCGCCCGCGCCGATGCAGCCGAGCAGCAGGCCGAAGCCCTCGGAGCTGTCGTGGAGGTGGTGGATGGCGAGGCTGGGCAGCAGGCTGAAGATGATGCCCGTGAAGAAGACGAAGGCCACGGCCCGCCACAGGATGATCTGGAGCGGGCGGCTGTGCCGCACATAGCGGATGCCCACCTTCACCGCGCCCATGAACCGCTCGCCGGGGAGATCCTGGGTGGGCGCCACGCGCTTCCACTGCCAGAGCGCCCCCACGACGGCGAGGAAGCTGAGCGAGTTGAGCGCGAAGGCCCAGGCGGGGCCGAAGAGGCCCACGATGAAGCCGCCGATGGCCGGACCGATCGCGCGGCTCGCGTTGAAGCCCGCCGAGTTGAGCGCGACCCCGTTGGCGATCTGCTCCCTCGGCAGCAACTCCGGCACGATGGCCTGCCAGGCGGGTTGCGTGAGCGCCGACCCCACGCCGAGCAGCAGGGACATGACGATGAGCACCGTGGGCGTGATGAGGTGGGCGAAGGTGAGCGCGGAGAGCGTCGCCGCCACGATCAGCATGTAGGTCTGGGCCGCGAGCAGAAGTTTGCGGCGGTCGAGGATGTCGGCGAGGGCTCCCGCGCTGAGCGCGAGGAACAGGATGGGCAGGGTGGTGCCCGTTTCGATGAGGGAGATGAGCAGAGGCGAGCGGGTTAGCTCCGCCATCTGCCATTTCTCGCCCACATTCTGGATCCAGGTGCCAATGTTGGACGCGACATTCGCGGTGATGAGGATGGCGAAGGCGCGGTGCTTCAGGGGTTCCCAGGCGCTGGAACGGGAGGCTGCGGGCATGGGAAGAGCCTAAACGAAAAGCCCCCGCGGGTGCGGGGGCTTGACGGAATGAAGGCCTGAATCAGCCCAGGAAGGCTTTCAGGGTCTTCGAATAACGCGGGTGCCTGATCTTTCTCAAAGCCTTGGACTCGATCTGGCGGATGCGCTCGCGGGTGACGGCGAACTCGCTGCCGACCTCCTCCAGCGTGTGTTCCGTGGCCTCGTCGCCCACGCCGAAGCGGAGGCGCAGGACCTTCTCCTCGCGCTCGGTGAGGGTCTTGAGGACGGAGCCGACGGTCTCCTTGAGGCGGGACTGGACCACCTGATCAATGGGGCTGGAGACGGTCTTGTCCTCGATGAAGTCGCCGAGGTGAGAATCCTCCTCCTCGCCGATGGGGGTTTCGAGGCTGATGGGTTCCTGGGCGATCTTCATCACCTTGCGGACCTTGGACACGGGCATGTCCATGGCGTGAGCGACCTCTTCGGTGGTCGCCTCGCGCCCCAGCTTCTGCACCAGCTCACGCTGGGTGCGGATGAGCTTGTTGATCGTCTCGATCATGTGGACCGGAATGCGGATGGTTCGGGCCTGATCCGCGATGGCGCGGGTGATGGCCTGGCGGATCCACCAGGTGGCGTAGGTCGAGAACTTGAAGCCTCGGGAGTATTCGAATTTGTCCACGGCCTTCATGAGGCCGATGTTGCCTTCCTGGATGAGGTCCAGGAACTGCAGGCCGCGGTTGGTGTAGCGCTTGGCGATGGAGACCACGAGGCGCAGGTTGGCCTCGATGAGTTCGGCCTTGGCGGAGCGGCTGATGGCTTCGGCCGCCTTGAGGTCGGTGAAGTCCTTGTGGAACCGCGCGCTGTCCGTCTCGTACTTGAAGAAGAAGTCCACGAGCGTCTTCTCGATGTGCTCGAACTCCTGCTTGTAGCGTTCCTTCAGCTTGGCGAAGGCGGGGTTCTTCAGGCGGTCCTTCAGTTCGCGGAGCTTGCGCTCGCCGGCCATCACTTGAGCGTGCTGGGCCGTGATCTTGTCAATGAGGCGGGTGACGGCGAGGCTGTTGAGGCCGAGCTTGCGGACCTGGCGCGCGACGCGGCCCCGGGCGCGCAGGATCTCGCGCTCGATCTTGCGCTTCTTGGGCAGGGTCTTTTCGCCCGCGTCCACGAGCTTCTTCAGGTCCAGCAGCTCCTGGAGCGCCTGGTCGTAGACCAGCAGCTTCTCGAACTGGTGATGGACATGCTGGGTCGCGCTCGTGCTTTCGGCGTCCTCGTCCTCGTCCACCTCGTCGGAAAGGCCGACGACTTCGCGGATCTTGCCGGGGTTCTCCTTGAGCATCTTGCCGATGTCAATGAGCAGGCCCACGGCGAGGCGGGAGCGGGAGAGGGCGCGCATGACGCTGCGCACGCCGATCTCGATGCGCTTGGCGATCTCGACCTCGTCCTCGCGCTTGAGGAGGGGCACCGTGCCCATCTCCTTGAGGTACATGCGGACGGGATCGTTGTACTTGTCGCTGTCCTGGCTATCAATGTCCACATCCCCGTCTTCCTTGGCGGCTTTGACGGGATGCTCGGGCGCGATGAATTCAGGCTCCAGCTGCGCCCGCGCGGCAAGCGCGGCCTCCGGCGTCGCGCCGGTGCCGATGCCGAGACGGCCGAGCAGAGCCATCGCAGCCTCAAGATCCGCCGGGCTGGAGGCCGAGGCGGGGAGGAAGCTGTTCAGCTCGTCGAAGAGGAGGTAACCGCGGGATTTGGCGAGGGAGATGAGCGCCTTGGTGTGTTCGTAGTAGGCGTCACGGGAGAGCGTCAGCTGCATTCAATCCTCAACAAGGGAAACCGGAAGGCTGCACAGGTGGAGAGGCCGCCGGACACGCCCGGACACACTAAGACCAGTGTGGGTTCGGGCCGGAACCATTCAGTATGGAATGTTTGCGCCATCGCGCAAGGGCTGGATTGTCAGGAGGATGCTAACGGGAGACACGCAATTGACGGGCCAATTGGCTCTTGCGGGCCAACAGTCCGGAAAGGCGGGCTTCCAGGCGCCCCTGCACTTCCTTGTCGGCTAAAACCCTCGGTTCCTGAAGTTGCCGCTGGAGCGTCCGGATTTCGCGATCCACGAACTGGGATTCCACCCGTCCGAGCACGGGATCCGGGTCCAGGGCGGCGTCCAGCTCGTCGCGGCGGGAGACTTGGGCTTCCAGGCCGCGGATCAGGGCCAGCAGTTCGGAGGGAAGGGCATCCTCCTCCCCTTCGGCGTCCAAGAGGGACTGGAGCACGGGCGCGCCTTCAAGGCCTTCCCACCACGCCGGGGGAGCCGCCTGGACCCGCCCCAGGTGGCCGGCCCGGCAAAGCAGCAGAAGGGCGCGCACGGCTTCATCCAGGGCGGGACGCGGGCTTGGCGGGGGCGAAGGCAAGGCGATCCTGGTTTCCTGAGCGCCCTTTCGGACTCGGTCCAGCTCGCTCATCGGCACCTGAAGCTGGTGGGCCAGGCTCGCCAGCAGCTCGCGGGTTTCCGGTGCGTTGGGCAGGTGTGGCAGGAAGGCTTGAAGCTCGCGGAAGGCCTCCATGCGTTCGGTGACGCGGCGTGCGTCCTTGCCCTCCATCGCGCGGTCAATGACGAAGCTCGCCCAATCCGGCGCTTTGCGGAGTAGGTCGGCGAAGGCCTGCGCGCCGATCTTCATGCACCAGGTGTCGGGATCCTCCCCGGATGGCAGTTCCAGCAGGCGCACTTCGAAGCCCATGGGCAGGGAGAGGCGCAGGCTCTTCTCCATGGCGCGCCGCCCCGCGGCATCGCCATCGAAGCAGAGGACCAGCCGCTTGGTGAAGCGGTGGACCTGGTGCAGGTGATCTTCGGTGAGCGCCGTTCCCAGCGGCGCGACGACGCCGGCCAGGCCCTCCTGCTGGAGCTGGAGCACATCGAAGTAGCCTTCCACCACCAGGGCCCCGTCGCGCAACGCGCCCTTGGCCCGATGCATGCCGAAAAGCGTCGCGCCCTTCTTGAAGAGCGCCGTCTCGCGGGTGTTCAGGTACTTGGGTTTTTCATCGCCAAGCACGCGGCCGCCGAAGGCCACGAGGCGCCCACGGGCGTCGTGGATGGGGATGGTGAGGCGGTTGCGGAGGAAATCCATTTGCGTGCCGCGTTCGCTGCGGGAGGCGAGGCCCGCCTGTTCGATGAGATCGGCGCTGATGTCCAGGCGGCGGAGGTGGTTCACCAGCTTGTCCCAGGCATCCGGCGCCGCGCCGAATCCGGCCTCCTTCGCGAAGGTTTCCGTGATGCCGCGGTTCTTCAAGTAGGCGAGCGCGGCTTCGTTGCGAGCAAGCTCTTGCTGGTAGAAGGTCTGGGCCGCGTCCAGCACGGTGCGGAGCCGCTCTTCGTGATCGAGGACTTCCTTGGGCCGCTCGCGCCGTTCCGGAAGGGCGATACCCGCCTGACGCGCCAGCAGATCCAGTGCCTCGGGGAAACTGAGACCTTCCCGCTCCATCACCCAGCTGAAGGCGTCGCCATGCTTGCCGCAGCCGAAGCAGTGGTAGAAGCCCCGCTGAGGCACCACCTGGAAGCTCGGCGAGCGCTCCGAATGGAAAGGACACAGCCCGCTCCACGCCGCGCCGCTCTTCTTGAGCTTCACCGCCTGCCCCACGAGCGCGACCAGATCCGTCGCGTCCTTCACCTGCTCGACGATTTCGCGGTCTTTCATGGGGCC
>CAZKIM010000018.1:0-13346 GCA_964552855.1 uncultured Solibacteraceae bacterium | reverse complement strand
ATCGCCGCCCGGATCTCATCCTCGCTGAGGATGTGGTCGCTCTTCTTGGCGAGGCCGAGGATGCGCTCCACGCGCTCGGGGTTCACATCGAAGCCGTTCATCTCGAGCCAGTAGACGACATTGCTGTGGCCGGCCATGGGGCCGATGACGATCTCCTGGCGTCGGTTCACGAGGGCCGCGGGCACGCCGGAGTAGACGGCGTCCGCAAGCGCCTTGTCGCCGCGCCGCAGGGCCTTCACGATGGCCGCGGCGTGGACGCCCGTGCCCGTGCGGAACGCGTCCCGACCCAGGAGCGGGTAGTTCGCGGGGATCTCGTAGCCCACCAACTCGGCCACGCGATCGGCGAGGGCGGGCAGGTCGGACAGATCACCGGTCCAGTGGCCCATGAGCATGAGGTTCACCATGAGCTGGTCCATGGCCACATTGCCGCAGCGTTCGCCGATGCCGAGGATGGACCCGTGGATGCGGTCCGCGCCGGCCTCGAAGGCGGCGATGGCGTTGGCGACGCCGAGACCGCGGTCGTTGTGGCCGTGCCAGTCCAGGCGCACCTTGGGATGGTCCTTGAGGAGCGTCTCTTTCGTGAACCGCACGAGGTTGCGCACGCCCTGGGGCGTCGCGTGGCCGCAGGTGTCCGAGAGGCAGATGGATTGGGCGCCTTCCTCCAGCGCGGCTTTGTAGATCGCGGAGATGACTTCCGGCTGGGCACGGGTGGTGTCCTCCGTGACCATCATCACGGGCACCTGTTCCTTCCGGCAGAACGCGACCGCCCTGCGCACCGTGTCCACGACGAAGGCCAGGTCCCAACCCTCCACATCCATGCGAACCGGGCTGGAGCCCACGAAGGCACCCGCTTCAAGGGGAAGCCCGACGCGCTGCTGGATTTCCGCGACCTGGCGCAGATCGTCTTCCACCGTCCGGACCGCGGCGTTGGGATAGAGCGGCAACCCCTGATCCCGGATTTCCGTGAGCAGCGCCTTCACGGCGGAGACGGCCTTGGGCCCCGCGCCGGGCATGCCCAGGTCAATGGCATCCACGCCCAGCCGGGCGAGGCGGTGGAGCAGGTCGCGTTTGGCGGCGATGGACGGGTCCAGGGCGGAGGGGCTCTGGAGGCCATCCCGCAGGGTTTCGTCGTTGAGCATGGGGATGCGCCCGCCGTCCTCGCCGCCGGCGTTCCAGTCGTGGATGAGCCGGTGCAGGGCGCTCATAACCCTTCAAGATTACACCTCCCGGCGGGATCCAGGCTCGGGCTTGCGGCCCGCCTGGGCTACCATGGAGGATTGGATCCTCGAGGTGAACGATGGCGACGGCCCGCGTGAAGGAAATCCTGTCCTGGTACTCGTCGGAGAATCCCGGCGTGAAGGCCAATCTCGCGCGCATGATGAACACCGGCCGCCTGGCGGGCACCGGCAAGTTCGTGATTCTGCCGGTGGACCAGGGCTTCGAGCACGGCCCCGCGCGCTCCTTCGCGCCGAACCCCGGCGGCTATGACCCGCGCTATCACATCGAATTGGCCATTGAGAGCGGCTGCAACGCCTACGCGGCGCCGCTGGGCTTCATCGAGCATGTGGCCAGCGACTACGCGGGCGACATCCCCCTCATCCTGAAATTGAACAACAGCGACATCCTGAGCAAGGGCCACGAGCCCTGCTCGGCCATCACCGGCTCGGTGGAGGACGCGCTCCGGCTAGGGTGCGCGGCCATCGGCTACACCATCTATCCCGGCAGCGGCGACCGGAACATCCAGTACGAGAACTTGCGCGAGCTGATTCTCGAAGCCAAGGCCGTGGGCCTTCCGACCGTGCTGTGGGCCTACCCCCGCGGCGCGGGCCTCAGCAAGGATGGCGAGACCGCTGTGGATGTGGCGGGTTACGCCGCTCAGATCGCGGCCCAGCTCGGCGCGCACATCATCAAGGTGAAGCCGCCCAAGAAGCACCTTGAGGTCAAGGAAGCCGCCGCGGCCTTCGAAAAGGCGGGCATCCCCATCGAGACGCTTTCCGATCGCGTGAAGGAAGTGGTGCGCAGCGCCTTCAACGGCCGCCGCATCATCATCTTCAGCGGCGGCGAAGCCAAGGGCACCGAAGAAGTGCTCAAGGAAGTCTCCGAGCTGGCCAAGGGCGGCGCCTTCGGCTCCATCATGGGCCGCAACGCCTTCCAGCGCCCGAAGAAGGACGCCATCAAGCTCCTGCACGAGGTGATGGACATCTTCGCCAAGGCCTGATTCCTCAAGCGGGCTTCGTGCGACTCTTCGCCATCTCCGGCAGTCTGCGAGGGCGCTCGTTCAACACGGCGCTCCTGCGGGCCGCGACGAACCTGATTCCGGAAGGCGCCGTCGTGAGCCTCTACGAAGGCATGGCGGATCTGCCCCACTTCAACCCGGATCTCGACGGGGATCCCGCGCCCGCCCCTGTGGCGGATCTGCGCGCGCGTCTCACGGCGGCGGATGGCGTCCTCATCTGCAGCCCCGAATACGCCCATGGCGTTCCGGGTTCGCTCAAGAACGCGCTGGATTGGATCGTCTCCTCCGGCGAGTTCACGGATAAGCCGGTCCTGCTCATCAACGCGTCCCCCTCCTTCATGGGCGCCTCCATCGCCCAGGCGAACCTCGTGGAGATCCTCCGCGTCATGGGCGCGAGACTGCCGGATTCCGCCGTGGTCTCCATCGCGAGCGTGAGTCGGAAAGTCGGGCCGGACGGATCGCTGGACGAAGCGACGGCCTCCTCGCTCAGAACCGTCCTAGCGGCCTTCGTCGCCGCCCTCTGAGGCCTGCTCGCCGCGGCAGCATTCGTCAATGTTCAGCCCGCAGGCGAGGCATTGCACATGGCCATGCACATAGACCCGGCCAGCCGGTTGGCCACAGTAGGGGCAACGGTCGTTCGCTTCCATGGCTCCATTCTGGCTGACCGCCGGTAGTCGTTGAAGGCCGTCTCGCTTGGCGCGATCATCAGCCCGAGGTGCCCCATGGCCGTCACGGTGGACGAGATCTTCCAGCGCATGAGCGCGACCTTCCTGCCCGAGAAGGCGGCGGGCGTGAGCGCGGTCGTGGCCTACCACATCACCGGCGAAGGCGGCGGTGATTACTCCTCCGTCATCAAGGACGGCGCCTACGGCCTTGAATCCGGCCTGCGCGCCGATGCTCAGGCGACGCTCACCATGGCCGCGCCGGATTGGATCGGCCTCAACGAAGGCACGCTGGATCCGATGACCGCCTTCGTGAGCGGCAAGCTCAAGATTTCGGGCGATCAGGGCCTCGCCCAGAAATTCCCCCGCTACTTCAAGCGGCCTTCCGGCAATGGCTCGGGCATCCCGCTGGCGGAGCTCGTGCCCGCGCGGCTCGGACTGCTCGCGCAGCCTTTTCGCATCGTCACGAAGGACGCGGTCTGGGGCAGCGGGTCTGAATTGAAGGGCGAGGACTCCGCCGTGCGCGGGCTGGTGGAAGGCCAGATCGAGCCCGGCCCCGCGCTGCTGGGGGGCCAGCTCGCCTTCGCCGGTGACATGGCCCTGCTGCGCTCCGCCTGGGCCACCTGGAGCGCCGCGCCCGTGTCGCGGCCCAAGCCCAGGAAGCCGTCCATGCTCGCCCTGGGCATCGCGTGGTTGAAGAGCAAGTTCTGATCCGCTAAGTTCACGACACAGCCATCTGACGCTCCGATGGCGGCCTCGCGAAGGCGTGGGCCGTAGGGCGTCCCGGTTCATCCGGATCCATCGGAGACGCCATGCGGTCGCAGTCCATCTTTCTGGTTCCGTTTTGCCTGCTCGCCGCCGCGCAGCAGCCCGAGGCGCATCCGCATCCTCCCGCCAAGGAGGCGAGCGCCTCGGTCGTGGTCAAGGGCCATGCGGAGCCGGTGAAGGTCCACGACCTCGACGCGCCCTTGAACGATCTGCTGGGCATCGCGGACACGGCGAGCCAGGGCATTGTCACGCCCGAAAAGCTGGGTGAGCGCGCGTACCTGCGCGCGGGGGAAGTGTTGGAGACCGTGCCGGGCCTGCTCATCAGCCAGCACAGCGGCGAGGGCAAGGCGAATCAGTACTACCTGCGCGGTTTCGATCTGGATCACGGCACGGACCTCGCCGTGTCCGTGGCCGGTCTGCCGGTGAACCTGCCCTCCAACGCCCACGGGCAGGGCTACTCGGATTTGAATTTCCTCATCCCCGAACTGGTGCGTGACATCCAATACGAGAAGGGTCCCTACTTCGCGGACGCCGGTGATTTCGCGGCGGCGGGTTCCGTGCGCGTGGACTATGCCCACACCCTCGCGCCCATGGCCCAGGTGGAGTTCGGCGCGGATGGCTACCGGCGCTTCCTGGCGGCGGGCTCCATGAAAGCCGGGCAGGGCGACCTGCTCGCGGCGCTGGAATTGATGGGCAACGACGGCCCGTGGGTCCACCCGGATGACTTTCGCAAGGCGAACGGCGTGGTGCGCTACAGCTGGGCCGGCGCGTCAGACGCGTTCGAAGTGACCGGGCTCGCCTATTCGGGCCGCTGGAACAGCAGCGATCAGGTGCCCGAGCGGGCCATCGCCAGTGGCCTCATCTCGCGGTTCGGCGAGGTTGATCCGACCGATGGCGGGATGAGTCGCCGTCAGGCCCTTCTGGGCGCATGGCAGCACGCGGGGGAGCGGACCTCCACCCGGGTGGAGGCGTTCCTGTCCACCTACGCCCTGGATCTCTACAGCGATTTCACCTACTTCCTCAACGATCCCGTCCACGGTGACCAGTTCCACCAACACGATCGGAGAACCGTGTCCGGGCTCCGCCTCAGCCAGCGTTGGAGCGCGTCCTTCCTGGGGCGGCCGATGGACAACGAGGTGGGACTCCAGGTCCGCGACGATGCCATTTCGGGGCTCGGCCTCTCGCATACGGAGGCGCGGCAGGAGCTTGGAACGGTGATGCGCGATCAGGTGACCCAAGCCACGGAAGGTCTCACCTTCGAAAACCGCATCCGATGGTCCGATTGGTTCCGCACGGTGCTGGGCCTGAGGGAGGACGCCGCCCAGGCGACCGTGCGATCCGATACGGCCCTCAACAGTGGGCGGTCCAGGGCCAGCATCACGAGCCCCAAGGCGAGTCTCGTGGTCGGACCTTGGCGCGGGACGGAGTTCTACCTCTCGTATGGTCAGGGCTTCCACAGCAACGACGCGCGGGGCACGACCCTCTCGGTGGATCCCGCCACCGGAGCGGCGCTGAGCCCGGTGACGCCCTTGGTGAAGGCGCGGGGCGAGGAGTTCGGCCTCCGCAGCGCCATCCTGCCGCGCTGGCGCACCACGCTGGCGTTCTGGCGACTGGATCTGGATTCGGAACTGACCTTCGGTGGCGACGATGGCACCACCTCACCGAACCGCCCCACCCGCCGCCATGGCATCGAATGGAGCAACGAGGTCCACGCCACGGACCGGCTGACCCTCAACGCGGATCTGGCCTACTCCACCGCGCGTTTCACGGTCCACGACGCCATCGGCGACGCGGTGCCCCAGTCCATCCGGGGAGCGGCCATCCTGGGCCTTGCCTGGCGCGTGGATGACGGGATCCAGGTGAGCCTGCTGGATCGCTGGTTCGGCCCCCGCGTCCTCATCGAGGATGGCAGCGTGGAGAGCCGGGCCTCGAACCTGGCGCAGGCCCAGGCGAAGTGGCAGGCCACGCGACACCTCGCGCTGACCTTCGATCTCTTCAATCTCTTCAACGCCCCGGCCAGCGACATTGACTACTACTACGCCTCGCGCCTGCCCGGAGAACCGTCCGGCGGCGTGGACGATGTTCACCTGCACCCGGTCGCGCCGCGGGAATGGCGCGTGGGGATGAGGTGGGCGTTCTAATCGGCCTTGCCGAAGGTCTCATCCGTGCCCGTCAGCACCCAGGCGCCGCCCTGCTTCTCGAAGACGGCGTGGCGGGGCTTGGTGTCGCAGATGCGGACGGTGGGGTGGAGCAGGGTGAAGAGTTGGAATTGCGCGGTGGGATTGGCGAGCTTGATCAGGTAGGTCACCTTCGCCGTGCCGCCCTGCTCGGTGTGGTGGGTGCCTTGCGCGAAGACCGCTTGCGCCGCGGGCACGAGCCAACCGTTGCCGCTGGCCTGCACCGGCGCGCCAGGCTTCGGCGTGAAGGTGAAGACCGCGTTGCCGGTCTTGCCGTCCGTCTTTTCGATGTCGAACCAACCGGTCTTCTGGAGGTTGTCCATGAAGGCCTGGGCGCGGGCGGCCTCGGGCGAGCCCGGCGCGGCCGACACGCGGCTTGGCACCTTCACGGGCACCGTGACCGGGTACTTGGCGCGGATGGCGGCCTCCGCCGCGGATTTCTGGAGGCCCCGCGAACAGGCGGCGGAAGCGAGCAGCAGGAGGACGGGGGCGGCGCGGCGCATGAAGGCTCCGAAGTTCCTACCGATGGTGCCACACTGGGGAGATGGACGCCTCGGCCCTGGAGGCCCGCCTGATCGCCACGGTCCGCGCCAAGGGCGCGGGTCGCAAGGCCTTCGTCTGCTTCTCCGGCGGCGTGGATTCCACCCTCGTGCTGGCCGCCTGCCTGCGCGCGGGCCTCGAGACGAAGGCGCTGCTGGCGGTGAGCCCTTCCCTCGCCCGCGAGGAGCGGGCGGAAGCTCACGCGCTCGCGGGCGCGCTGGGCGCGGAGCTGGACGAACTGGCCACCGGCGAGACCGAGTTGCCCGAATACCGCGCCAATGCCGGCGACCGCTGCTACTGGTGCAAGTCCACGCTCTACGGCGTCGCCGAAAAGGCCGCGGCGGAACTGGGCCTGGATGGCGTCCTGATGAATGGCACGCAGATCGAAGACCTGGGCGATGTGCGCCCAGGCCTTCAGGCGGCGAAGGAGCATGGCGTCGTCTCCCCCTTGGTGGACGCGGGCTTCGACAAGGCGGCCATCCGCGCCCTCGCCCGTCATTGGGGCCTGTCCAACGCGGACAAGGCCGCCGCGCCCTGCCTCGCGAGCCGTTTCCCCGTGGGCACGGAAGTGACGCCCGAGCGCCTCAAGCAGGTGGAGGCGCTCGAGAGTTTCTTGAGGTCGAAGGAACTCTGGCCCGCCCGCGCGCGCTGGCATGAGAGTGTCGTCCGCATCGAGTTGGACGCCGCGCTCGCCCCCCGCTGCTTCGAGGAGCCGATTCGCACGGAACTGGAACGCGCCGCCTGGCGCGCGGGGTTCCGCTTCGTCGCGGTGGACCTGGGGGGCGTCCAGAGCGGCAGCTTGTCGAAGAAGATCGCGTCGGAGTCCGTTTCATGAATCCTGACATCCGCTGGGACCACGATCGCGAAAGCCGCACGGGCATCCCTGAAGTCGTGTTTGGTCCGGGGAAGACCATTGAGCATTTGGTGAAGCTCTTCAGCGAAGGCGACGGCCTGCGCTTCGCGACGCGGCTTACGACGGAGCAGATGGACGCGGTGGAACCGCTCGCCCCGGTGGATCGCGTGAGCCGCACGGCCGTTCGGGCTCCGAAGAGCCTGCGCGACCTTCCGCCGGTGGGCGTCATCACGGCGGGCACAGGGGACATCCCGGTGGCCTCCGAGGCTCGGGCGACGCTGGCCGCGCTCGGCTACCCGGCCAAGGCCTTCTTCGATGTGGGCGTGGCGGGCCTCCACCGTCTCCAGGCGATTCTTCCTGAAGTGAAGGCCTGCCCCGTCCTCATCGTCTGCGCGGGCATGGAGGGCGCGCTGCCCAGCGTCGTCGCAGGGCTCGTGGATTCGCCCCTCATCGCTGTGCCCACGAGCGTGGGCGCCGGCGTGAGCGAGGGCGGACGCGTGGCGCTCATGTCCATGATTTCGTCCTGCAGCCCCGGCATCGCCGTCGTGAACATTGACAACGGCTTCGGCGCGGCCTGCATGGCCATCAAAATGATGAATCGGTTTCAGGGGAAGCCATGACCACCTTCAATGACCATCTCCGCGCCACGCTCGATTCGCTGAAGGAGCAGGGGCTCTTCAAATCCGAACGGGTGATGACGAGCCCGCAGAACGCGCGGGTGGAGGCCAACGGACGGAAGGTCATCAACCTCTGCGCGAACAACTACCTGGGGCTGTCGGATCACCCGGCGCTCATCGAAGCGGCCAAGTCCGCGCTCGACGCTCGCGGCTTCGGCCTGTCCTCGGTGCGCTTCATCTGCGGCACCCAAGACCTGCACAAGGAGTTGGAGGCCAAGCTCAGCGCCTTCCTCGGCTTCGAGGACACCATTCTCTTCTCCAGCTGTTTCGACGCCAACGGCGGCGTCTTTGAAGGCCTGCTGGGCGAGGAGGACGCGATCATTTCCGATTCGCTCAACCACGCCTCCATCATTGACGGCATCCGCCTCTGCAAGGCCAAGCGCTACCGCTACGCCAACAGCGACATGGCGGACCTGGAGGCCAAGCTGCTGGAGGCCAAGGCCGCCGGCGCGCGCTTCATCCTCGTCGTCACCGACGGCGTCTTCAGCATGGACGGCTACATCGCCAAGCTGCCGGAGATCGTCGCGCTCAAGGAGAAGCACGGCGCCCTGTTGATGATTGACGACAGCCATGCCGTGGGTTTCACGGGCGCCAACGGCCGCGGCACGCACGAGCATCACGGCGTCATGGGCCGCGTGGATCTCATGACCGGCACGCTGGGCAAGGCCCTGGGCGGCGCCAGCGGCGGTTATGTCGCAGGGTCGAAGGCGATGGTCGAGATGCTGCGCCAGAAGGCGCGGCCCTACCTCTTCTCCAACACGCTCATGCCCGCCATCGCGGCCGCAAGCCTCAAGGCCCTGGAGTTGCTGGGGCAGGGCGCGGAGCTGCGCGAACGCCTGCGGGCCAACGCCAAGCACTTCCGCGCGGAAATGACGAAGCTCGGCTTCGAACTGCTGCCCGGTGCACACCCCATCATCCCCGTCATGCTCCACGACGCACCCCTGGCGCAGGCCTTCGCGACGAAGCTGCTGGACGAAGGCGTCTATGTGATTGGATTCTTCTTCCCGGTCGTGCCCAAAGGCCAGGCCCGCATCCGCACCCAGATGAGCGCCGCCCACACGACCGCCGACCTGGATCAGGCCATCGCCGCCTTCGCGAAGGTGGGACGAGAGCTTGGTGTCATCAAATAATCAGCAACCGCGAATGATGCGAATTTGCGCGAATCGCGATTAATCAGGGGCAGCGAAGGACAATGCCTTTGCCGCCGTGATGAGGTTCTTGTCAAAAGCCAGGAACGACATCTCCCCTTCGGACACGGTTCGAAGCATCAACCGCGCTTCGCGGGCAGAGGCGAGGTGGATGGCGTCGTAGGTGCGCAGGGGAAAGCGCTGAGCGAGGTTCCGGGCCTGCTCCAGCACTTCGTCGGACAAGGGGATTTCTTGGATGGATTGGTCCCAGAAATCATCAAGGGTGCCAAGCAGATGTGGTAAGTCGGCGGCGGCGAGGCGGTCCAGGTGAGCCATGCGCGCCAGGCTGACGGCGGCTTCGGTGTGGCCCAGGCGGCTACACAGGAGGACGCTGGCGCTTTTCGCAACTGCCTGCACCACCGCGCTGCCCGGTTCGTCCACCAGCAGCTTCAGGAGGGCGGAGGTGTCGAGGTAGCAGGCGGCCTTCGATCGCTTCGCCGCCATATCAGCCTTCGCGGTCCATAAGCATCAGGTCGGAGGCGCCCGGCCCTTTGCCCTTCAACTTCACGGGTTTGGGCAGGGGGCCGGGCCGCTTGAGATGGACGACTGCGACCTCTCCCTGACCATGCGGCACAAGGTCCGCGATGGGCGTGCCGTGGTTCGTGATGACCACGCGCTGCCCACCCTTCGCCAGCTTGGTGAGCTGGCTCAGGTTGGCTTTGGCTTCCCGAAGGGGGACTTCTTCAAGCTGGGGTGTGCGGCTCATGGTCTCTCCATGCCACCAGGATAGGCGTTTGTGGTCACAGCGCAACCACTTCGTGTCTTCGCGCCTTCGTGGTGAAATGGCCTGTTCGGAGACACCCATGAAAGCCCTCATCAAGTCCAAGGCGGAAGAAGGCATTTGGATCACCTCGGACGCGCCGAAGCCGGAGCTGGGCGTGCACGAAGTTCGCATCCGCATCCAGAAGTCGGCCATCTGCGGGACGGATGTCCATATCTACAACTGGGACGAATGGAGCCAGAAGACGATTCCCGTGCCCATGGTGGTGGGGCACGAGTATTTCGGCGTGGTGGATGCTGTCGGCGCGGAAGTGGAGGCCTTCAAGCCCGGCGATCGCGTGAGCGGGGAAGGGCACCTCACCTGCGGCTTCTGCCGCAACTGCCGCGCGGGCAAGCGCCACCTCTGCCGCAACACGGTGGGCGTGGGCGTGAACCGGCCGGGCTCCTTCGCGGAATACCTCGTGATCCCGGCGGAGAACGCCTACAAGATCCCGGACAACATCCCCGACGAGCTGGCGGCCATCTTCGACCCCTTCGGCAACGCGGTGCATACGGCCCTCAGCTTCGATCTCGTGGGCGAGGATGTGCTCATCACGGGCGCGGGGCCTATCGGCATCATGGCGGCGGCGGTGGCGAAGCATGTGGGCGCCCGCCATGTGGTCATCACGGATGTGAACGAGTACCGGCTGTCGCTGGCGAAGAAGATGGGCGCGACGGCCGCCGTGGATGTCTCGAAGCAGGACCTGAAGGCCGTCATGAAGGATCTCGGCATGACCGAGGGCTTCGATGTGGGCCTGGAGATGAGCGGCAACCCGCGCGCCTTCCGCCAGATGCTCGACACCATCAACCATGGCGGCAAGATCGCCATGCTCGGCATCATGCCCGGCGAGCAGGCCATTGATTGGAGCCAGGTCATCTTCAAGGGGCTTGTGCTCAAGGGCGTCTATGGCCGCGAGATGTTCGAGACCTGGTACAAGATGGTCGCGCTGCTCCAGAGCGGTCTGGACCTGTCGCCCATCATCACGCACCGCTTCGGCATTGATGACTTCCAGAAGGGCTTCGACGCCATGCGGTCCGGCCAAAGCGGCAAGGTGATCCTCGATTGGGGCGTGAAGTAAGGCCTCAACCGGAACGACTAGCCCGCGCTCTCTTCAGGCGGAGGTTCCCATGAAGCGGTGGCTCGGCGCCTGCGTGGCGGTGTCCATGATGGCGGCCGCGCCCATCCCCAAAAGCATTCAGACGGCGGACGGCGCGCGGACCTACCTGTTGCTCCAGCCCGATGCCTCCGGCCCGCGTCCGCTCGTGATCCTGCTGCACGGCCACATGGGCAGCGCCAAGCAGGCCTTCACTCAAGGCCCCTTGGCGGCGTGGAACGCCATCTCCGCCCGGGAAGGCGTGATCGTCGCCGCGCTGGATGGCGTGAAGGGACCGGATGGCCACACGGGCTGGAACGATTGCCGGGGCGACGCTTCGGGCAATCCAAAGACGGACGATGTGGGCTTCGTGAAGGCGGTGGTGGGGCGGTTGGTGCGTGAGGCCCATGCGGATCCGAAGCGCGTCTATCTCATGGGGATGTCCAATGGGGCGATGATGACGCTGCGCCTCGCGTTGCAGTTGGAACCTGCGCCCGCCGCCTTCTGCGCGGTGTGCGGGTTGATGACCTTGGATGGCGGCCTCTGCGGGCCTTCCTCGCCGCGTCCCATTCCGGCGCTGCTCATCGAGGGCACGGCGGATCCGCTGGTGCCCTTCGGCGGCGGGCAGGTGCACTTCTTCAAGAAGCTGCGCGGGGGCGTCGCCAGTGCCCAGCAGACGGTGGATTTCTGGCGCAAGGCGGATGGCGTGGATCAGGTTCAACCTGTTGAGACGATCTTTCCCCATCTGGACAAGGGCGATCCCACGCGGGCGGAGAAGGTGGTTTGGGGATCTGGCGCCAAGCAGGTGGAATTCATCCGCATCGAAGGCGGCGGTCACGCCGAACCGACGCTGGCGTACCCCTACGGCATGGTCTACCGCGCTTTCACCGGCAAGCAGAACCACGATTTTGAAAGCGCCGAAGAAGCCTGGGCCTTCTTCAAGAGCACGAAGCCCTAAGGCCGGAACGGCTGAGGCTGAGGGATCGGATCGAAACCGGCCGTGTCCACCGATTCGCCGTCGTGGAAGAGCAGATCCTTGGCGAGGCCATCCCCACCAGGAGCGAGATCGGTGCCGAGTGAGGCCAGATCGTAGTGATCCAGCTTGGTGTTGAAGAGCTGGCGCGCGGGGCCGCGCTTGGGCGTGATGCTCACGATGGGCTGTCCCACATAGGCGCGGTAGAAGAACGGGTGGTTCCAGGAGGCTTGGGGCACCTGATCCAGATAGTCCGGCATCAGGTCATTGAGGCTCACCGGATACTCGCCGTGCTTTTCCTTGTAGCGCGCGAGGGCGCCGAGGATCTTGCCCAGGGCCGCGCGGGTGGCGCGCTGCTTCTCGTTCTGATCCCGCTCGATCATGGCGTTGACGAAGAAGAGGTCCTTCTTCGCCTGCTGGGCCGCGTCGCTGCCGGGATAGCGGGCGATGAGGTCGTTCCAGAGCGCCCGGGCCTCAGGGCCTTTCCCCGCCACGCTCAACTTGCGTCCCTCATCGTAAAGGCTCTGGGGGAGGCGGGGATCCTGGTCGGGCTGACAAGCCAGAAGGGTTCCCAGCAGGAAAATCGGCATGAGGCGGGAGCGCATGGCCCGAGCCTATCAGGCCGGGGCCATCCTCGGAAGGCGATTCAGGCTAGGATTTCTGCGGAGGTTGGCCATGGCGGAGCGCCCCTGGCTGGTGGGCATCGTCGGGGGATCCGGCAGCGGCAAGACCTCGGTGGCGGTGGAACTCGTCCGCCGCATCCGGCGGCGCGGCGCGCAGGCGCTGCTGCTGGACATGGATGCCTACTACGCGCCCATGGATGTGGTGGCGGAGCGCTTTGGCGGCAAGGCCATCAACTGGGACCACCCCGATGCCTTCGACCTGGAATTGATGGCCTCGCACCTGCGCGCCCTGCACGCGGGCGAACCCATCCGCAAGCCTCGCTACGACTTCACGCTTTCCGACCGCACCGGCTGGGAAGACCCCATCCAGCCCGGCCAGGTGGTGATCCTGGAAGGCCTGCTGCTCTTCGCGCTGAAGGAGCTCCGGGAGCACTTGGATGTGAAGGTCTTCGTGGACGCGGACGCGGACATCCGCATGCTCCGCCGCATCCGCCGGGACACCGCCGAGCGGGGCCGCACCCTGGAAAGCGTCATGGAGCAGTACGAGCAGAGCGTTCGCCCCATGCACCTGGAGTTCGTCGAACCCAGCAAGCGCTGGGCGGATCTCATCGTGCCCATGGGCGTGGAGAACCTCACGGCCCTGGACCTGCTCACCCACCACATCGTCCAGAAGGTCCGCTCCCGCGAGGGCGCTCCCGAAGGCGCGCCGGAAGAGGCCTCCGCCGGATGAGGCTGTTGCGTCAGCACCCGCCGACCTTCGATCCCGCCACGCCCTGGATCCAGGAAGGGGAAAGCGT
>CAZKIM010000017.1:17170-24690 GCA_964552855.1 uncultured Solibacteraceae bacterium | reverse complement strand
CGCCCAAGAAGTGGTTCCGCCTCGCGCCGGGCGCGGAGGTGCGCCTCAAGGGCGCCTGCCTCATCCGCTGCGAAGAGGTCGTCAAGGACGCGGACGGCCAAGTCATCGAGCTGTGCTGCGCCTGGGATCCCGCCTCGCTGGGCGGTGACGCGCCGGATGGCCGCAAGGTGAGGGGCACCCTCCACTGGGTCAGCGCCGCCCACGCCGTGAAGGCCGAAGTGCGCCTTTACGACCGCCTCTTCACCGCCGAGGATCCGATGGATGTGCCCGAAGGCGGCGACTGGCGCGGCACGCTGAATCCGGCCTCGCTCGAAGTGCTCACTGAGGCCCGCCTGGAGCCCAGCCTCGCCGACGCGAAGCCCGGCGACCGCTTCCAGTTCGAGCGCCTCGGCTACTTCTGCGCCGACCCCGACGCCAAGCCCGGCGCCCCCGTCTTCAACCGCACCGTGAGCCTGAAGGATTCCTGGGCCAAGGTGGAGGCAAAGACCTCGACTCCGTGACGCAACGCTGGCACAGCACCGCGCTTCCGGGCTTAGGTTGAGCCAGTCCTTTTCGGGTGCCTGATGATCCTTCGGCTGTTCGGCGGTTTGTTCGCGGCCTTTCTTCTACTGGTGGCCACTGCCTCCGTCCGGGATCGTGGCGACCGGCCCGTACCTGGCCCCTTGATCACGGTGAACCTCCGAGGTCCGTGGATTCCGCCCCTCCAGAACTTTCAGGAGCAGGAGAAAGGGGAGCCGTTGGTCCGCGCCTGGCTGAAGAGCACGCTCCCGCCGGATCCTCGGGCCTGTGCATTCGGGCTCAATATCCTCGATTTCAGGATCATGCCGGTCCGCGTGCGCTTCGAGGGCAGAACGGAAGCCGAAGTAAGCGGGGAGGATCTGGATGACTGCCCCTTCATGGACCACCCTGAGGGGTTGGGAGGCATCAACGCGGACATCGCCGGGTATGGGTTTTCCGGCGGTGAGGTGCTGGTCTACGACCAGGTGGGCAAGCGGTGGGGGTGGGTAACGGTCCCTTCAAACCTCACTGGGCTGTATCTCGACGATGTTGAGTCGAACCTATTGGAGCGGATTCTCAGCGCGCGGGAGGAGGCGGTGACGGAAGGCGTTCCCGATGGCGGAGACGGTTACGACAGCAAATTCCGAGTGGGGAACCAGGCCCTGCCGTGCTATCGCGAACCAGGCGGTCCCTCCGAAGGAATCCTCAACCGTGGGATGCCGATCTGGCCCCTGGCCATGGATGGTGATTTCTTGCTGGTGGCCCCCGGCGAACACAGTGTAAGAAGCGGTTGGCTCTCCCTCCGCTACCCTGTCTACGACGGACCTTCGCCGCAATACATCTCCTGGCACCCGCACCAGACCGTCTGGATCCGCTGGCGAGAGGACGGCCCCGTGCCGGGAAGCAAGCGGACCCTGATATGGAGTCGTCCTTGAGGCCCGGCGCCCCCGTCTTCAACCGCACCGTGAGCCTGAAGGATTCCTGGGCCAAGGTGGAGGCGAAGCCAGGCGCGTGACACATCGCTGGCACAAGGATCGTGAAGTGGCCTAGGTTGAGGTATCCCGATCCTTCTGGTGCCTGATGCTCCTGCGGCTTTCAAGCGGCCTCGCCGCGATCCTTCTGCTGCTCGCCTTGACGGCGTCGAGCGTGCTGCGGAAGGATCTGCCCCGGCCAGGGCCCCTCGTCAGGCTGGATCACCTCATGGACCAGGGGATTCCGCCGCTGCTGGATTTCCAGGAGCAGGAGAAGGGCGAGTCGCTCGTGAAGGCTTGGCTGAAGGCGGGAGCTCCGCCCGATCCGCAGGCCAGTGTGTTCGGGTATTCCTGCTTCCAATCCCAATACGATCAGTGCCGGTTGCGCCTGGAGGATGGAGGCGAAGCCAAAGTGACAGTCACGGATCTGGACGCCTCCCCCTTCTCCTCCCACATGATTTCCATCGGGGCCGGAGCGCGAGATGTCGCAGGATATGGGCTCTCAGACCAGGGCCTTCTGGTCTACGACCATGCGGGCAAACGCTGGGGATGGATACCTTTCCCCCGGGAAGCGTGGGGAAACTGCCTGCGCGATGTGGAATTGGATCTTGTGCAGAAGAGCCTATCCTTCCACGAGGTCGCGGTGGTGGAGGGCATTCCGGATGGCGGCGATGGCCCTGGGTCCATCGCAAGGGTCGGGCCTCAGCCCCTCCCCTTCAACCGCCTTTCAAAAAATTATTACGGCCGGCTCGCCTCATCAGACGGAAACCTGGGCGCGGGCTCGCCGATCTGGCCTGTCGCGATCATTGGCGACGACCTCCTGGTGGTTCCAGGCGAGGCGAGTCCCAGGAATTCGGAGCTATTCCGGATGCCGGGCCCTGACGATCTCTCCTCTCAAGGCTACAACTCCTGGCATCCGCACCATCCCGTCTGGATCCGCTGGCGGGAGGACGGGCCCGTGCCGGGCAGCAAGCGGATCCTGATCCAGATCGGTGATTTCTGATGATCACGCGGCTGTTCGGAGCTGTGCTCGCGGCCTTCCTGATGCTGATGGCGATGGCCTCGAGTCCGATGAGGCAGGACCGACCGGCTTGGGGCCCGAGAGTGAGAGTGAATCTGTGGAATCCCTGGATCCAGCCCCTTGAGAATTTCAAAGAGCAGGAGAAGGGCGAAGCCCTTGCGAGCGCATGGCTTCGATCGTCCGCACCACCGGACCCGCGCGCGTGTATCGGCGTGTTTTCGGCTGACGATTTCGTGCCTGAGACTCCGGTGCGCTTCCTGGATGGATCTACCGCGAAAGTGGCCGCGCGGGATCTGGATTCAGATCAGATGTCTGGGTCTGGAGGGGGTCCCGCAATCCCCTACATAAGCGTGCGCGTCTACGCGCATACCCAGGGAGGGCTGCTCGTCTACGACCGCGCCAGAAGGGCTTGGGGGTGGGTGGCACGAGACGATTTCGACGATGTCGAGACATCTTTCATTCAGACCGTCTTGAGCCTGCGGGATGAGGCGATGAACGAGGGAATTCAAGATGGCGGAGATTCACCATCCTTTCACTACTCCTACATGTGGATTCCTTGGGACCAGGCTGCGCCCACCTATCGGTATAGCGGTGGTCTTGATGGGAAGGCCGGGGCGCCCAGCGGAAGCCTCGCGCCGCCCTCTCCGATCTGGCCTCTTGCGGTGGATGGTGACTTTATCCTCGTGGTCCCAGGTGAAATCAGTCCCCGGGATTCGCTCATCCAGAAACCAATTGTCTATGACGCTTCTCCACCGCTTTACCTCACCTGGCATCCGCGCCAACCCGTCTGGATCCGTTGGCGGGAGGACGGGCCCGTGCCGGGCAGCAAGCGGATCCTGATCCAGATCGGCGATTTCTGATGATCCTGCGGCTGTTCGGAGCTGTGCTCGCGGCCTTCCTGATGCTGGTGGCGATGGCCTCGAGCGCGGTGCGAAAAGACCGTCCAGGCTGGGGGCCCATGGTGAAGGTGGACGCCGCGAATTCCGGGGTCGCGCCAATCAGCGCCTTCGCTACCCAGGAGAAGGACGAGGCCCTCGCGGAAGCGTGGTTGCAGGGTCCTGTGCCGCCGGACCCTGCCGCCTGCATCGGCGGATTCACGGCCGATAATGTGCTTCCTGACCTTCAGGTGAGATTTCTGGATGGATCTGAGGCAGGGGCCACGGCGGAGGACATGGATCCCTGTCCTTTCTTCGGTCGCTACCTGGGCAACAAAGGCCTTTGGGGGTGTGTCGGCTTCTACGCGAGGAGCAAAGAGGGACTACTGGTCTACGACCGCGCCCAAAGCCGTTGGGGCTGGGTAGACCGGCGGTTCTCGGAAGTGTCCGAAGACTTTGAGACGGAATGCCTCCGGCGCGTGATGGACTGGCGAGATGAGGCGGCCCACGCAGGCATCCAGGATGGTGGGGATGTCCTGGCTCCCCACGGTCTCTTCCGGGTGGCCCAGGTCGCAGCCCTGCTTCCTGGCAAATGGGGAACACCGGACGAACGCGCCCAGCCCATCGGAAGCCTCCCGCGCCGCTCCCCGATCTGGCCTCTCGCGGTGTGCGGGGACTACTTGTATGTGGTGCCTGGAGAGATCAGCGCGCGGGACGAGCAGCTCCGCATTGATAACGGTCTCTTCACAAGTGGCCGGAGTTACAGGAGGCAATACCTCACCTGGCATCCGCGGCGCCCAGCCTGGATCCGCTGGCGGGAGGACGGCCCCGTGGCGGGAAGCAAACGGATGTTCATCTCCTGGAGTTCGTGAAGTTCGCCTGTCTGTATCCGCGTCTTCGAGGTCAACTGGGATTAGGCCTATACTTGGCGCCAGAGGTTTTCATGGACGCTTCCTACACCTCACGCATCACTCTGGAGCCTGGTAAGCGGGGCGGGAAGCCCTGCGTTCGGGGCCTTCGGGTGACGGTCTACGATGTGCTCAGCCACCTCGCCGCGGGCATGACGGCGGAGCAGATTCTCAAGGACTTTCCGGACCTGGAAGCCGAGGATATCCGCGCCTGCCTCGCCTACGCGGCGGACCGGGAAGGCCATCAGTTCACGGCCACGGCGTGAGGCTGCTGCTGGACCACAACCTTTCGCCGAGGCTGGTTGAGGCGATCGCAGGGGCCTTCCCCGGCGCGATGCATGTGGCCCGGGTCGGGCTCGCTCGCGCGGATGACGCGCAGGTGTGGGCCTACGCGAAAGAACATGCCTTTTGCATCGTCACCAAGGACTCGGATTTTTCAGACCTATCCGCGCTGCGCGGCGCCCCTCCCAAGGTCATCTGGCTGAGGATCGGGAATTGCACCACGGACGAGTCCCTCCAGGCACTGCTGAGAGGAGGCCCGACCATCGCGTCCTTTCTCCGGGATCCTGCCTCCGGCCTGCTTGTGCTGGCCTAGCCCGGCCCCGCAGGGCCTGATAACTTCATAGGGTTGGGCTCCCGCGCGAGCCCTGCGTTCGCCCTCACCTTCGGGAAGCCTGGCCTATGGAATCCTTCGCCCGCCTGTTGCACCTGTCGCCCGCGACCTTCTGGATCGGGGTGAAGGTGCTGCTGGCCTTCGGCATTCCCATGGGACTCGGCCCCATCCTCACCTGGGCGGAGCGGCGGGGGGCGGCCATGATGCAGGACCGCATCGGCCCCAACCGCGTGGCGCTCTTCGGCAAGATCCGCATCATGGGGCTCGTGCAGCCCCTGGCGGATGGCCTCAAGTTCTTCTTCAAGGAAGACCTGCGGCCCGAAGGCGCCAACAAGGTGCTCTTCTGGCTCGCCCCGGCCCTGGCCTTCATCCCGGCCATGCTGGGCCTCGCGGTCATCCCCCTGGGCCGGGACTTCGTGTCCGGCGGCGCGACCTTCCACTTCAGCCTGCTGGACCCGGGCAACGGCATGGGGATGCTGCTGCCCATGGCCGTGGGCTCCATGGCGGTCTACGGCGTGCTGGTGGCGGCCTGGAGCAGCAACAACAAGTGGTCCATCCTCGGCGGGATGCGGGCCTCGGCCCAGATGGTGAGCTACGAGATCGGCCTCGGCCTCGCGCTGCTGGCGGTCTTCATGGCGACGGGGGGCTACGATCCCCACCAGATCGTCGCGGAGCAGGCCCATGGCTGGTTCGTGTGGCGGCAGCCCCTCGGCTTCCTCGTCTTCTTCGTGTGCATGTTCGCCGAGGCCAACCGCCTGCCCTTCGACTTCGCCGAAGGCGAATCGGAAATCGTCTCGGGCTTCCACACGGAATACGGCTCCATGAAGTTCGGCCTCATGGGCCTCACGGAATATGTCCACATCATCGGCGCCTCGGCGCTCATCGTGACGCTGTACTTCGGCGGCTGGCGCCTGCCCTTCATGGCCGATCAAAGCCAGCTCCCGGTGCTGCTCACCTTCGCCGTCTTCCTCGCCAAGATGATCGCCACGAGCCTGGTCTTCATCTGGGTGCGCTGGACGCTGCCGCGCTTCCGCTACGACCAGCTGATGAACCTGGGCTGGAAGAAGCTGCTGCCGGTCTCCATGGCGAACCTGCTGTTCATCGCTTTCCGGATGAGGGGCTAGTCATGGCCGTCGCCTCCCATAAAGTCGTCGTCAAGAAGGCCGAGCTTTCCTGGCTGGACCGCCTCTATGTAATCAGCGTGGCGAAGGGCATGGGCGTCACCTTCGTCCATTTCCTCAAGCAGATCGCCACGCCCACGAGCAAGCGCTTCACCATCCAGTATCCGGAGATGAAGAAGCCCATGCCCAAGGGCTACCGCGGCCTCCACGAGCTGAAGCGCTTCGAGGACGGCGCCATCAAGTGCGTGGCCTGCTTCATGTGCCAGGAGGCCTGCCCGGCGCGCTGCATCAGCATCGAGGCCGAGGAGTTCAGCGAGCTCACCTTCACCCAAGGCTTCGAGGAGAAGCGCCCCGCCCAGTTCAAAATTGACATGCTGCGCTGCATCTACTGCGGCATGTGCGAGGAAGCCTGCCCGAAGGACGCCATCTGGCTGCGCGACACCTACGAAGTCGCGGCCTACGACCGGCTCGCCATGAATTTCGGGAAGTGGGATCTCATCAACACCTACGCGGACAAGGACGGCAAGGCCACGCTCACGGCCGAGACCGAATCCCCCGCGACGCCGCGCCGCGCCGTGGCGCTCTAGGGGAGGGCCCGTGTTCGCCGTCTTCGCGCTGATCACCCTCCTGGGCGCCGTGCTGATGCTGCTGCAGAAGAACGCCATCCAGGCGGGCCTCTGCCTCGCGCTGGCCTTCATTGGCGTCGCCGGGCTCTTCGTGCTGCTGGGCAATCCGGTGGCCGGGGCGCTCCAGATCATCGTCTACGCCGGGGCGATCCTCGTGCTGGTGCTCTTCGTCATCATGCTGCTCAACCGCCACGAGGAGGAACCCGCCGAGAAGGCCCGGCCCATCCAGCGCTGGGCGAGCGTGGCGCTCACGGCCCTGCTGGGCGTGGGCGCGATCTCGCTCGTGCTGGCCTCCCCGGCGCTCGTGGCCTTGAACGCCGCTGCCACGCCCACGACGCCCATCACGCTCGAAGCCGTCGGCGCGTCGCTCTTCAGCAGCCACCTCCTCGCGGTGGAAGCCATCGGCCTCCTGTTGCTCGCGGCGATGGTCGGCGCGGTCGTCCTGGTCAAAAAGGAGCTGTGATGGCGTCACTCCTTTCCGGCGCGCTCCAGGGCTACATCGCGGTGGCCCTGTTGCTCTTCCTCATCGGCCTCGCCACGGTGCTGCTGCGTCGCACGCTGCTCATGCAGTTCATGGGCGTGGAGCTCATGCTCAACGCCGCGAATGTGGCCCTGCTCGCCTTCGCCCGCTGGCGCGGCGGGGACGCGGAAGCCACGATCTTCTACCTGATGATCATCGCCGTCGCCGCCTGCGAAGCCGCCGTGGGCCTCGCCCTCGTCATCGCGCTGCACCGCCTGCGCGGCACCACCGACGCGGACCGCGCCGCGACCTTGAAGCAGTGAGGATGTGATGAACATTGCCGCTTGGGCCTGGCTCATCCCCTTCCTCCCGCTGCTGGGATTCCTCTTCAACCTGATCCTTGGCAAGAAGGCCGGGAAGGGCGCCG
>CAZKIM010000017.1:3171-17070 GCA_964552855.1 uncultured Solibacteraceae bacterium | reverse complement strand
TTCCTCTTCAACCTGATCCTTGGCAAGAAGGCCGGGAAGGGCGCCGTCACCGCCGTGGGCGTGGGCACGGTGGCCCTCGCCTTCGTGTTCTCGCTCCTCGCCTTCAAGGCCATGCTCGCCGCGCCGGGTCACCGCCTGGAGATCGGCTACGGCGAATGGATGGACGCGGGCGCCTTCAGCGTGCCGCTGGGCTTCGTCGTGGATCCGCTCAGCGGAATCATGATGCTCGTCATCACGGGTATCGGCGCGCTGATCCACCTCTATTCCGTGGGCTACATGGGCGAGGACGAAGGGTATGGCCGCTACTTCGCGTACATGAACCTCTTCGTCTTCTTCATGCTGCTGCTCGTGATGGGCTCGAGCCTGCCGCTGCTCTTCGTGGGCTGGGAGGGCGTGGGCCTCTGCTCCTACCTGCTCATCGGCTTTGATTTCGCGCAAAGCGACGAGGTTCCGCCCACGGCGGGACTGAAAGCCTTCCTTTACAACCGCGTGGGCGATCTCGGCGTGCTCATGGGCATGTTCGCGCTCTTCGCCGCCTTCGGCACGCTGACCATCGGCGACATCCTGATGAAGGCCGGGCATCTGGCTCCGGGCATCAGCCTCGGCTTGCTCACCTTCGCCACCTTGATGTTCTTCCTGGGCTGCGCGGGCAAGAGCGCGCAGTTGCCGCTCTACCTCTGGCTGCCGGACGCCATGGCGGGCCCGACGCCCGTCAGCGCCCTCATCCACGCGGCCACGATGGTGACGAGCGGCATCTACCTCGTCGTGCGCATGGCGCCGCTCTTCCAGATGACGCCCCTCACGATGGATGTCATCGCCTGGGTGGGCGCGGCCACGGCGCTCTTCGCGGCGACCATCGCCATCGCGCAGAAGGACATCAAGCGCGTCCTCGCCTACTCCACCGTCTCCCAGCTTGGCTACATGTTCCTGGGTCTCGGCGCGGCGGGCTTCGCGGCGGGCTTCTTCCATGTGTTCACCCACGCCTGGTTCAAGGCGCTGCTCTTCCTCGGCGCGGGTTCGGTGATCCACGCCCTGCACCACGAGCAGAGCCTGATGAAGATGGGCGGCCTGTGGAAGAAGATGCCCATCACGGGCTGGACGATGCTCATCGCCACGGCCTGCATCATCGGCTTCCCCGGCACTTCGGGCTTCGCCAGCAAGGACGAGATCCTCTACCTCGCCTACCTGAAGAATCCGGTCCTCTACTGGATGGGCGTCGCGGGCGCCTGCTGCACGGCCTTCTACATGCTGCGGCTCTTCACGCTGACCTTCCTGGGCGAGGCGCGGGACGCGCACGCCTTCGAGCACGCGCACGAAAGCCCGCGCACGATGACCATTCCGCTCATCGTCCTCGCCATCGGCGCGCTGGCCGCGACCGCCTTCGGCTGGCCCACGGCCTTCGGCGGCTCGTTCCGCATTGAGGCATTCCTGGAGCCCTCTGTGCGCTACGGGCAGGCGGCGACGGAGGCGGTCGTTCACGGCGGCGGCCCCGCTGCATCAGGGGCGTTGCTCGCGACGATCTCCACGGTGCTGGCGCTTGCCTTCGCCTGGTGGGGCTGGTCCACCTACAAGGGCGGGCTGGCGGTCGCCGAGGCTCGCGCCGCGAAGTGGCCGTTCGTTCACCGGCTGCTGGAGCACAAGTACTTCGTGGATGAAGGCGTGGACTTCGTCCTCATCCGTCCCCTGCGCTGGTTCGGCAACCTGCTTTGGAAGCTCTTCGATGTGATCGTCATTGACGGCATCGGCGTGAACCTGCCCGGCGCGCTCACGCGGGTGGCGGGCGATTTCATCGCGCTCTTCCAGACCGGCCGGGTGCGGAACTATGTCCTCACCATGGGGCTCGGCGTCCTGCTCCTCCTCTATGTGTTCCTGAAGTAGGGCGGCCGCGATGAGTCTCTGGATGAGCACCCACTTCCTCACCTTCCTGGTCTTCGCGCCGGCCATCCTCGGCCTGCTGCTGCTCTTCTTCCCGGATCGCCAGGCCAAGCTGGCGAAGGTCCTGGGCCTGCTCGTGGCCATCGCGCTCTTCGGCGTGAGCCTGCGGGCGCTGGGCCTGACACCGGATGGCGCGGGCTGGCTCTTCCTGGAACACCGCCCGTGGTTCTCCGTGGCGGGCCTGCCGGTGGATTACCGCCTGGGCCTGGACGGCATCAACCTCTGGCTGGTGCTGCTCACCACCTTCCTCGTGCCGCTCACCATGCTCGCCACCTGGAACAGCCTGACGAAGCACGAAGGCCGCTTCGCGGGGCTCTTCCTGCTGCTGGAGACGGGCGTGCTCGGCGCGCTGCTCAGCCAGGACATGCTCTTCTTCTACCTGTTCTGGGAAGCGATGCTCATCCCCACGACCTTCATGATCGGCGCGTGGGGCGGCGAGGATCGCCGCTACGCCGCGAACAAGTACTTCATCTACCTGATGAGCGGCAGCCTCATCTGGCTCGTGGGCCTGCTCTACCTGGCGATCCAGGCGGGCTCCTTCGCGCCGGAGCTGATGGCTCAAGCCGCCACGCAGTTGCCGCTGCACGCCCAAGGCTGGCTCTTCCTCGCCTTCCTACTGGCCTTCGCCATCAAGTTCCCGCTCTTCCCGGTCCACACCTGGATGCCGGACGCCTATTCCCAGGCGCCCACCGCGGCGGTGCCCGTGAGCATGTTCGTGAAGCTGGGCGGCTACGGCTTCCTCCGCTTCGTCATCCCGATCCTGCCCGCGGCGGCGGCGCGGTATTCCAAGTCGCTCGCGGTGGTGGCGGTGATCGCCATCCTCTTCGGCGCGATGGTGGCGCTCGTGCAGCGCGACATGAAGAAGCTCGTGGCCTATTCGTCCTTGAGCCACATGGGCTTCGTCCTGCTGGGTCTCGCCTCGCTGTCGGTGATCGGCACGCAGGGCGCGGTGCTTCAGATCCTGAACCTGGGCATCACGACGACGGCGGTCTTCCTCATGATTGGTATGCTCCAGGACCGCACGGGCACGACGCTCATCGCCGACTTCGGCGGCGTGGCCTCGAAGATGCCCATCCTCACCGGCTTCTGGATCCTGGCGACCATGGCGAGCATCGGCCTTCCCTTCACCAACGGTTTCGTGGGCGAGTTCCTGATCTTCAACGGCGCGTTCACCTCCGGCCTGCCCTGGGGGCGCGTGGCCGCCTGCGTCTCCACGCTGGGCGTGCTGCTGGCCGCCGCCTACATGCTCTGGATGACCAAGCGCGTGTTCTGGGGTCCGCAGAATCCCGATCCTGAAAGCGCGACGGCGCGCCTCGGTTCGGACCTCTCCTTCCGCGAGATCGCGGTGCTGATCCCGCTGTCGGCGCTCATCCTCTGGATCGGCGTCCACCCGCGCACCTTCCTCGCGCCTTCGGAGCGCCCGGTGACGCGGCTGCTCTCGGACGCCCAGGCGCCAGCGCCCATGTTGGCCCCCGCGTCCCCTGCCGCCCCGAGCGAGGTGCAAGAATGATGGCCAAGGATTTCGCCGCGCTCTGGCCCCTCCTCTTTCCGGCGGTGGGCGCCTGCTTCATCCCGCTCGCGTCCCTGGATCGGGAGCACGACACCGCCAAGTGGATTCGGGCCGTGGTGTACGGCATCGCCCTGCTGGCGCTGGCTGGGAGCTTCTACTACCTGGCGAGCCTCTGGGCCACGGGGGCGCAGCCAGAGTTTGAAGCTTTGAAGATGGATCGGCTCGCCCAGTTCGCGGGCATCTTCATCGCCATCGCCGCCATGCTCACGGTCTTGCAGGCCTGGGACCACTTCCACCAGGAAGGTTGGGTCAAGGCGGAGACGCTGTCGCTGCTGCTCTTCTCCGTCACCGGCATGATGATCTTCACGGCCACCTCGAACCTGCTGCTCATGTTTCTGGGCCTGGAACTCCTGAGCGTGCCGCTCTACGCGCTAGTGGCGACCGTGCGCACCCGGCCCGAGGCGCCCGAGGGCGCGATGAAGTACTTCCTCACCGGCGCCGTGGCCTCCAGCTGCTTCCTCATGGGCGCGGTCCTCATCTACGGTCTCACCGGGACGCTGGATCTCTCCGCCGCCACGGCCCGGACGGGCGGCGCCGATCCGCTCTTCCTCGTCGGCGCGGCCCTGCTGCTGCTGGGCTTCCTCTTCAAGACGAGCGCGGTGCCCTTCCATCAGTGGACGCCGGATGCCTACTGCGCGAGCCCGCACCCCATCGCCGGCTTCATGAGCGTGGCCACCAAGGGCGCGGCCATCATCGCCCTGATGCGGGCTTTTCCGGCGGCGCTGTCCGCGGGCGCGATCGGTCCCAAGGCCCAGCACGCCTTCGCCATCCTGGCGGTGCTCACCCTCGTCATCGGAAACCTGACGGCCCTCGTGCAGAGCGACGCGAAGCGCATGCTCGCCTACTCGGCCATCTCCCACGCGGGGTACCTGCTGCTGGGCTTCGTCGCGGGCACGCCCGCGGCCATGACCGGCGTGCTGTTCTACCTGGCCATCTACCTCGCGATGAACATGGGCGCCTTCGGCCTCTTCACCGCCTTCGGCCTCGTGGATGGCGACACGAGCTACGACGCCCTCCGCGGCCTGGGCTGGAAGCGGCCCCTCATGGGCCTCTGCGCGGCGATCTGCCTGCTGAGCCTCGCGGGCATCCCGCCCTTCGGCGGCTTCTTCGGCAAGTACTTCATCTTCAAGGAACTCATCGCCACCGGCCATGTCTCCCTGGCGGTGCTGGGCGTCCTGGCCAGCCTCGTGAGCCTTTACTACTACCTGCGCTTCCTCGTCGCTCTCTTCGTTCAGACTCCCAGCGAGGCCCTGGAGCGGAAACGCGCCGAGCAACCGGCCGCGCCCACCTTCCTGTCCGGGTTCTCGGTCGCGGTAGCTTCCGTCGTCGTGGTGCTGGGCGGCTTGGCCCAAGGCTGGGTCGCCTTCAAATTCGCGGGACCGGCCGTGAGCGAGGGGTTGAAGCTGCTCCGATAATAATTTTCGGAGTGGGCTCAACCTTTCCTCCTTGGCAGGGTCTTACCTCGCATGGCAAGGTAGTCCCTTGGGGGGCAGGCTTGCCCGGTTCCTTGAGTGGAGGATGCCTCACATGAAGCGCAGCACTTGGGTGTGGACGGGCGTGGCGGTCCTCGTGGTCGCGGGGGGCGTCATCGGCATGAGCCGCTCCAAGAGCGATGCGATCAATTGGCGCATGGCCAAGGTGGACACGGGCGACATCCGCCAGCGCATCAGCGCCACGGGCATCCTCAATCCGGTCGTCTCCGTGAATGTGGGCTCCCAGGTCTCGGGCACCATCTCCGCGCTCTACGCGGACTTCAACACGGTGGTGAAGGAAGGGCAGCCCATCGCCCAGATCGAACCTTCGCTCTTCCAGGCCCAGCTTGAAAACGATCAGGCGGGCCTCAAGGCCGCCATCGCCAAGAGCGAGGACGCCAAGCGCCAGATGGACCGGGGCAAGCGGCTCTTCGACGACAAGCTCATGGCGGAACAGGATTACCAGGCGCTCGTCACCTCCTACCAACAGTCCGTGGGCAGCCAGGCGAGCGTGCAGGCGGCGGTGGATCGCGACAAGACCAACCTCGGCTACTGCACCATCAAGGCGCCCGTCTCCGGCACGGTCATCAGCCGCGCAGTGGATGTGGGCCAGACCGTGGCCGCCAGCTTCAGCACGCCGAACCTGTTCATCATCGGCAAGGATCTGAAGAAGATGCAGGTGCTCGCCACCATTGACGAGGCCGACATCGGCAGCGTGAAGGACGGCCAGCCCGCCATGTTCACCGTGGACGCCTTCCAGGACACGCAGTTCAAGGGCTCGGTGGGCCAAGTGCGCCTGCAGCCCACGACGACGAATAATGTGGTCACCTACACCGTCGTCGTGAATGTGCCCAACGACGACCTCAAGCTGCTGCCGGGCATGACCGCCAACATCACGATCATGACGGCGCACGAGAGCCATGTGCTGCGCGTGCCCAACGCGGCCCTTCGCTTCAACCCCTTCGCCTTCCTGCCCGCCGCCCAATCCGCCCAGCCGGGCCAGGGCAGGGGGCCTGGCGGCGGCGCGCCCGGCGCCATGCAGGCCAAGCGCGAGGCGGGTCGCGTCGTGAAGCGCGATGACCATGTGTGGGCCCTCGGTCCCGATGGCAAACCGAAGGAAGTGCCCGTCACCATCGGCATCAGCGATGGCCAGTACACGGAAGTGAGCGGCGACGGCGTCCGCGAAGGCCTCCAGGTGCTGGTGGGCGTCGAGGACAAGAAGCAGGCTGAAAGCGGCCCGCAGCCCATCGGCGGCGGCATGCGCCGCCGCTAGGAGGCGGCCATGATCGAGTTCATCAAGCTGGCCCTGTTCGCCATCACGCGCAACAAGACGCGCGCCTTTCTCACCATGCTCGGCATCATCATCGGCGTGGGCTCGGTCATCGTGATGATCGGCATCGGGCAGGGCTCGAAGAAGGCCTCCGAGGACATCATCCGCAGCATGGGCACCAACATGATCATGGTGTTCCCGGGCTCCAGCTCCAAGGCGGGCGGAGGCCCGGTGGGCCTGGGCGCGGTGGATACGCTGACGCCCGATGACGCTCAAGCCATCAACGATGAGCTCACCGATTCCGTCGCCGCGGCCACGCCCTATGTGCGCACCTCCAAACCGGCGGTCTTCGAGGACAACAACTGGCTGGTGGGCTCCATCGTCGGCGCCGCACCGAACTACCTGGAGATCAAGACCTGGAACCTGGATGAAGGCCGCTACTTCACGGAGCAGGAAGTCCGCAGCCAGGCCAAGGTCTGCGTCATCGGCAAAACGGTCCAGGACAACCTCTTCCCCGGCGGCGAAGATCCAGTGGGCAAGACCATCCGCATCGGCAACCTGCCCTTCGAAGTCGTCGGCGTCCTGGAGCGCAAGGGCGGCGGGCCGATGGGCGACCAGGACGACACCATCCACGCGCCCTGGACCACGGTGATGCGCAAGATCAAGGGCAGCGACCACATCAACTTCATCATGGCCTCCGCCAAAGGCGACAATCTGACGAACCTCGCGTCGGACGAGATCACGGCTTTGCTGCGCCAGCGCCACAAGCTCGGACCCGGCGACACGGATGACTTCACCATCCGCCGCCAGGACGACTGGATCCAGGCCTCGGCCCAGCAGGCTCAAGTCATCACGATCCTCCTCACGGTGGCCGCGGGCATCTCGCTCATCGTCGGCGGCATCGGCATCGCCAACATCATGCTCGTGAGCGTGACCGAGCGGACGCGGGAGATCGGCGTGCGCCGCGCGCTGGGCGCGACCCAGAAGAGCGTCATGCTTCAGTTCCTCATCGAAGCCGTGGTGCTCGCCATCATGGGCGGTCTCATCGGCGTGGGACTTTCGCTCGGCGTCATCGGCCTGCTCCAGATGAAGCAGGTGCCCGCCCTCGTGCAGAGCTGGGCCGTCCTGCTCGGCATCGGCTTCTCCGGCATCGTCGGCGTGGCCGCGGGTTTCCTCCCCGCCGTGAAGGCCGCGAAGCTGGATGTCATTGACGCGCTGCGCTACGAATAGGCCTTCTCGGCTAGCCTAGGAAGATCGTGACGGACGAGAACCCAGCGGCGAGCCCCGAGAAGCACGATCCCTACGCGGCGCTGCGCCATCCGGCGTTCCGCTGGTTCATGGCATCCGGCTTCCTGCTTTCGCTGGCGCTGCAGATGCAGTCCACCATCCTCGGGTGGCAGGTCTACGCCATCACGGGCACCGCGTGGTCGCTGGGCATCGTCGGGCTCTCCGAGGCGCTGCCCTTCCTCGCGCTGACGCTGGTGGGCGGTCATGTGGCCGACCGCTCGGATCGCCGCGCCATCGGGCTCGGCATGGTGGCGGTGCTGGCGCTGGGCGCGGCGCTGCTGCTGGGCTTCAACCTGCACAAGCTGCCCAGCTCCGCGTGGCCCTTCTACGCCGTCCAAGGCGCGGCGGGCCTCGCCCGCGCCTTCTACCGCCCGGCCATCTCCGCCTTCGGCACCGAGCTCGTGCCGCGCGAGGAATACGCCAACGCCGCGGCCTGGCGCACGACCCAGTTCCAAGTGGCGATGGTCGCGGGACCGGCGCTGGGCGGCCTCATCTACGGCTTCGTGAGTCCCCGCGCGGCCTACGGCCTGGAGCTGGGGCTGCTGGTGGTGGGCGCGTTCTTCCTCGCGGTGGTGAAGGCGCCGCCGCGTCAGATCGCGTCGAAGGAAGCCGGCCCGGGCTTCTTCGATGGCGTGCGTTTCGTGTGGCGCGAGAAATCCATCCTCGGCGCGATGACGCTGGATCTCTTCGCCGTGCTCTTCGGCGGCGCGCCCGCGCTGCTGCCCATCTTCGCGGGGCCGGGCTTCCTCAATGTCGGCGCGCAGGGCCTCGGCCTGCTCCGCGCCGCGCCCGCCATCGGCTCCGTGCTCATGTCCCTCGCCCTCGCCCACCTGCCGCCGCTGAAACGCGCGGGCAAGGTGCTGCTCTGGAATGTGGGGCTCTTCGGCGCCTGCTGGATCCTCTTCGCGCTCTCCAGGCACTTCTGGCTGTCCTTCGCGCTGCTCGCGCTCAGCGGCGCGACGGACGATGTGAGCGTCGTCGTGCGCTCCACGCTCGTGCAGACGCTCACGCCGCCCGCGATGATGGGCCGCGTGCAGGCGGTGAACGGCTTCTTCATCGGCAGCAGCAACGAGATCGGCGCCTTCGAAAGCGGCACCGCCGCGAGCTGGCTCGGCGTCGTGCCCAGCATAGTGATCGGCGGCTGCCTCACCGTCGCCGTCGTGCTCCTCACGGCCTGGCGCGTGCCTGCGCTGCGGAACCTGCGAGAGATCCATCGGTAGGCTGGAGACCGCAGGCTGGAGGCTGGAGGAAGAACGGCCTCGCTTTTCCTCCAGCCTCCGCTTTCCAGCCTACAGCCTGGAAAGCGCCGCGTCGTAGTTGGGTTCGTTGGCGATCTCGCTGACCAGCTCGGTGTGCAGCACGGTGCCGTTTTCATCCAGAACGACGACCGCGCGGGCGCAGAGGCCTTGAAGGGGGCCGTCCGTCATCCTCACGCCGTAGGCGTCCAGGAAGCCGGGATGGCGGAAGGTGGAGGCGGGCTCCACCGCCGCGATGCCTTCCGCGGCGCAGAAGCGCTTTTGCGCGAAGGGAAGATCGGCGCTGACGCAGAGGATCGCCGTGTTCGGCTTCTCAGCCGCGCGCTTGCTGAACACGCGCTCGCTGGTGGCGCAGGTGGGCGTGTCCACGCTGGGGAAGATGTTGAGGATGACGCGCTTGCCCTTCAGGTCCGCCTTGCGGACTTCCGAAAGGTCCATCTTCGTCAGCGCGAAGTCCGGCGCGGCGCTGCCGACCTTGGGCAACTCGCCGGAGGTGTGGATGGGATTGCCTTTGAGCGTGACCTGGGCCATGGAAGCTCCTTGGAAAGGGAGCCAGTCTACCGCTATTCGAAGAAAGGACTTGAACCACGGAGCCTCAGAGACACAGAGAAGAACCTTGCAGTTCTTGGAATTCGGTTCTCCGAGCCTCTGTGCCTCCGTGGTTCAAATTCTCACTTTCGCTGTGGCGGAAACTTCGCCAGCGTGTCCTTCACGGCGCTCGCGACGGCGTCGTTGGCGCGTTCGGGGTCATCCAGGCCCGTGAAGACGCCGGGATCCGAGCCCTGCCACACGAGCTGGTTGGTGTTCGCGTCCACGATCTCGATGACGAGGGAGCCTTCCTGGTAGCTGTGCCGCTGACTGAAGCTCGTGCCCACGCGGTAGCCCCAGGGCCGGTACCAGCCGCCGCCGCCAAAGCCCACGCGCGTCGTCGTGCGGTAGTGGCGGGTGCGGTAGACCGGGTAGCAGGCGACGAGGAAGTCCGGGTCCGCGACCGTCTCCTGGGCGAAGCCCTTGGCCTGGAGTTCAGCGGCCACGGCCACGCGCACGCGCTTGTCCATCAAGCTCTCCTCTCCGCCCTTCCCATGACGCCCCGGCGCGTAGAGGTCGAAGGTCTTGTAGCGCGAGAAGTCCTGGGACACATCGTAGTCGTACTTCACATTCGAACAGGCCGTGAGCAGGACGAAGGCGGGCAGGGCGATGGTCACACGGGCGAAGGGGCGGAGCGGGCGCATGGGGCCTCCGGAAGGTCCTACTCTGATGGATGCGAGATCCGGGGGAAAGTTGAACCACGAGGACGCAAAGAAATAAGAACTGTGATGAACGCTGATAAACGCTGATGGGTCAATCAGCGTTTATCAGCGTTCATCACAGTTCAATTGCTTTTCCATTGCGCCTTCGCGATTCACCCGTTTTGCAGCTCTTCCACCTGACCGTTCCTCCACACCTGGAACCGTCCTTCGAAGGCCCAAGGCAAGGCCCGACCCTTGCCGATGCGGTGGTCCGTGTGGAAGTGGCCCGTGAGGAAGGTCGTTCCGCCGGAAGCCTCCGCCGCCCGCGCGAAGGCGTCGCTCGGAAAGGCCAGCTTGTATTCCCGGTTCGTGGTGTGGAGTTTCCGCTCCAGATTCGCCGCGACGCGCGCCGCCGTGCGCGCGGGCAGGATCCGAAAGCACGCCCACAGCGGACCGGAGCGGCTGATGAGGTTCCACAGCCGGTAGCGCCAATCCGCCGTGTTGATGAGGTCGCCATGTTCGAAGAAGAGTCCTTCTTCCGCCAGCGACCCGCCGAGTCCTTCGCCCATGAGGTCGAAATCGCCCGCGTGGCGGTCCAGGTAGTATTCGCGGTTGCCCATCCAAAGCCCGACCCAGCGGCCCGCGGCGCGGCGTTCCTTCACCCAGGCGAGGAAGCGGCTCTGCGCCTCCGTCTCCATGCCCGGCAATCCCACCCACACATCGAAGCAGTCGCCGAGGAAAAGCCAGTCGGCCTTCGGATGCGCGGCCGTCGCGGCCTCCAGCCCCACGAGCTCGGAACTCCAGTGGGGATCTGCCACCAGGATGAGGTCGCGGCTCGCATCCGTCCGCCGCGCGATTCCGCGCCGCCAGGAATGGGGCAGCCACCGCTTGCGCGAACGCAGGCGCGACAGGCTGATGAGCGCGAGCCCGAGTCCTCCGCCCACCGTGTCCGCCAGCCAATCGAAGACATCGCAATCCCGCCCCGGCACGAAATGCTGGTGGATCTCGTCGGACGCGCCGTAGAGGCTCACGAGGACGAAGACGAGCAGGTGGCGCTTGTAGAGCGGCACATCCGGCCGCGTCTTCGCCAGCGCCCATTCCATCGCCAAGGCCAACGCGCCGAAGGCGGAGGCGTGGGCGAACTTATCGAAGGGCGGTGGTAGCTGCACGCCGAAGGGGTAGTGTGATTGCTGGCTCAGCCACGCGATGACGGCGGCGAGGAGCAGGACGGGAAGCCAGGCGGGCAGGCGGCGCATGGAACCAGGAAAGCACGGATGGAAGCCCGGTTGGAACGCTGGCCCGGACTCAGGGCTTCGGTTTCTGCACGGCTTCCAGCGCCTCTGCTTGGCGGTCCGCCTCCGCCGCCACCTCGGCCCGCCCAGGCGTTTCGCGGGGCACCCACATCAGATGGCCCCGGCATCCGTAGGGATCGCCCGCGGCCAGCGCCGCCTTGGCCGCCGCGAAATGCTGCTCCGGCGTCAGGGCGCGGAAGGCGGCCTCTTCGCGGGCCTTCGCCTCCTCCTGCCGCGTGGCTTCCGCGAACAACTCCGCGCGGCCAGGCGCGCCTTCCGGAACGCTCTTCAGCAGCGCGAGGCAATAGGCGGGATCGTGCTCCTTTTCGAGCGCCTCCTTCGCCATCGCCAGATGCTGCTCCGGCGTCATCGCCTTGAACGCCGCTTCCCGCCGCGCCATCTCCCGATCCATTTCCTTCCCGCTCGCCCACATGGCATACCCCGCCAGGCCGTAGAGGACCACCACCCCGACGCAGGTCAGCACCAGCGCGCCCCCGCCCACCCAAAGCAGCACCTTGCCGATGGACATGGAGGCCTCCTCACTTGAAAGCCTAGCCCCTTCGCCAGGGTCGCTTCTCATCCCCTTGGGACTACCAAGCAAAAGGCCGCCCATTTGGGTGCGAGGCTCCCTCGTCGGGCTCGGCAGACGCGGATCGGCGTGCCGCGACTCTGGCGGGTCGCCTTGAGGGTGTGGGGCCCCCGCGTCGGACAGCGCACCGCGCTGTCCTCCTTGCCCCACATCCCTCAAAGCTCCCACGCCAGAGTCGCTTCTCATCCCCTTGGGACTACCAACGAAAAGGCCACCCGTTTGGGTGGCCTGGTTGGTAGTCCCAAGGGGAATCGAACCCCTGCTCCCGCCGTGAGAGGGCGGTGTCCTAACCGCTAGACGATGGGACCGTCTGGTGCTGCTGGAGTGGTTGGGGAGGAAGGAATCGAACCCTCACCTGACAGAATCAGAATCTGTTGTCCTACCATTAGACCACTCCCCAAAGAGCGGAACCTCAAGTGTAGCAGCGGGCTGGGGGAAGGCAAGGCTTGGGTTCGCGGGTGCCGCGGGCAGGCTGAAAGCGCTCTTGACAAACACGAAAAAAAGACGAAATTAGAGTCGTGAGGTGATTCATGCACACCTACGGCTACCGCTTCCCTGGATTCGTCACCGAGCATGGGCCGGTGCAGGCCAAGTCGTTGGCGGAGGCCCGGACCCAGATTCGAAAACGGCTGGGGGTGTCCAAACTGCCCTGGGGCTTCCAGGTGTGGGATCTGTCGCAACGGCCGCTGAGGGTGTGGGCGCCGCGGGCCTCGTGATCAGTCCCAGAAGGCGAGGAATGGGGATGGGTCCCAGATCGGGCTTTCCACCTTTCTGCGAAGGAGGCGCGTGAATCTTCCGCGCGTGACGGGCGCGTCCTCCACCAGCACGGCATGGCCTCCGGCGTAGAGGAGATTCCAGAGCACGGCGCGAGCGGCGGCGGTGGGAATGGCTTCAAGGGGCACCTGGAGGGTCGTGGCGTGATCCCAGCCCAGCTTGCGGTTCCAGCGTTGGAGTTTGAGGATCAGGTCCCCGTGGGTGAGGTGGGCATCGAAGGGCGTCGCTTCGGTGAGGTGGTGTTCCCGTTCGTGAAACGCGTGGCGCCCCTCCTGGGAATTGAAGCGCGCGCCGCCAAAGATGCCCGCGTCGCAGTCGGGCGCCGATGGATCGAGCGGAATGGCCGAACAGGCGGCGGCGACTTCCAACGCCCAGGCCCACGGAGAACCGCCTCGGGGCGCGACGGCGGTGGGCGGCGGATCCTCTGACAACAACCCGAAGGCCACGCCTTCCACGCGGTTGCGCCAGGCGCTCCAGGACAGCGTGCCCCAGTCGGGCGCGGTGAGCGCTGGGCGTCCTTGAAGACGCGCGGAACGCTGGAGCAGAAGGTGGCGGAGGTTATGCATTGTCGGTCGGTGGATTCGCGCCTTTCAGAAAATTAGTGTGGCAGGCCGTCAACCGCCGCCCCCGGGAAGGGTCCATTTCGGCGTCCAAACACTTCCATTCTTATGGAGGCCGCCATGGCCATGCGTTCGCGCTTCTCCTCCGCCATCCTGCCCGCCAGCGTGGGCCTTCTCACTTTGCTGGTGGCGTGTGGCGGAGGTGCTTCCTCCTCTTCATCTGCGTCCCAAACAGGTCAGGTTTCGGTGGGCGTGCAGGACGCGCCCTCGGACGCGTGGCAAAGCGTCTCCGTGCAGATCACGAAGATCACGCTCTTCAACAGCCAGCAGGCGAACAGCGAAGTCACCGTCTTCCAGGGCAGCACGGACCCGACCGCCAATCCGTCCATCAACCTGGTGGACCTGGATGGCCTCGCGCAGATCCTCGGCTCGGCGCAAGTGCCCGCGGGCACCTACGACCGCATGCGCGTGAGCATCAACCCCGATCCTTCGTCCATGTCGTTGGTGGATGAGAACGGCAACGCCATCGCCGCCGCGAACATCAAGGTGGTGGGCGGCAACGGCATCACCGTGAAGATGGACAATCCCATCACGGTCACGCCCGGCGGAAGCAGTTTCGCCAACGCCGATTTCGACCTTTCCGATCCCATGTCCATCGTCGTGAG
>CAZKIM010000017.1:0-3071 GCA_964552855.1 uncultured Solibacteraceae bacterium | reverse complement strand
TGAGCTCGCTGCCGCTCTGGTCGCCGGAAGGCCATGTCTATGGCGTGGACACGGCCAACAACGCGTTCACCGTCTCCAACGCCGATGGTCACCCGCGCCGGGTGACGGTGGATGCCAACACGGCCTTCACTTTCCATCAGACGACCGCGCTGGGCACGGGCCTTGGCGCGCTCGCGACGATCCAGCGCGGCTTCAAGGTGTCCGTCACCGTGGCCGACCCGCTCGCCACGCCGCTGCTCGCGACTTCCGTCAATGTGCAGCGCGCCGCGGACTATGGCCAGGTGGATGCGAGCAGCAGCGCCGCCTCGCTCGTCTTCGACCATCCCTGGGCGCCATCATGGGCCCAGTCCGCCTACAGCTATGCTTCGCCTTTCACCTGGTGGTACTTCGCCCAGCCCACGCAGACGAGCGCGGATGTGAACGCCTTCACCGCCGCGCTGGCCGGTGCCCAGGGCGTGCGGGTGAACGGCTACTCCGAACTGGACCGGGACGCGGCCAACACCCAATGGCTGGCCGGCAGCGCCGTCATCGTCCCCGCCGCCCTGCCCGCCGCGCCGGTGTGGGCCACCATCACCAGCTCCTTCGCGCCCACCGCGACGGGCGGGACGATGCAGGTCACCTACACCGATCCGATCTCGAATGCGGTCGTGACGCGCACCATCACGCTCTCCAATGCGGCGTCCGCTCAGACCCTCGTCGCGAAGGTGGTGGACCAGGGCGGCGTCTACACCGTGATGCTGGATGGTCCATCAAGCTGGAGCGCGGATCTCACTTCCTCGGTTCACGCGGTCCGCGTCTCCGTCGTGCCCCAGGCCGATGGGACCCTCGCCGCCTACGGCGTCGTCGTGATCGAGTAATCGCCACCGGCTGGGAGTTCCTCCATGACGCCCGGCCCGGAGCGCCCTCGGATGGGGGCGCTCCGTTTTTCAGGCGCTCGCGCCGAAGCCGCCCACGAAGAAGTCCGGCACCTGGTCCATGAGCGCGCGGGCATCGGGATAGGCGCGAATGGCGCGGAAGCCCGCGTGTTCCAGGAGCGCGCGCCACTGTTCGGGGGTGAGGAAGCCGTGGACCGGGCGCAGCACCGGGTCCAAGTTCACCCCGCGGAACGAATCCATGAAATTGAAGAGGAATTCCAGGTAGATGGGTTCGTCGAGCGAGGGCTTCAGGCATTCGCCGAAGGCCAACAGGCCGCCGGGGGCCAGCTTGCGGCGCAGACCCGCCAGCGCGGTGGGCAGATCCTTCGCCACATGGAGCACATTCACGCCCACGATGGCGTCGAGGCTGCGGTCCTCCAACCCTTGCGCGTCCAGATCTCCATTGAGGTCGAAGGCCGCGAAGGAGAGCGGCAGGTCCGGCATCTCCGCCGCGAGCTCGCGCTGGGCGCGGCGCAGGAAGGCCGGGGCCACATCCGTGAAGCGATAGCTGGCGATGCGTGACAGGTAGCCCTTCGCGGAGCCGTCCTCGTGAAGCATGCGGAGAAAAGAACCGCTGCCCGCGCCGATCTCCAGCACCCTGGCCGCGCGGCCGTCCGCGTTCAAGCGGTCCCGCAGCGCCATGAGCGGCAGCAGGTTGTTCGGCCGGTAGACCGGGTTGTCGTTGCGGAAGTAGGCGAGCCAGAGCGGGAAGGTGGTGAGGTCGAAGAGCAGCGGCTCGCCGGGTTTGCCGACCGTGAAGAAGGGCGGGATGACGGCGCGGACGCGATCCAGCAAATCGAAGGTCGCCATGTTCGGGCCGGATTCGGCGGCGGCGAAGGCGCGGATCTCGGCGAGCCCGATCTGCGGTTCGCCGACGAGCCGGACGCGCGCGCCTTCTTGTTCGAGTAGGTGCTGATCCGCGAGGAAGCCGAGCATCCATTCCACGGGGATGCGGCATTGGGCGGGGAGACCATCGAGAATCCCGTTCGCGTCCGTGCCCGCGCGGAGCTTCGCCTCCCAGCCCAGGTCCAGCGCCAGCGCCAGCGCGATGCGGGCCGTGTAGAGTTCCGCGGCGAGGTGGAGCGCGAGAAAGGGGCGGTTGAAGCCTTCGCGGAGCTGGGCCCAGTAATCGCCCGCGAGCTGCGCGTTGAGCGCTTCGGGCAGGCCTTCCAGCTTGGCGCGGAGCGTGTCGAGCGCCACGCCTACTCCAGCATTTCGCTGATGCTGCGGCCGCCGTGGATGCGGAGGATGGCGTCGCCGAACATGGCGGAGGTGGAAAGCACCTTCAGGTTCCTCAGCGCGGCGGCCTTCTCCTTTGGCACGGGGATGGAGTCCGTCACGACGAGCTCATCCAGGTTCGCTTCGTTCAGCCGCTCCACCGCCGGGCCGCTGAACACGGGGTGCGTCACGCCCACGCGGACGGTCTTCGCGCCGAACTTGCGGAGGATGGCCGCCGCTTCGGCGATGGAGCCGCCCGTGGCGATTTCGTCGTCGTAGATGATGGCGTCCTTGCCATCCACATCGCCAATGAGGGCGACGCTCTTGGCCTTCTCCGAATCGTCCGAACGGCGCTTGTCAATGATCGCCATGGGCGTGCCGAGCCGCTTGGCGAAGTGACCCGCGAATTTCGCCGCGCCCGCGTCCGTGGCGACGACGACGGCGTTGGTGAGATCCTGGCGGCGGAAGTGCTGGGTGAGGATCGGCGTGGCGAGGAGCTGGTCCGCGGGCTTGCGGAAGAAGCCGAGGATCTGCGGCGCGTGCAGCGTCATCGTGAGCACGCGGTCCGCCCCGGCCGTCTCCAGCAGGTCCGCCACGAGCCGCGCGGTGATGGAAATGCGCGCCTCGTCCTTCTTGTCGGAGCGGGCGTAGGGGAAGTAGGGCAGCACCGCCGTGATGCGCGCGGCGGACGCGAACTTGAGCGCGTCAATGGTGATGAGCAGCTCCAGCAGGTTGTCGCTGACGGGCGGGCAGGAAGTCTGGATGACGAAGACATCCGATTCGCGGACATTCTCCTCGATCTTCACCTTCATGTTCTCGTTGGAGAACTTGGTCATCTTGAGCCTGCCCAGCGGCATCCCGATGTGCGCGGCGATGCCCGAGGCCAGCTCAGGATGGCTGCTGCCGGAAAAGACCTTCATATCGCCGAACATCGTGACC
>CAZKIM010000016.1:24121-25549 GCA_964552855.1 uncultured Solibacteraceae bacterium | reverse complement strand
TTGGATCTCTCCATCGGGACCGTGCCGGACATCTGGGTGGAGACGGACCCGGTGGGGTTCCACCGCACGCTGACGAATCTGCTCAGCAACGCGCGAAAGGCCGTGGCGGGCGTGCGGCGACCGGAGGTGGCGGTGGCGTTCAGCCTGGACCATGGCCGCCTCCAGATCCTCGTGCAGGACAACGGGCGCGGGATGGACGCCGAACGCCTGCGTTCGCTCTTCGTGCCCTTCACTACCGGGTTCGATGAGGGGACGGGCTTGGGTCTCTCCCTCGTCTATCAATTCACCCAGGCCATGGGATGGGACATCCAGGTGGATTCGGTCCTGGGAAGGGGCACGCAGGTCCGCCTGATTCTTCCGATGCTTCCCAAGGCGGAGCTTGAGGCTGGCACCCCTTCCCAAGAGGGGTAAACTAATCAGGTCAAATCAGCATCTGATTCCATAGACCACCACCCTTGCGGGAGCGGTGTCGGGCCTGCCACTCTTTGGGCATTCCACCCGGCATCCAGGCGAGCCCTCTCACGGCCCTGCCCCCGGATCTCCTTGACAGGCTTAGGGCACCGCCATGAATCGCAAGCTCATCCGTCCCAACTTGAGCGAGCTGAAAGAGAAGCTGGGCCGCTCCGGCTCCAGCGGCGTGCAGGAGACCCTGACGCCTTCCCCTTCGCCGGTGAGTCCCAACGGGCAGCCGAACCCGGCCGCGGATCTGAACGCGGCCACCGCGCCCCAAGGTCTGGGCAGCCCGCGCCGCCGCATCGCGCCGCCGGAGCAGACCAACGCCGAAAGCTTCTACTACCTGAAGCAGATGCAGTCGAAGACCCCGATGGTCATCGTCCTCCAGGATGATGAGCGCATCCGAGGCGTCATCGAGTGGTACGACAAGCACTGCCTCAAGGTGAACCGCGTGCGCGAGCCCAATCTGCTCGTGCCCAAGCACAACATCAAGTACATGTACAAACAGGATGAAGAACCCCGCATCCGCCGGAAGCCGGGAAAAAAGGATGAGGCCGCTCCGCCCGCGGATGTGGACCTGAACCTTTACGACTAGGCGGTTCCCATGCGCCGTCCTCGTCTCGCCATCACGCTGGGCGATCCCGCGGGGATCGGACCGGAACTGCTTCTCAAGAGTCTGCCGACGCTCTATGCCTCCGCCGAGTTGGTGATCGTCGGCGCCCGCGCGGGCGTGGAGCTGCTCGAACGGCAAGGAGGCGCGGGCTTCTCGTGGAACTGGGAGCCCGCGACCGGAGGGGAGTTTGGCGCGGCCTGGACGCTTCGCCGTGGGGATTGGGAAGCCCACTGGGTGGATCCGTTGCCCGGGATGCAAGACGCCATCACGCTGGGCCAGGGTTCCGCGGCTTCGGGCCGTTGCGCGGTGGAGGCGATCCGTCTCGGCGCGCGCTTTCTCCAGGATGGCCGCGCGGACGCGCT
>CAZKIM010000016.1:16152-24021 GCA_964552855.1 uncultured Solibacteraceae bacterium | reverse complement strand
CAACTGGGGCGACTCGAAGGGTTGGACGAGCCGCGCGTCGCGCTGGCCGCGCTCAACCCCCACGCAGGGGAGCAGGGCGCGTTCGGAGACGAGGAAGTGATTCTTAGCGACGCGCTGGACCTGGCGCGTCGGCGTTCGACCTATCCCGGCGCGCGGTTCAGTGGGCCGCATTCCGCCGACAGCCTGTTCCGCCGGATGGCCGATGGCGAATTCGACGCGGTGGTCGCGCTCTATCACGACCAGGGTCTCATCCCCGTGAAGACGCTCGAAGGAGACAAGGCCGTGAATGTGACCTTGGGGCTGCCCTTTGTGCGCACGAGCCCCGATCACGGCACCGCCTTCGACAAAGCGGGGCGATGGATCGCCGATCCCGCCAACTTCCAGGAGGCCGCCGCCGTCGCGCTGCGTCTGGCCGCGCAGCTCAAGGGCGTGCAGTGGACGCCCTCCGCCTGAAGGCCTTCGGGCCGGGACCGGGACCGGACTACGATCCCGCCCTGCCCGCGCCCCGCAGCGCGGCGCGGGTGGAGCAGGCCCACATCCGACACCTGGAAGCCCACCTCGCGCGGCTCCGCGCCAGCGCCATGGCCCAAGGGCGGGATCAGCCTTGGATCGAAGGCCTCGCGACAGAGCTCGCGGCTTGGGTGGGGACCGTCACCCATGGTGAGCGCGAAGCGCTTCGCCTTCGCCTCCTTGGCGCGAGGGTCTGGGCGCTTCTCGAACCCATTCCGGTCGTGGCCCAGCCTTACCATCTGAAGCTCATGCCCCACCCCTTGGGAAGTCCCCTTCCGCTCGCGCCACATAAGGGCCTCCTGGGCCTATGGAACGCGGCCCCGCTGCGGGAGGCGCAAGTCCAAGGGGCGGAGGACGCCCTCCTTCACTGGCCTGATGGCGCGCTGGTGGAAACCGCCATCGCTTCCATCGCCTTGGAGGTGGGCGGCGAACTCTGGCTCCCGCCAATGGAAGGCCGCGTGGCGAGCCTCGCCGAGCGGCTTGATCTGCCCGAGTGGGCCGGAGCGCGGACGCGGCGCTTCCACGCCTTCCACGCGCAGGATCTGCGGCGCGGCCAGCTCTGGTGCTTCAACGCCGTGCGCGGCATCTGGCCGGCGACCTTGCTCTAGGCCAGGATGGTGGAGTGCTCTTCCGCGATCTGGTCTTCACGCTTCTGCTGCCGCTCCCGCCCTGGGTGGGATTCCAGGTGTTCAAGCGGAAGGGCCGCGTCGGACTGAGCTACGGCTATTTCCTCGGTGGCATCGTCTGCGTGCTGGCCCTGCCCTGGGCCTCCATGACCGACATTCCCGCGCCCACCGCGCACCTGGGCGGATCGCTCCTCGGCTTCACGCTCTTCCTCCAGGCCCATCGCGAAGGCGGCCAGGGACTGCGGCGGCTCTTGGTCGGTCTGGGCGGCGCGACGATCTTCATGCTCGCCTTGCTCGCGCTGCTCCACCTGCCGCTGCAGAGCGTCGGCGTGTTCTGGGCCGTCGCGGTGGTGCAGGCGCTGCTCTGGCTCCTGTTGTCCGACCTCGCCTACCACCTGACTCGGGGGCGGTGGCTGCAGGCCCGCATGCCCTTGGTGGGCGCGGGCGCGATGGCGCTCGTCACGCTCGGCCTCCGTTTCCTTCCCACGGCCCAGCCCCACGCGCATCTCGCCGCCGCCATGGCGGGCGGAGCGCTGCTCGGCTTCGTCGCCATGGAACAGCTTCTGTGGCTCAGGATGAAGGGCGTGTGGGTGGAGGGCCGCGGCGAAGGCTTGCGTCTCGCGATGACGATGATCGAGCAACCCGCGACCGTGGCCGCGCCCGCGCTTGGGCTTGGCCTGGAAGCGGTCCAGCCCCTGGCGCTCATCAACGAGAAAGGCCGTTTCCTCGAAGTGAATGGGCCCTTCAGCGCGCGGGTCGGCCTGCCCCGCCGCATCCTCCGCGGCTACGCGGTGGAGAGCCTGCTTCAGGGCGAAGCCCAGCCCGCTTGGGATGAACTGAAAGACCAGCTCGCGCGCCAAGGGTACGCCCGCACCCACGCGACGCTGGTGGTGCGGGATGGCACTTTCGAGGAAGTGGAGCTGGAAGCCGTGGGTTTCGATGTGAACCTCGCCCTCGTCTGGATCGCCTCGGCGGAATCGGGGACGCTCGCGGTGCGCGGCGATTCCGGGTGCGCGGTGCTGAGCGGGCCGATGGACGCGGGCGCCTCCCAGACGCTCGTGAACGCCCTGGGCACGCTCCTGCCCGCGGCGGACCAGATCATCGCCGAAGGCCGCACCGAAACCGTCCGCGGCCTTGGGCGGCTGGTGTTGCAGGCCGCCCAGCGCCTCCGGCCCCTGGCTTCGGGTTCCGATCCCTTCACCGGCGTCCTGGATTCCCAATCCGCCTTGGAAGCCCTGAAGCCCTACCTGCAGCGGATCCTTCCTCCTGAAGTGGAATTCAGGCATCGCACCGAGCCGCTGCCTTTGCGGGTGCCGTTGGAGCATTTCCAGCGCATCGGCGCGCACCTCCTGATGCACGGGCGCGAGGCGCTGCGCGGCGGCGCGGTGACGCTCGTCCTGGAATCGCGCGTCCTCGGCGGTCGCCCTTGGGCCCATTGGCGGATCGAGGTGGCGGGCGAGCCCCTGACCCATCCCTCCGAAGTGCTGGGGCTCGCGTGGCTGCTCCAGACCGTGCGACAGGCGGGTGGCATGCTGGCCTGCACGCGCGATGCCCACGACACGCTCTGGCCCGAGGTCTATCTTCCGGTGAACGCGCCCCCGATGGCCGCGCCTGGGCAACCCTTGGCGAACGAATCCATCTGGGTCATGGATCGCGATGCCCTCGTGCGGGAAGCCCTGTCCGTGCTCATCCGCCAGGAGGGCGGCGAGGTCGAGAGCTTCGCCTCCTTGAAGGACCTGCTGAAGCGCAGCCGGGAGACGGAACCGCCCTCGCTGCTCGTGTTGGAGCGCCACCCCCAACTGGAGCGTTTCCAGGGTGCGCTGCGGAAGCTAGCGCGTGGTCCCGTTCCCACGCTCGTGCTGGGCAGCGGCCAGACGCTTCCGCTCGATCCGTCCGCCTTCGGCATCCATCAGGTCGGTTTCCTGGACAAGCCCTTTCCCAGTCAGGACTTCATCCAATCGCTGTTGGCGCTGCTCCAAACCGCTCCGCCTGTGGGAAGCTGAGTTCATGAAGACGGTCGCGGTGATCCTGGCGGCGGGGCTCGGAACCCGCATGAAGTCGCGCAAGCCCAAGGTGCTGCATGCGATTTTGGGCGATCCCTCGCTTCTTTGGGTGCTGCGCAGCCTCCCGGACGGCGTCGAGAAAGCCCTCGTCGTCGTCCACCATGGCAAGGCGGAAGTCGCGGGCGCCATGTTCAGTTGGCACGAGGAGGGCCTCATTGGCGTCCAGCCCCAGCCGGTGGATCAGGGCCAGCCCCTGGGCACCGGGCACGCGCTCCAGGCTTGCGCGCAAACGCTGGACCGCCTGGGGGCCGAGCGGGTGCTGATCCTGTCGGGCGATGTGCCGCTCACGCGGAAGAAGACGCTCACTTCCCTGGCGGCCCACGATGCGGCGATCCTGGCGATGGATCTGGAGCAGCCCGGCGCCTACGGCCGCGTGCTTCAACAGGAAGATGGCCGCCTCGCGGGGCTAGTGGAGTTCAGGGACGCGACCGAGGCCCAGCGCGCCATCCGCCGGGTCAATGGCGGGATCTACGCCCTGCCCTGGGCGCCGCTCCGAGCGGCGCTGGAAGGGCTGAAGAACGACAATGCCCAGGGCGAGTATTACCTCACGGACGCGGTGGCGGCGCTCGCGGAGTCCGTGCCGGTGGCCGTCGAACTCGCCGATCCCGGCGAACTCATGGGCATGAACTCCCGCGCCGATCAGGCCGCGCTCCAAGCCATCGCCCGGGACCGGGTCAACGCGAAATGGATGGAGGCGGGCGTCAGCTTCCTGGATCCGTCGAGCGCGCTCATCAGCCCCCGGGCCAAGCTGGGCGCGGACACGGTGGTGGAACCCCTCGCGCGCGTGGATGGATCCTGCGTCATCGGCGAAGGTTGCGTCATCGGGCAGGGGTCCATCCTCGCCGCCGCGACGCTGGATGCGGGCGTCGTGATCCGCCCCTATTGCTCCATCGAAGGCGCGCGCGTCGGCACGGGCGCGGTGGTGGGCCCCTTCGCTCGGTTGCGGGAGGGCACGGAACTCGCTCCTGGCGTCCATATCGGCAATTTCGTGGAGACGAAGAAAGCCAAGCTGGGCCGGGGCGCGAAGGCCAATCATCTCGCCTACCTCGGCGACGCGGAGGTGGGCGAGGAGACGAACATCGGCGCGGGCGTCATCACCTGCAACTACGATGGCTTCGCCAAGCACACGACCACCATCGGCAAACGGGCGTTCATCGGCAGCGACACTCAGCTCGTCGCGCCGGTGTCGGTCGGGGATGACGCCATCGTCGCCGCGGGCACCACGGTGATCCAGGATGTGCCGGCGGACGCGCTCGCCCTCTCCCGCACCGCGCAGGTGACGAAGGAAGGCGGCGCGGCGCGGCAGCGCGAGAAGCGCAAGCCCAAGGGCAAGTAGGCCCGGACTCAGGTAGAATCAGCCTTTTGCGGATTCCCTTGCTACTGACCGCCCTTCTCGATCGGACAGGCCTCTGGGTGCTCCAGGCTCTGGAGCAGATCGGCGACTTCGTCGTCCTGGGCGGGCGCGCCTTCCGGGACATCCTCCGCGCGCCCTTTGACCGCAAGGCCTTGATGCGCCAGTTCGCCGCAGTGGGCGCCTCCTCGGTGCCTGTCGTCGCCCTCACGGGCATGGCCGTCGCCATGGTGTTCGCGGTGCAGCTCCATTACGGCTTCAAGCAGTTCCAGGCGGAAGGCCTCGCCTCCCAGGTGGAAGGGCTCGCCATCGTCCGCGAGCTGGCCCCGGTCATCACGGGCCTCATGCTGGCGGGCCGCGTGGGCTCGGCCATGGCCGCGGAGCTGGGCACCATGCGCGTGACCGAGCAGATTGACGCGCTGGAATGCCTCGCCACGGATCCGGTGCATTACCTCTTCGTGCCGAGGCTGGTGGCTTCGATGGTGATGGTGCCCCTGCTCACCGGCCTCGCCATCTACATCGGCTATTGGGGCGGCTACGAACTGCTGGTGGTGGTCCAGGGATCTCCCGCGGCCGCCTACCAGGAAGGGTTCTACAAGCTGCTGGATCTGCGGGATCTCTGGATCGCCCTCGTGAAGGCGCTGGTCTTCGGCATCATCATCGCGCTGGTGGGCTGCTGGCGCGGCTACCGGGCGCGGAACGGCGCGGAGGGCGTGGGCGGCGCCACCACCGCGAGCGTGGTGACGAGCAGCCTCTGGATCCTCATCGCCGACTTCTTCCTCACGAAGCTGTTGCTGGTGTGATGCCGTGATCGAAGTCATCGAACTCCGCAAAAGCTTCGGCGCCAAGCAGGTGCTCCGAGGCGTGAGCCTCACGGTGGAGGATGGTGAAAGCCTCGTCGTCCTCGGCGGTTCCGGCACGGGCAAGAGCGTGCTGCTCAAGCATGTGATGGGCCTCTTCAAGCCCGACTCCGGCCATGTGTCCGTGGATGGCAAGGTGGTGGACCAGCTCAGCCGGGATGAGCTGTTCGAACTGCGGAAGTCCATCGGCATGTGCTTCCAGGACGCGGCGCTCTTCGACTCCATGACCGTGGCGGAGAACATCGGCTTCGCGCTCACGCGGCACACGGACATGAACCCTGCCCAGATCCGCGCCCGGGTCGAGGAATGCCTGCATCTCGTCGGTCTCGTGGGCGGCGGCGAGCTGAAGCCTTCGGAGCTTTCAGGTGGCATGAAGCGTCGCGTCGGCTTCGCCCGCGCCATCGCGTTGAAACCCCGCATCCTGCTCTTCGACGAACCCACGACGGGCCTCGATCCGGTGATGACGGATGTGATCGGCAACATCATCCTCGACCTGAAGGCCGAGCTGGGCGTCACGAGCATCACGATCACCCACGACCTCAAGAGCGCCTTCCAGATCGCGGACCGCATCGCCATGCTCTTCCGGGGCGAGTGCATCGCGCTGGAGCGGCCCGAGGCCTTCAAGATCCACCCCAATCCGGTCGTCCAGCAGTTCCTGAAGGGCGAGGCCGAAGGGCCTTTCCTCCAGGATCCGCCACCTCGCCATCTCCATCACGGGCAGTCCGCCCCGTCTTCCGCCCATTCATCCCCTGGGAGCGCCCATGAAGCTTGAGACCAAAGTCGGCGCCTTCTTCCTCGCGACCATCGCCATCCTCGGCCTGCTCATCCTGAAGGTCGAGAAGCTGGATCTCTCCAGCGCCTCGGCGCGCCATTCGGCGACGGTCTCCTTCGACCAGGTGGCGGGGCTCGGCCTCCAGGGCGCGGTGCGCGTGGCCGGCGTCAAGGTGGGTGAAGTCCGCAGCATTGACCTCAACGGGAAGAAGGCCCAGGTCGGCCTCTCCGTGGATGGCAAGGTGCCGCTCTACAAGAACGCGACGGCGACGCTCAGCTCCATCGGCATCCTCGGCGAGAAGTACATTGACCTGAACCCCGGCACGCCCGACGCGGGCCTGATGGGGGAGGACGGCCAGATCGCCTCCAAGAACGGCGCGAGCCTCGACTCGCTCATGGAGACGCTCCAAAAGGTCGGGGACAATGTGCAAGGTGTCACCTACGCGCTGAACAAGAGCATCGGCGGCGAGGAAGGCCGCGCGAAGCTGGATGAGATCGTGGACAACATCCGCCAGCTCACGGCGGAATTCCGCGCCATGGCCCAGGAGAACCACCAGGGCATCAACGAGACCGTCGCCAATGTGCAGGAGCTCACCGGTCAGCTCAAGGACCGCATCCCCGAACTCGCCCAGCGCTTCGACGACCTGGGCAAGCACCTGGACGAGATGGTGCAGGAGAACCGGCCTGAACTGAAGGGGACGCTGGAAGATGTCCACAAGCTCGCCAAAAATTTCGAAGACACCGCCTCCAACCTCAAGGAGATGACCGCCAAGATCAACCGCGGCGAAGGCACGGTGGGCAAGCTCCTCAACGACGACACGACCGTGAAGAAGCTCAACGAGACGCTGGATTCGGTGAACGACGCCCTCGGCGGCTTCAAGAAGCTGGACCTGCGCCTTGACCTGGGCGCCGCGCAATGGACCAAGCGCAGCGATAGCGCGACCTACCTCAACCTGGAACTCGCGCCCCGCCCGGACTACTGGTACGCCATCCAGCTCGCCTCCACGCCCGATGGGCGCATCCATGACGAGACCCGGACCGTGACGAAGCTGGATCCCGTCACCGGCCTGCCGGTGAGCGTGCTGGAGAACAACCACTATGTGACCACCGAGCAGACCTTCACCTTTGGCGCCCAGTTCGCCAAGCGTTGGGGGCCTGCCGTGTTCAGCGCCGGCATCGTCGAGGGCAAGGGCGGCGGCGGCGTCGAGCTGCGCGGCCTGGACGACAAGCTGCGCCTGGGCGTCCTCGCCTACGACTTCTCCAAGCGCGACGACAAGCCCAATCCGCGCGTCCGGGTCACCGGCAGTTGGCAGTTCTGGAAGGGCGCCTACCTCCAGACCGGCGTCCAAGATCTCGCCAACAAGGATTTGAGGACCTTCTTCGTGGGCGCGGGCCTGCGTTGGAAGGACGAGGACTTGAAAAAGCTCGTCGGCCTGGCCGCCGCCGGGAAGTAAAATCGAGTCCATGGCCGCTTCCCTGCCCCGCGACGCCTACCGCCCCTTCCTCTGGGTGCGGCGCGGCGTTCCGCTGGCGGGCGCCGCGGTCACGCTGCTGGCGGCGATGATCCACTCCGCCGGGCGCGGATGGTGGCTGCTCGCGGCCGTCGCCTGTCTGGCGGTGGCTTGGCCCACCTTCCAGAGCGGGGACAGCTACCTGCGACACCGGGTGTCCATCGTCCGGTGGGATGG
>CAZKIM010000016.1:13742-16052 GCA_964552855.1 uncultured Solibacteraceae bacterium | reverse complement strand
CTCCACCTTCCCCATGGCATGTGCGTGGATACGGAATTCAGCGTGCCCCACCTCATCGCCGCCATGGAGACGCTGGTGGAGCCCAAGGCCAGCGCCGACATCCTTCCGTTGCAGACGAGCGTCACGGCGTGAAAGCCCTCGTATTCGAGCGGTTCGGCGGACCGGAGGTCCTCGAACTGAAGGAGGTTGCGGACCCGGTCCCCGCCCCGGGCGAGGCGCTGATCCGCACCCGCGCCATCGGCCTCAATTTCGCCGATGTCTACCGCCGCAAAGGCACCTACCACCTCAAGGGCGCGCCCCCCTTCATCGCGGGCTATGAAGCCGCGGGCGAAGTCGTCGCCGTCAACGGCGATTCCCCGCTGAAGGTTGGCGACCGCGTGGCCTTCGCGGACAGCCCCTTCGCCAATGCGGAGTTGGTGGCGGTGTCCTTCGAGAAGCTCATTCCGCTTCCCGAGGCCATCGCCTTCGACACGGCGGCCGCGCTGCTCCTTCAGGGCCTCACCGCGCACTATCTCGTGCGGGACAGCCACCCGCTTCGAGCGGGTGAAACGATCCTTGTCCACGCGGCCGCGGGCGGGGTGGGCCTGTTGCTTGTGCAGATGGCCAAGGCGCTTGGCGCGCGGGTCATCGGGCTCGTATCCAGTGAGGCCAAAATGGCCATCGTGCAGGAGGCCGGAGCGGACGAGGTGCTGCTCTCATCTTCGGATTGGGTTTCCTCCGCTCGGGGCGTGGATGTGGTCTACGACAGCGTCGGTTCGACGCTCATGGAAAGCTTCGCGGCCACCCGCACCGGCGGACAGGTGGTTTTCTACGGCATGGCGGGCGGCGAGCCGCCTCTCGTGGACCCTCGGATGCTCATGGACACGAGCACGACGCTCACCGGCGGTGATCTCTGGAATGTGCTCACGAGCCATGAGGAACGCCTGCGTCGCAGCATCGAGCTGTTCGATTGGGTGCGCAGCGGCGCGTTGAAGGTCCACATCGCCGCTCGCTTCCCGCTCGAGGAAGGCGCGAAGGCCCATGCCTTCCTTGAAAGCCGGGCCAGCTCCGGCAAGGTGTTGCTGATCCCATGAAGACCCGCGCGTTCGTCGAGAAACTCGTCGGCCGGAAGGCCCTGCCCTACCTGCTGCATCTGCGGCCCGCCGAGTGGCCGATCATGACGGCTCATTTTTTCCTCGGCACTTTCCTGGCCATCGGTTGGCCCTGGCCGTGGGGCCACGCGTTGCTGGCCTGGTTCCTCTTCGTCATCGCCCTCAACGGCGGCACGCTCGCGCTGAACAGCGCCTTCGACAACGATGAAGGCGACATCGGCTACTTGAAGAATCCGCCGCCGCCGCCGAAGCGCCTCGCGGCCTTCGGTTACCTGCTGCTTGCCATGGGTCTCTTCGGCAGTCTCGCCTTCGCGCCCATCAAGCCTGGGGGCCATTACTTCTTCGAGATCATGATGACCTGCGTGCTGATGAGCGTGCTCTACAGCGTGCCGCCCATCCGCCTCAAGGCCCGCGCGGGCTGGGACCTGCTCATCAATTGCGCCGGTTTCGGCTTCTTCACGCCCATGGCCGGCTGGGTTTTCACCGGGCGCGGGCTGGAGAAGGGCCTGCTGGATCTCTGCATCGGCTTCTTCTTCCTCTTCGCCGCGCTCTATCCGCTCACGCAGATCTACCAAGTGGCCGAGGACACGAAGCGCGGCGACCAGACGCTCGTCATCCGCATGGGCGTGGCGCGCAGCCTCACCTACGCCATCTTCGCCGCCGTGGTCGCACACCTCTGGTTCGTCCAGGCCGCGCTGCATGAGGGACGCAATCCGGTCTACCTGCTCATCAGCCTCGTCGCTTGGATCGGCATCCTCATTCCCTGGCGCCTCCGCTGGACCCGCATGAGCGACCCCGAGCACGAGAAGGGCATGTACCGCGCCCTCGCCGCCTGGGCCATCACCGACCTCAGCGTGCTGATCCTGATGTGGCCGAAGCGCTAACGCGTTCGCCGTTACGGCTGCGTGGGCGTTCCCAGGTGCCTTATCCTGAAGCACCCCATGCCCGACCGCGATCCGGAATCTCCCACGCCACCTTCGGGTTCATCCGAGAGTCCGCAGGATTGGACCGCGCAGGCGCCGGGTCAGGGAGAAGAGGAGACAGGCCTCTGGCGGGCCGATGGCTCCTCCCGTGATTCGGGCGAGCCTGCGCCGGGCCTCAGCCACGAAGAGCTGATGGCCCGCTTTCCTCTCACCGGAGGCGGGCGTTACGAAGCTCAGGATGTGCTCGGCGAAGGCGGCATGGGCGTGGTCTACAAGGCCTTCGACCGCCAGCTCCA
>CAZKIM010000016.1:0-13642 GCA_964552855.1 uncultured Solibacteraceae bacterium | reverse complement strand
CTCCACGCCTGCCACCGCGCGGGCATCGTCCACCGGGATGTGAAGCCCGGCAATGTGATGCTGAAGAAGGATGAGGACGGTGCCTGGCACGCGGTACTCATGGACTTCGGCGTCGCGCGGGACCTCGATGACGCGTCGCGCACGCGCACCCACGCCATCATGGGCACGCCCGCCTACCTGAGCCCGGAGCAGGCCACGGGCCGCGCGGACAAGGTGGACCGCCGCTCGGATGTCTACGCGCTCGGGACTTTGCTCTACGAATGCCTGACGGGCGTTCCGCCGTTTCGCGCCGAGACGCCCTACGCGCTGATGCGGAGCATCGCCGAGGACGAGCCCACGCCACCATCCACCCTCGCGCCGGATGTCCCGCGGGATCTCCAGACCATCGTGCTCAAGGCGTTGGAGAAGGAGCCCGCCCGCCGCTACGACTCCGCCCGGGCCTTCGGCGAAGACCTGCGGCGCTTCCTGGATGGCGATCCCATCCAGGCGCGGCGCCCTTCCCTGCCGTACCGCCTCGGCAAGCGCCTCCGCAAGAACCGGCTCGTGGCGGCGGTGATGGGGCTTCTGCTCATCGCCACGGCCTACGCGCTGTTCGCCTCCATCCGCGCGCGCGCGCAGGTGCGCTTCGCCCAGCGACTGGCCCAGGATGTGGAGCGGCTGGATGGGCGCATCTTCCAGGTGCGGAGTCTGCCGCGCCACAACGCCGCGCCGGAGTTGCAGGAAGTCCGAGCGGAACTGACGCGCCTCCAGCAGGAAGCGGGCGAACAGGGACGCTGGGCCCAAGGCCCGGCCCGCTTGGCCCTGGGGCGGGGCTACCTGGCGCTCGGGGATCTCGATCAGGCCCGTCAACAGCTCGAATTGGCGCGCAAGGCGGCGCCGAAGGATCCGGAAGCGGCGCAGGCGCTTGGCACGACGCTGGCGCGCCTTTATGTGGCGGGGCTCGAAGGTCTGAATGGTCAAGCTCTCGACGAGCGGCGAAGGGAACTCGCGACTTCCTTGCGCGAGCCCGCGCTGGCCCTTCTGCGCGAGGCTCAAGGCCGCGGCCTGGAAGGATCGGCCTACGCGGAAGGCATCCTGGCCCTCGTCCAAGGCCAGTTGGACGAGGCGCTCGCCAAGGCCAAGGTGGCCCAGATCGAGCAGCCTTGGTTCCCCGAGCCTTGGCTGCTGGAAGCGGATGTGCGGAAGGAGCGCGTCCGGCGGCTGCTGGGCTCCGGCGATCGGGATGCGGCCGTGGCGGAGATGGCGCGCGAAGGCGCCTGTCTCGCCGCCGCCCAGGACCGCGCCCGGAGCGCGCCCGAGCCGCTCGTGGAGGAAACCCAGCGCCGTTTCGCGCTCCTCAGCATGAAGGTGGATCGCGGCGAAGCCACGGAATCGGATCGGAATTGGGCGCTGGAACCGGCGAACCAGGCGCTGGAGGTGGACCCCGACAACTGGCGCGCCCTCAGCTTCGCGACGGCCATCCACCGTCGGTGGGCCACCTACCTCCTCAATCGTGGCGAAGATCCGAGCGAAGCGCTGAAAGCGGCGGAAGCCACCGCCGAGCACGCCCTTCAAATCCGGCCCGAGGAAGCCACCGTGTGGGTCAACTGGGCGACCGTGCTCCGCAATCGCGCGGAACGGACACTCGCCCAGGGTGGCGATCCCGAGCCGCTGCTCGCCCGGGCCGAGGCGGGCATCCAGAAATCGCTCCAGCAGCCGCGCCTCCATGACTATCTGCTGGATGTCCTTGGCAACATCCACGCGCTTCGCGCGGATCGTCAACTGCTCACCGGCCAGGATCCCACCGCCGAAGTCCGCGCCGCGGCCCAAGCGCTGGAAGCCGCCACGGCGCTGCGTCCATGGGTGGGCCATGACTACAGTGAAGGCGCGGCCTATCAAACCTTGGTCCAGTATCAGCTTTGGACGGGGGAGGATCCGGACGCCGCCCTCGCCGAGGCGCTCCGCGCCCACCGCCATGGCCTCGCGCTCCAGACGAGCTCGCTCCAATCGCGACTCGGCGTCGTTTCCGCGCTCCTGGATCGCGCCGAAGCCAATCTCGACCGGAACCGCCCCGTGGCGGACGATCTCGCTGAAGCGCGCGGTGAAATCGCCTGGGTGCTGCAACGGCAACCCGGACATTCCGATGCGCTTTCGGCTAGCGCGCGGGAACACTTTCTTTCCGCTCGCGCCGTGCGTGATGCGAGCCTCGCGAAGCAGGCGCTCGTCCTCCAAGCCCGCGCCGTGGCCGCGAGTCCAGGCGATCCCTCCCTGCGCGTCGCCTGGGGCGGACTGACGCTGGATGCGGCTCGGCTGTTTCACCTTCCATTGGATGAAGCCGCCGCCAAGGCGCTTCGAGCGACCTCTCACGCGCGCCCCTGGGATGCCTGGGCGAAGCTCCTCGTCGCCGATCTCGTGAAGCGGGAGGGGAAGAGCGCGGAAGCGGCCGCGCTCGCCGCGGCCGCCTTGAAGGTGAACCCTTCGCTCAGACGAGAGGCGGTCGCGCGCGATCTGATCTAGGTGCTCGCTACCAGCAATTCCTCGCAGTTCTCGGGTGGGCGCAAGCCGTCGGGGCGATCCGCGAAGTAGCGTTGGGCGAGTGAAGCCGCTGAGACATGCTGGACCTCCCGGAATCCGGCCTTCCTCGCCAGATCCACCATCGCGTCTGGCGTGAAGGAGCTAAGGAAGGGCGTGCCGCTCGCCTTCGCGCCCGCCGCGGCCCGCTCGATGCCCGGGCGGAGTTCCACTGGCGCGAGCGCGATGGGAAGCATGAAGGACAGGACCAGGGTGGACCCCTGCGCGAATCCCGCGACCTGACGAAGCGTGGCTTCGATCGCCGCCGTCGTGAGGTACATGCTCACGCCCGTGGACGCGAACAGGGCCGGTTTCCGCGGATCAAAGCCAGCGTCGGCGAGGCGATCCCACCACGCGCCGCCCGCTTCAAAATCCACCGGCACGAAATGGAGGAAGGACGGAATTCCGAACCCGAGCTCCACGAGCCGCCGACGCTTCCAGGCTTGAGGTGAAGGCAGGTCAATCTCGAACACGGCCATCCTCGACGCGAGCTCTGGCCGGCGTTGGGCGAAGGTGTCCAGCCCCGCGCCAAGGATCACGAACTGCGTGATCCCCGCGGATGCGCGCGCTTCCGCCAAGTCCTCCACGAACCGCGCCCGGGCGAGGATCGAAGCCTGGAAAGGCCGCGTGAAGGCGCTCATGTCCGGCCGTTGTTGCCACCCATCTTCCGGAGCCGCGAGTTGGAGTCCGATGACATCTTCGAACACATGGGGCGCCGGGTCCGTCAGGACATGGAGCGCCCGCCAAAGCGCCGTCCGGACGGCGGTGTTGTCGGGTTCTCCTCCGTCACGCATCGGCACGCGCCCTCCCCAGTCAAAAGCAGGGTAAGCCCTCAGACGCCGACGCGTGCGAGCCGCGAAGCCAGGGCTGTCTCCAGCCTCGTGCCCGCCGCGCATTCGCTCACGAGCGCGCTACCGATGACCGGGGTCGCGCCCATTGCCCGCACGGCATCGAGGCTGGCTGGATCACTGAGGCCAAAACCCACGGCCAGGGGCCGCGTCGTGATCCGCTTCAACTCCGCGACGCGCGCGGCCACCGCGTCGAGATCGGCGCCGCCCCGCCCCGTCACACCAAGCCGCGCGACCACATAGGCGAAGCGTTGGGCGAAGGGGCGGTCTGCACCCGGATCCGGCCGCTCCGCGAGGAGCGCCTTGGCGCGGGCCAAGTCCGTCGTCGGCGCGAGCAGGGGCACGAACGGGTAGCCCCCATCCCTCAGCGCGGTTTCGAAGGCGGGCTCTTCCCCGAAGGGCAGGTCCACCACCAGCAGGGCCTTGATGGGCGTTGGGCGGAGCAGGTGAAGCAGTTCATCCGCGCCCAGTTGGAGCAGCGGATTCAGGTAGGTGAAGAGGACGAGATCCGGCGACTCCTTCAGCCCGGCGAGGGCTTCGAGCACCCGCCGGGGCGTGACGCCCCGCAGAATCGCCCGATGCGCCGCGGCCTGGAGCACCGGCCCATCGGCGATGGGATCGGAATGGGGAACGCCGATTTCAAGCGCTTCGAGGCCGAGGGCCTTGGCCTCAGCGAGCAGGGATGGCAGGGCTTCCAGGGAGGGATCGCCTGCCATGAGAAAGGGCAGCAAGGGGTTCATTCAGATCTCCAATCGGGCCTGATAGGTGGCGAGGTCCTTATCGCCACGACCGGAGAGGCCGAGCAGGACGGTGCCCACGCCTTCCTTCGCGAGGCGGGGCAGCATGGCGAGGGCGTGACTGGATTCGAGGGCGGGCAGGATGCCTTCCACGCGGCAGAGCTGCTGTGCCCCAACCAGTGCTTCATCATCGTTTGCGCGCCACACTTCGATGCATTGATCGGCCGCGAGCGCGGCCAGTTCCGGGCCAAGGGCCGGGTAGTCCAGGCCCGCGCTGATGGAGGAGGTCTCCGCGGTTCGGCCTTCGGCGTCCTGAAGCAGCAGGGTCTTGCAGCCGTGCAGCACGCCAGGCCGACCCCCGGAAACGCGGGCCGCGTGCTCGCCCAGGGCGTCACCATGCCCTCCGGCCTCGACGGCGATGCGACGCAGGGCGTCCTTCAGGAACGGGACCAGAAGCCCGAGTCCGTTGCTTCCGCCGCCCGCGCAGGCGATGACCGCATCGGGCAATTCGCCGCCGTGATCCAAAACCTGCGCTCTGGCTTCTTCGCCGATGACCGTCTGAAAGCTCCGGACCAGGGTCGGAAAGGGATGGGGACCCAGCGCGGATCCCAGGATGTAGTGGGCGCGGTCGCAGCGCCCGGCCCAGGCGCGGAGCGCCTCGTTCACCGCTTCCTTCAAAGTGCCCTGCCCCGCCTCGACGCCCACCACCTCCGCGCCGAAGAGGCGCATGCGCGCCACATTCGGCGCCTGCCGCGCCATATCGGTGACGCCCATGTAGACGGTGCAGGCGAGTCCCAGCCGCGCGCAGGCCGCCGCCGTGGCGACGCCGTGCTGGCCGGCGCCGGTTTCAGCGATGATCTCGGCCTTGCCCATGCGCCGGGCGAGCAGCGCTTGCGCCAGGGCGTTGTTGATCTTGTGGGCGCCGGTGTGGGAGAGGTCCTCCCGCTTGAGGAAGACCTGCCTGAAACCGAGGGCCGCCGCCAAGCGCGGCGCGGGCGTCAGGGGTGTGGGCCGCCCCACGAATACGCGGAGTTCAGCTTTCAGTTCCGCCTCGAAGGCCGGGTCCGCCGACGCCGCGCGGAAGGCCGCTTCCAGATCCATGAGTGGCCCCATCAGCGTCTCGGGCGCGTAGCAGCCGCCAAAAGCGGAGGCTCCGAAGCGGGTGGGCAATTCAAATGCGGAGGGCATGGGCATTCTCCAGAAAGGCCTTCACTTTCACCGGGTCCTTGATTCCGGGCGTGGCCTCCAGGCGGCTGGCCGCGTCCACGCCGCGCAGGAAGCGCTTGGACTCGAGCGGGAGGACCGCGAGCCTTCGCTGCACCGTCTCCGCATCCAACCCTCCGGCGAGGAGGAACGGTCCGGGCGGAGGATGCAGGGCCGCGTGGGCCTGGCCGGAACCGCCCTGCACCCCGGTCCGCTTGGGGTTGGGCTCCCACAGGTAGAGATCGGCGGGAAGCGCCTCTTGGTCCGGCTCATCCGGCCAGGGCAGCAGGACTTTGAAGCCTTCGGCTTGCAGCGCTGCCGTCACCCGCCGCCGCGCCGCGCCCGCGTGGGGTTGAATCCAGGTGAGACCCGCCCTTCGCGCCAGGGCGATCATGGGCGCGGCGTCCTCGCCCACCATCACGAGCACACCCTTGCCCGCCGCGTCGGCGCTGGCGCTGGGGATGTCCACGCAATGGCGAGGGCTCGGCGGATGATGGACGAAACCCAGCAGGTCCGCGCCAACGGCCAACGCGAACCGGGCATCGCTCGCGCGGGTCAGTCCGCAGACTTTGGCGAGAAGGCTCACGAAGCCACCTTCTGGTTCAGCGAGGCGAAGATCCGCCGCAGGAACGCGGCTGGGTCCACGCTGCGCATGAGCGCTTCGCCCATGAGCACCGCGTCGAAGCCCGCGCGGAAGGCGGCCACGGCGTCATCTGGCGAAGCGAGCCCCGATTCCCGCACCAGCACGGCTTCGGGAAAGGCCGTCCGCAGCGGTCCCGCGTCCGGCGCGCCGAGGGTGAAGGTGGCCAGATCCCGGGCGTTGATACCGACGAGACGCGCGGAGGCAGCCTGGGCGTAAGGCACTTCCGTGAGGTCGTGCAGCTCGATGAGCGGCTCCAGTCCCCGCGCCCGTGCCGCGTCCGCGAACGCGGCGGTGTGGCTCCTGAGCACCCGCGCGATGAGCAGCACCGCCTCCGCGCCGCAGGCCGCGGCCTCGTCCAGGTGCGCTTCGGAAAGGACGAACCCTTTGTAGAGGCGGGGCAGTCCGATGGCCGCGGCGGCGCTCACATCCGCCGCAGAGCCGAGGAAATAAGCTGGTTCGGCCAGGATGGAGACGCAGGCCGCGCCCCCCTCCCGGTAGGCGCGGAGTTGGCTCACCAGCGGCGTGCCAAGTGCGAAGGGACCGAGCGAGGGCGACCCCTGCTTGTACTCCGCGATGATGGCGCCGCCTTGGTTCGCGCGGGCTTCGCGCAAGGCTTGCTCGAAGCGGCCAGGGACGCGTGGGATCGGAGGGACCAGGGCGGCAGGCAGCGCTTCCAAGCGACGCAATTCCGAGTGCAGGACCGTCGCCAGATGGGAGCCGGGCGGAATCCGCGCCTCCTGAACCAGGGTGGAGGGATTGGGGATGCGGTTCATGCGTTCACCTGCTCGGGCAAGGGCAACCGGAAGCCCATCGTCAGCGCTTCCCGCGCCTCCTGGTAGGCGCGAGCGAGTCCGCTCAGCGGCAGATCCCGGTGCAGCAGCAATCCGAGCCCCGCCTGCAACGCGACGGCATCGGCCACCGCCGGACGGAAAGCCGGATCGTCGGCGCCTCGGGCCAATCCCCGCGCGACCGCGATGGCCTGATCGCGATTCGCCACCGCCAGCGCGTGACCGCTTGGAAGCGGGATGCCCAGTTCCCTCGGCACGAGCACTTGCGAGGCATGGACGGCGCCTTCGCGCACTTCCACGATCGTGGTGGGTCCCTCGATGGAAGCCTCATCCAGCCCGCGACCCTGGGCGTCCTTTCCATGGAGGACGAAGGCGCGGCGGATCCCCTGGCGCGCCAACGCCGCGGCCATGGGGGCGACGAGATCCTCCCGCGCCACCCCCAGCACCTGGAATTCAGGCCGAGCCGGATTGAGCAGCGGGCCGAGCAGGTTGAACACGGTGGGAATGCCCAGGCGTTTGCGGATCTCCTTCAACCGCCCCAGCAGCGGGTGATAGGCCGGCGCGAAAAGGAACGCGAAGCGCGCCGAAGCGAGATCGGCATGCAGGTGATCGGGGCTCCGGGCGAGGTCGTAGCCGAGGCCTTCCAGGAGGTCCGCGCTGCCGCAGGTGGAGGTGGCGGCGCGATTGCCGTGCTTGGCGATCGGCACGCCCAGACTGGCGAGGAGCAGGGCCGCGAGCGTGCTGAGGTTGGCGGTGCCCGCGCCATCGCCGCCGGTGCCGCAGGTGTCCAGGACGGGCATGGGCGCTTTGGGAAACGGGACGGCCACTTCCAGGAGCGCTTCCGCGAAGGCCTTCAGTTCATGGGCCTCCGGCGCGCGCTGCGCGAGAAGCGCGAGACACGCGCCGACGAGCAGCGCGTCCGTGTCCTGGTCAATGAAGGTCCGCATCAACTCCTTCGCCTCCGTTTCCGGCAAGGGACGGATGGGGTTGTGGGTGGCGAGCAAGGTCATCGGGAAGCCTCCGCGAGTCGGAGAAAGGTGGCGAGGAGGGTTGGCCCATCGGGCGTGAGGATGCTTTCCGGGTGGAACTGCACGCCCCAGCGAGGCAGCGACCGGTGGGCGATGGCCATGATTTCGCCCCCTTCCGACCGCGCGGTGACGCGCCAGCACACCGGGAGCGAATCCGCGTCCGCGATGAGGCTGTGATAGCGGCCCACGGGAAGGCCTTGGGGCAAACCGGCGAAGAGTCCGTCGCCTTCATGGTTCAGCGCCGTGGCCTCCCCGTGCAGCGGCTCCTTCGCGTGGGTCACCTTGCCGCCGCTGGCGGCCACCAGAGCTTGATGGCCAAGGCACACACCGAGCACCGGAATGCGCGTGGCGGAGCTGGCGATGGCCATGTGCCCCGCGCTGTCGGTGGGATGGCCGGGGCCTGGAGAGAGCACGATCGCCTGGGGCTGAAGCGCTTCCGCGTCGGCCAGCGTGATGGCGTCGTGGCGCACCACCTTCACCGGCGCACCCAGGGTTTCGAAGGCCTGGACGAGGTTGTAGGTGAAGCTGTCGAGGGCATCAATGAGCAGGATCACGAGACCAACTCCGCGTTCATCCGCGCGCTCAGGTCCACGCCCAGCGCGGCCGCGGGCGCGGCCATCTTGTGCAGCGTCTCCCGATATTCCTTCGTCGGGTTGGAGGCTCGGACGATGCCCGCCCCGGCCTGGAGGTAGGCGTCTTCTCCGGCGTACACCGCCGTGCGCAGGATGAGGGCCGTGTCCAGGCTGCCATCGCTGGATAAGCGCAGGAGCGCGCCGCCGTAGGGGCCGCGCTGGTCGCCCTCCAGTTCGGCGATGCGCTGGGCCGCGCGGATCTTGGGCGCGCCGCTCACGGTGCCCGCCGGGAAGCAGGCGGAGAGGACATCCAGCGCGTCCAGCTCAGGCCGGAGTTTTCCCTTCACCGTCGTCGTGAGGTGCAGCACATGGCTGGTGCGTTGCAGGGCGAGGGGCCGCTCCACCCGCACCCCGCCAGGGATGGAGATACGGCCAAGGTCGTTGCGGGCCAGGTCCACGAGCATCTGATGCTCGGCGAGTTCCTTGGCGTCGCCGCGCAGCGCCTCGAAGCGAGCGGCATCTTCGGCCTCATCCACACCGCGGGGCACCGTGCCCGCGATGGGCAGGGTCTCCGCTTCGCCATCCGCCACGCGCACGAGCATTTCGGGGGAAGCGCCCGCCATGGCGAAGTCCTTCCACTCAAGGAGAAACCCGTAAGGGCTCGGATTGAGTCGCCGCATGCGGCGATAGGCCGTGAGGGGCGAGGGCGGGCGACGGACGCGGACGCGCTGGCTGGGCACGAGCTGGTACACATCGCCGTCATGGATGAGGTCCAACGCCCTGCGGACGAACGCCTCGTAGTCCTCTTGGGAGAGAAGCGGTTCCGCGTTGGGAGCGCCTGGCTCGTCCTCGACGCGGGGAATCGCCTTCAGCGCGTTTCTCAGATCGTTGATCCGCGCGGCGGCGAGGTGGGATGTCGGCGCGAGGACTTGCACCTCGGCCACCTGGTGCAGGTGATCGAAGACGAGCGCCGCGTCGAAGCGACGGACCCAGACGGTAGGGAGTCCGAGGCTGTTCCGCTTGGGTAGCGCCAGGGTGGGTTCCGACGCGCCAAGCGCCTCGAAACCAAGATAGCCCGCGCAACCGACTCCCACGGGCATCGGATCGCGGCCTTCGCCCAGTTCGGAATCCGCCGCGAGTTCCCCATGCCCGCGCACCACCGGACCCGCGAGCGCCCGGAGCGCGGCGACCCAGCCGTGGCCCGGCCCGTCCAGGCGAACCTCCCCTTCGCCTTCGAGGAGGACGAAGCTGTGGCGCCCGACGCGCTCGCCATGATCGGCGGATTCCAGCAGCAGGCTCGCGCCCAGCGGGCGAAGCGCGAGGTAGGCCGAAAGCGGCGTGATGAGATCGGCTGGAAGGCGGTGGCGCAGCAACATGGTGGATTCCCTAAATGCGAAAAGCCCGGTCGCGAAGGACCGGGCTCGGAAGGGTGCGGCGATGACGGTGTCTAGACGCCGAGAGTGCCCTCCGAGCCCATAGACCACCACCAGAAGCCCATCGGGGCTTCGCAGCGGGTATAGGAACGGAAGGACTTCATGGAGGACTATCAGACCCGGGAGTGCCTTCCCCTGTCAACCGCAATCATCGGCGAAGGCGGAGCAGGCTCGGATCGAGCGAAGGCGCGGGAATGCGCGGAAGCGGATCCTCGACAGGCTCGAAACGGCGTCCGCCTTGCCAATCAGAACGGGCGGCGAGCATTTCTTCCGGCGTCCGGCAAACGAAGTTCCACCACATGAGGATGGGCTCGGGAAAGGGCGCGCCGCCCACCAGCATGACGCGAGCGCCCTGCTCCATCGCCAGCGCGAGCGATTCCGTGCCCGGCGGAATCGGATAGAGCACGCCGATCTCCAGCGGCAGATCCCCGATCGCCGAGCGGCCGGTCAGGGCCACCATGGCGTGTTCGAAGAGCGGGTCGAGTGGGACTTCCTCCCTTCCGTCCTTGTCCGCCGCCAGCTCCACGCCGACGATGGGCGAGTGGACCGTCGCTGGAGAGATCGCCTCTCCCAGCCGCCCCAGCAGCACCTTGGCGCGGAAGGCTCCGAGGCCCCATACCGGCAATTCCGGGTGATGCTCGAACGCGGCGGAGCCGTGGCGCGCCTCCTCGGGCAAGGCCACCCAGAATTGCACTCCGTGGAGGCGCGGCCCGTGGCGCGTGGGCGAGGTTTCGGAATGGGCGATGCCCGAGGCGGAAGTCATCAGGTTCAGCTGGCCGGGCCGGATGATCTGTTCCGACCCCAGGCTGTCCCGGTGGAGGATCTCGCCTTCGAGCAGCCAGGACACGGTCTGGAGCCCGATGTGGGGATGCTGGCCGAGGGCCATCCCGACCCCCTCCACCGGGTCGGGGCCGTAGTGGTCCAGGAAGCACCACGGGCCGACGAGCCGCCGCCCCCGTGTCGGAAGGAGACGGCGCACCGCCGTGCCCTCCCCCAGATCCGCCTTGCGACCGGGGATGCCGTGGATGGCCATGCCGCCTCCCGCGAAGTCCAGACGCACTCTATCAGCGCCCTGTGCTTTCATGGAGAAAGGCATCCCATGAGCGACATGACCCGCGTCCCCACCTCCATCCACGACGAGCCCGGCCTCGGTCCCAAAGGCCCGTGGCGCTTCCTGAAGGAGGCCGCGCCGGGCGGGTTCAACGCCAGCGCGAAGTGGCTGATGCTCGGCTGGCTCATCCTCGCGGTGGCGCCCGCCTTCCTCTGGGCGACCTACCTCATGGGTCACACGCAGGTCGGAAGCGGCTGGTCCGCCATGCCCGCCCACTGGGGCGAGCAGCTCAACGCCAAGGATCTGGTGGAGCTGTTTGATCGCGGGGAAGTCCATGGTCTTCTGGGCTTCGGCGCCTCCACCGCCCTGATCGTCGGTTTCGTCCTGGTGCTCTGGGCCTCCTGGAAACATCAGGCCGCCGCGGCCGGACTGCGGCATCGCGTCGGCCCCTGGATCGGCGGCGCGCTGGACACGATTCTGCTGGGCATCCCCTTCCTCGTCGTGTTCCTCATCACTTCGGTGGTGCTGGGCTATCTCGGCGGTCTTGGCGTCCCCGCCTTGTCCTGGCTGGCCTTCTTCGGGCGACCCATCCTGGCGCTGGCGACGGTGTCCACGCTGATGATCCAGTGGTGGTTGATGCGCCTGAACCGCCTGGAGCGCAAAGGCCTGACCTGGTTCGACCACGCGAAGCTCGGGTTCATCCGCATGTGGGGCAATCCGGTGCAGTGGTTCACGCTCGCCGTGGGGCTCTCCCTGCTGCGCCTCGCGCTCCACGCGGCGGTGATCGAGCTCGCCTGGCGCCTGGGTGGGGGCAGCGTGGGTCGGGTGTGGCTCTTCGTGTTGCTGGAGGCCCTCGCCACCCTCATCGGCGCCTGGACGATCGCGTGGCTGCTGCGGACCACCGCGCTCTTCTGGCGCCACGACCAGGCCGTCCGCAAGACGATCGCCGAACTGGAAGCCGCGTCCACGGCGGGAGCTTCGTCCGGTGAGTAGAGCCGCCGCGCTGCTGCTCGCGCTGGGCCTGCCGCTGGCCGCCCAGCAAGCGCACTACGACGGGTTCAAGATCTACCCGGTGGATGCTTCGATCCCTCCCGATCCGGCGGTGGAGAAGATCCTCGCGCCCTATCGCGCCCAGCTCGACGCCAAATTCGGTCGGGTGCTGTGCCAGGCGCCCCAAGGGCTGTTCCGCGGCCGACGGGGCGAGCCCAACGCCCTGGGCGACTGGATGGCAGGTCTGATGCGCGAAGCGGCCGCCAAGGCCACCGGAAAGCCGGTGGACGCCGCCATCACCAACAGCGGCGGGCTGCGAGCCAACCTCCGCCGAGGTCCCGTGACGGTCGGCGATGTCTACGAAGTCATGCCCTTCGAGAACGCCCTCGTCGTGGTGGAGATGACCGGCGCCGACCTGATCCGCGCCGTGAAGCAGGGCATCGAGCGCCGCGCGGGCGAGCCAGTCTCGAACCTCAAGGCGGTCGTCGCCGGAACGCCGGAGGCTCCAACCTGCGTCGTCACCTTCGCGGATGGCTCGCCCCTCGTGCCCACGACCCTCTACCGGGTGGCGACCTCGGACTACCTCGCCAAGAGCGGCGACACCATGCGGGCGCTCGCGGGCCGCGAACCGCAAGACACCGGCCTCAAGCTGCGCGACACCGTGCTTCAGGCCTGCGAGGCGCTAGGCAAAGCGAACAAGCCGCTGCTCCCGCCCGCGGACGCGCCCTACACGATTCCGGACGCGTTCCTGGATCCGCTGGAACAGCGACAGGTGAAGTTCCCATGAAACGCCGCGACTTCCTTTCGTCTCTCGCCGCGGCGGGCGCCGTGGCCGCGTCGCCCCTCGCCTTGAAGGCCGAACCTGCGACCACGGCCGCGCGTGTCACCTTGCTCCTCACCACGGACACGCACGATCATCTGGATCCCTTCCCGGCGGGTTCGGGCCGCCAGAGCGGGCTGGGCGGCATCGCCCGCCGGGCCACGCTTGTGAAACGGCTTCGGAAGGAACTGGGCCATGTCCTCCTGCTGGATGCCGGTGACGCCTTCCAGGGCACGCCCTACTTCAACGAGTGGAAGGGCAAGCTCGATTACAAACTCATGAGCCTCATGGGCTACGACGCCGTCACGCTGGGCAACCACGATTTCGACGACGGTGTGGACGGACTCCTGGACGCGATGAAGGAAGCCACCTTCCCCTTCGTCTGCACGAACCTCGACTTCAGCGGCGCGCCGGAGCTGGGCAGGCGCGTGGCGCCCTACCTCATCCGCGAAGTCGGTGGCATTCGCGTGGGCATTCTCGGCGCGACCTACAAATTCGACGGCATGGTGTTGCCGGAGAATCACAAGGGCGTCGCTTGGCTGGACCCCGTGGCCTCGCTCACGCCGGTGGTCAAGAAGCTGCGCGACGAGGAACGCTGCGCCCTCATCGTCCTCAGCTCCCACCTGGGCATGAAGGGCAGCCCTGAGCGGCCGGGCAACCTGGAGCTCGCCACCCTGGTCCCGGGCATCCACGCCATCATCAGCGGCCACACCCACCTCTTCATGGATCAGCCCGCGGTGGTGAAGAACGCGCTCGGGGAAACCATCGTCTTCGAAGCCGGGTACGGCGGAACCGAAGTGGGCCGCCTGGATTTCAGCTTCAAGGACGGTCGGATCGCGGCCTGGAGTCGTTCGGCGGTCCAGGATGCCTGAGTCGCCGGAAGTGTTGGGCTATTGGGATGGACCCTACTGGGTCTTCACCGAGGCGCACCACCTGCGCCGGGGCTCCTGCTGCGGGAACCGGTGCCGTCATTGCCCCT
>CAZKIM010000015.1:14034-26221 GCA_964552855.1 uncultured Solibacteraceae bacterium | reverse complement strand
TCCCGAGCCCGCGCGAGCGCGAGGCTGAGGGCGTTGGGCGTGGTCGCGGCGGGCAGGCGCGAGGAGCGGTGCATCCTTCCAGATTAGGCGGAGCGCCCGGAGGGAGCGCCTTCCTTCCGCTGAAGCACCTGGGCCACCACATGGCGGAGCTGACGGAAGCGGTAGGGCTTCTGGAGGAAGGCTGAGGGTCGCTCGCCGCCTTCCAGGCAGGATTCTTCATCGAAGCCGGAGGTGAGGATCACCTTCAGCTCCGGATCGAGCTCCCGCAGCGCGCGGAAGGCCTCGCCGCCATTCATCTGCGGCATGGTCAGATCCATGAAGACGAGCACGATCTGGTCCTTGCGGGCCTTGTAGACTTCCAGCGCCTCCAGGCCATCCCGGGCTTCGAAGACGGAACCGAAGCCGAGTAGGCGGAACAGCTCGACGGCGCTCTCCCGCAAGCCATCCTCATCATCCACGACGAGCACGGCCGCGTCCGGCCGGATGGCGAGGGGCGCGCTGGTGGTGAGGTCTTCCTGGGCGATCTGCGCTCCGGCATGGGAGGGGAGGAAGATCTGGAAGGTGGTGCCCCGGCCGAGCGCGCTCTGGATGTGGATGCCGGCCCGGTGGCCGCGCAGGATGCCGAGCATGGCGGAGAGACCGAGCCCACGGCCCTTCACCTTCGTGGTGAAGAAGGGCTCGAAGATCCGCAGTTGGGTCGCGGCGTCCATGCCGCAGCCGGTGTCCGCCACTTCCAGGAGCAGGTGCGGCCCCGGTTCGACGGTCTGGGCGGGGAAGTCGGAAGCGATCCGCGCCGCGCTCAGTTCCTCGGCCCGGGTGGTGATGCGGATGACGCCTTCGTGGGCTCCGATGGCGTCCGAGGCGTTGGTCACGAGGTTCATCACCAGCTGCTGGAGCTGGGCCGGGTCCGCGTCCATGGGGGGGAGATCCCTTCCGAGATCGAAGCGCAGGGAGATGTCCTTCGAGATGGAGACGGAGAGCAGGTGGGTCATCTCCGAGACGGTCTGATTCAGATCCACCGTCTGGGTGACGAAGCGCCCTTTGCCGGAGTAGGCGAGCATCTGCCGGGTGAGATCCGCGGCCCGCTGGAGGCTGCGCTCCAGGGCGTCGAGGTAGGGCCAGGAGGGCGAGGAGGGGTGGCTCTTCATCTGCGCCAGGCTGAGGTTGCCCATCATGGCGGTGAGCAGGTTGTTGAAGTCGTGGGCGATGCCGCCGGCGAGGATGCCGAGGCTTTCCAGTTTCTGCGACTGCTGGAGCGCGCGCTCCGTCGCCAGCCGCTCGCTGATGTCCCGCGCCAGCGTCACCATGAGGCGCTGCGTCCCTCGTTGCAGGATCGAGCCTGTCACCTCCACTTCGCGTGTGGTGTGATCCGCGTGGTTGTAGACGCGGCGGCCGATGGCCGCGCTGCCCTGTTCTTCCACGAGCGCCAGGTTGCGATCCACGGAATCCTTGTCCGCGTTCACCAACTCATAGAGCGTGAGGCTCTGCAGCGCTTCCGGGGTGTAGCCCAGCGCCCGATGGAAGGCCTGGTTCGCCTGGACGATGGCGAGCGTGTCCAGATCCACGAGGAAGATCATGTCCTGGGCCTGCTCCACCACGGAACGGTAGCGCTCCTCGCTCTCCCTCAGCGCCCAGGCGGCGGAGTAGCGTTCGCTGATGTCCCGCATGGTCCCGAGCATCCGCTCGGCGCGCCCCGTTGAACCGAGGAGGAAGATGCCGTGGTCCTCCAACGGGAAATAGGAACCGTCTTTTCGCCGGAAGCGGTATTCGGCCCGATAGGGCTGGGCGGTCTCGGTGCACCGGGCCAGACCTGCCAGCGCCGCATCCCGATCTTCGGGGTGGATGCGGGCTTCCCACCCGGAGATCCCCTGGTGTTCGAGTTCATCCAGCGTTTCGCCGAGCATGGCTTCCGAAGGCCCGACCCAGCGGATGAGGCCGGTCTTCAGATCGAAGTCGTAGATGAGCTGCCCGGTCTGCTGGCCGATGATCCGGAACCGTTCCTCGCTTTCGCGGATGGCCTGTTCCATCTCCAACCGATGGGTGAGGTCGGTGAAGACCGTGATCATCACCGGATGCTCTCCACCTTCCAGGATCTGGGCGTGGGCCTCGACGCGCACTTCCGTGCCGTCGCTTCGGCAGAAGGTGTAGTCCATGGCCGGCACGGGCTCACCGTGGGCCATCCGCTGGAAGCGCTCCCGAATCGCGGGCCAATAATCCGGATGGATGTAGTCGAGGATGGATTTGCCGACCGTGTGCCCGGGATCGGTGCGCGTGATGGCCGCCGCGGCCGGGTTGGAGTAGGTGATCAGGCCGTCCTGATAGGTGACGAGGCCCTGGGGCAGCATCTCCACCAGCTTTCGGAAGCGGGCCTCGCTTTGCTGCAGCGCTTCCAGCGCGAGGCGATGCTGGGTGATGTCGAAGAAGCTGGCGACGCTTCCCGCGTAGCGCCCGTTGGCGTCCGTGCGCGGAGCCGCGCGGACGGCGAGCCAGCGCCGCTCGCCATTTGGACGGAGGATCTCCACCTCGTGGGCGTCCCGGCCCCCGACGGCGCCCCTCGCCAACAGCGCCGGATGCCGGATGCGCGACTCCGGCGCGAAGAGTTCGGCGGGTGATTTGCCGAGCAGCGAACCCGGAGGGAGGCCGAAGATCTGGTCGCAGGCCGCGTTCACGAAGATGAAGCGGCCTTCCTCGCTCAGGATGGCGATGCCCTCGGCCAGGTTCTCCACCAGGTTCGAGTAGATGTCCTGGGTTTCCTTCAGGGCCTGCCAGGCCATCTTCCGCTCGAAGGCGTCCTGGATCAGGACGAGACGAGCCTCACGGCCCTGGAACTGGAGATTGCGGGCTTGGGAATCCACCGCGAATTCGGTGCCGTCCTTGGCGCGGTGCCGCCATTCGCCGCTCATGCGTCGTTCGGAAGGGAAGTCCTTCATCCGGTCCAGGAAGGCGCGGCGTTCGGATTCGGGGCGGATCTCGCCGATGGTCATGGCGAGGAACTCGTCGCGGCTCCAGCCATAGCGGCGGATGGCGGGCTCGTTGACGGCGAGGAAGCGCAGATCGGAACGGTCGAAAATGAAGGCTGGATCGGGAAGGGCGTTGAAGACCGCTTCGAAATCCGATTCCTGCGAACGCGGCGCGTTCCCGCCCGCAGGCGAGGTCGGAGGTTTCTTGGAAGGGCGCCGGGTCATGGGCTTTTCCCGGATTGTAGGCTTATTCCAAATAGCTGCCAGCTTTGGAGCGGATCAGCCGTCTCAGGCCAGGGTGTCTGATGCCAGCCGCGGTTTCGATGGCCGTTTCTGCGTCGAGGCCTTTGATCCAGGGCGCGGCCTGACCCAGCACGAGCACCGGCTCAGGCAAGGCGAGGCTGCGATCCATCGCCTGCAGCACCTGACGGGCCACCGGGATGGATTCCCGCCACGGGCTGCGGGGCAGGGCGTCAGCCTGGGCCGGGCTGAGGGGCGGCTGGATGAGGGCCATCAATCCTTCGATGCCGAGCTTCGGGTTGAGGAGCAGGTTGCCCACCACGCCAGCATCCGGGGATTTCCAGGCCAGACGCCAAAGCTGATGCGGCGCGTGCAGGGCGAGCGCGCGCCGCTCGCCCATCGAAAGGCCCGGCCAGCTTTGCAGCAGGCGCTCGACGGCCTGGGCCCGCGCCTGGGGGTGGGCCGACGCATCCTGCGCCACTGCGGCGAGGGCGCGCCAGGGCAGGCGCCCCATGAGCCGCGCCCTCAGGTGCGCCGGGGCTTTGGGATGTTGGGCGATCCAGCGGAGGAGAAGCGGTCGTTTGGCGAGATCATCCAGGCTGGCCGCGGTTTCGAGCCATCCCTTAGGCGGATCGGGACGGCGCAGGAGCCGGAGAAACCGAGCCCACGGCACGGCCGGGGGAAGCCCCCAAGGGGCCTCGAAGCTGGGATCCGGGCGGCGAGTCTGCATCCAGGGCTCCATCTTCGGCGACACTGGAGCCTATTTCAAAATGCCCGCGTGTCGCGCAAGGGGCGCCGCCCGAGCCAGGCAAGGAAGGCGAGACGAGGTGCGGCTACACCGCATAAGTCGAGCGTGACGCAGATTGGCGACAGGCGCCGCCCCTTGCCCGAAGGGACGGGCCCAGCCGCGCGCCCACCTTCGTCACGCCGCTAGCCCGTATTGCCAGAAGCGAGGCTGCGCGGCCTTCCTCGCTGGGGACGCGGCTGATCTCCGTCGCGACGCGCGGGCATTTTGAAATAGGCTCTAAGTATGGCGGAACGCTTTTCCATCCTTGGCCGGGGCCGCGCGGGACGCGCGCTGGCGGCAGCCTGGAACGACCGGGTCCAGCTGCTGCCCCGCGACGCCGATCCTTCCGGCTTCGTGCTGCTCGCCGTGCCGGATGACGCGATTCCGGAACTCGCGCGGCGCTTCCCGGGCCGTTGCGCGCACCTCTCGGGCAGCCTGCACCTGGAAGGCGTGCCCAGCCTGCACCCGTTGACGAGCTTCGATGGCCGCGCGGCGGATTGGACGGGAACACCCCTCGCGGTGACGGGCGACGCGCCGTCCTGGATCGTGGAGGCGTTCGGCGATCTGGGCTTCGCGCCCTTCACGCTTCCGGCGGAGTTGAAGGCGCTGTACCACGCCTGCGCCGTCCTCAGCTCCGGCCACGCGGCCTCGCTCTGGCTTGGCGCGGCGCGGATGCTGGCGGAACGCGGCGTGGACCTGCCGGGACGCGGCTTCCTGCCGCTGGCGGAGGCGACGCTCCGCAACCTCGAAGCCCATGGCGACGCGGGCCGTACAGGCCCCTTTGTCCGCGGCGACCAGGGCACGATCCAGCGGGATGCGGACGCGCTGCCGATGGAGTGGCGCGAGGTCTTCCTGCGTCTGGGGAAGCTGTGACTTTCCAGCCGCCGCTGCCCCTTCGCGCCGAGACGCCCGCGGCCTGGGCGGAGGCGGCGCTCGCCGATCCGGCGGGTCTCCTCTCCGACCATGCCCACTGCGAGAAGAAGGCCGCGCTCGCCGCGCTCAGCCTGCTCCACGCCTTCCCCGGCGAACCCCGCTCCGCGCTCCTGCTCGCGAAGCTGGCGGAGGAAGAACTGGGCCACTTCCGCCGGGTCCTGGAAGCGCTGCAACGCTTCGGGTGGGCGTTGCGGCCTGATGCGGGCAACCGCCACGCGCAGGGACTTCTGGTCGCCGCGGAATCGTCTCGAAAAGGCCGGAAGGGGCACGAGCCCCTCCTGGACCGCCTGCTCATCGCCGCGCTCATCGAGGCGCGGAGCTGCGAACGCCTGCATCTGCTGGAGCAGGCCGCCGGGACCCACCCGGAGCTGGGCAGCGCCGAATGGCTCGCCTTCCTCTTCGAGTTGGAGCGCTGCGAGGCGGGCCATGCGTTGGCCTACCTCGCGCTGGCGGAAGACCGTTTCGGCGCCGAAGCCCGCGCCCGGCTCGACTGGTGGCTCGATCAGGAGGCCGCCATCGTCGCGGGGTTGCCCTGGCGGGCCGCCGTCCACTAGGCCGATCCACTGGTAGACTTGCTTTTTCACCAAGCCGCCATGAACCACACGCCCCACGACATGACGCCCGTCTTCAGCCCGGAATCCCTCGGCTTCCAGGAGGGGCTGGATTTCCGCCAAGGCCTCGAACGCCTTTCGGAGCGCGGAGAAATCAAAGCCAAGCTCCTGCTCGTCGCCCTCAGCCACTTCGCCAAGCGCGGCTACGACGGCGTGCAGGTGCGGGAGGTGGCCGAAGAGGCCGGTGTCTCGAAGCCCACGCTCTACTACCACTTCATCAGCAAGGAAGGGCTCTTCCGCCAGCTCTGCCTCGTGTCCATGGCGGCCTCGGCCCACCGCATCCAAAGCATCGTCAAGCCGCTGCTGGAGCTGGATCTGAAGAATCCTTCCATCCGGGATGAAGCCTGCCAGCGCCTGGGCCGCGACTACCTGCGCGCGCTCCAGGAATTCCCTGAATTCACCGGCTTCATCCTCCGTTCCATCGCCGTGCCCAGCCCGGACTCCGGCTTCCGCGATCTCATGCCCTTGGTGGAGAAGGGCCTGAGCCCCATCGGCCTCTTCATCCACACCGCCTTCGGCTGCGGCTTCGATCAGGCCCGCAAGGAGATGATGCTCTACACGGGCATCTTCAACGCGCTGGTGGAGGAGAAGCTGCGCCGCGCGGATTACGAGGCCGACGACGCCGAAGCCGATTGGGCTACGGGCCGTTGGCTGCGCGGCCTGGAGGCGGGAGCGCGTTGAAGGCGTTGATTCGTTCCCTGCTCTTCATCTGCGCCGGAGGGATCATGGCCGCCGCCGAACCCGCCATCCAGGTCACCGTCCGCCCGCTGGATCTGGCTCAGCATCAAGTGCAGGTCGAGCTGCGCCTGCCGGACGACGCGACGCGCAAAGGCGCGACGCTCGCGCTGCCCGCCTGGACGCCGGGCTCCTACCTGGTCCGCGACTACGCGCGGTTCGTGGATCGGGTCGAGGCCACGGATGGTTCGGGGAAGGCGCTGCCCATCGAGAAGGTGGACAAGCAAAGCTGGAAGTTGCCCGCCGCCTCCGGCGTGACCGTGCGCTACCGCGTCTACGGCAATGACCTCACCGTGCGGACCAATCATGTGGACGCGACCCATGCCCACCTCGTTGGCGCGGCCACCTACCTGTATGTGGAGAAGGGTCTGGACCGTCCTTACGAGCTCCGGTTCGAAGGCTTCCCATCCGCATGGAGGGTCGCCACGGCGCTTGAATCGAAGGAAGAATGGCCGGGTGGTATTGAACCCAAGATGGTGAATGGCAAGGTGATGGAGTTTGCTAACGGTGCCAATTACTACCTCGCGTCGGACTACGACACGCTCGTGGATTCACCCGTGGAGTTGGGCACCTTCCACCTCCATCGCTTCCACGCGCTCAACGCGGATTTCGAGCTGGCCATCACCGGCGAGTCCAATGGCGACGAGGCCCGCATGGCCTCGGACGCGGAGAAGATCGTCACCGCGGCCGGGAATATCTTCGGCGGCTTTCCGTTCCAGCGCTATGTGTTCCTGCTCACCTTCAGCCCCAAGGCGGGCGGCGGCCTGGAACACAAGGCGAGCACTTCGCTGCTCTGCGATCCCTTCATCTTCGACAAGCCCGAAGGCTATTGGCGCCTTTCGAATCTCATGGCCCATGAATTCTTCCACGCCTGGAATGTGAAGCGGCTCCACGACCCCGTGCTCGGCCCTTTCAATTATTCCAGTGAGAACTACACGAAGCTGCTCTGGTTTCATGAAGGCTTCACCAGCTGCATGGAACACGCGATCGCGCTCCGCGCGGGCGTGGTGCCCTGGTCCTCGTCCGCCAAGGCCATCGCCCAGGGCTGGACGCGGCTTTCCCAGACGCCGGGCCGTCACGAGCAGAGTCTCGAAGAGTCCAGCTACGACGCGTGGATCCGCGGCTACAAGCCGACCGAGTTCTCCGCGAACAGCAGCATTGATTACTACGGCAAGGGCGAACTGGTGGGCCTGCTCATGGAGGCCGATCTTCGACTCGCCACCGGCGGCAAGGCCGGATTGCCCGAACTCTTCGTCAAACTCTGGAAGGAGCGCGGCGAAAAGGGCGTGACGGACGCGGACATCCGCAAGGCCTACAAGGAACTGGGCGGCGACTCGGAGCCGTTCTGGAACGCCTACATCCGCGGTCGCAAGGAGCTGGATGCGTCGCTGCTCGAGCGGGCCTTCGGCCTTAAATTCGACGCGAAAGCGCCCTGGGAGACCTTGAGCGCCGAAGAGCAGAAGGACCCCGAAGCTGTGCGCCGGGCCAAGGCCTGGACGGGCCTCGTGTTCGGCAAGGAAGGCACCACGATCCAGAATGTGATTCCCGGCAGTCCCGCGGAGAAGGCGGGCCTCGCCAATCCCATGGAGGTCCTCGCCGTGAATGGCTGGCGCGTCACCTCGGGCGCCGAAGCCCTTGCCCGCTGCGCGGACGCGGATCCGGGCGGCACGGCGGGGGTGGTGGCGGTCAACCGGGGGCGGCTCTTCACGACGAGCCTCCTCGTCGGCGAGAACCCCACGCGCACCTTCACGCTCTCCGTGGACCCCGCCGCGACGGAGGCCCAGCGCGCCGCCTTCCAGGCCTGGACGGGTCAGCCCTTCCCGGCGATGGAGCGCCGCAAGGGCGTGAAGGCGCCGTGAGGGTCGCGGCCATCATCGCCGCGCACGACGAGGCGGATCACATCGGGGGCGTCGTCGCGGGACTGCGTCCCTTCGGCCTCTACCGCACGGTGGTGGTGGATGATGGATCGCGCGATGGCACGGCGGAAGCCGCGAAGGCCGCGGGCGCGGAAGTGCTCCGCCTGCCCCTAGATCCCGATCTACGCATGCGTGGATCGGGGGAGCCGGGGCAGGGCGGCGGCAAGGGCCAGGCCCTCCGCGCGGGCATCGCCCACCTTCAGGCCGATGACTTCGACTACTACCTGTTCCTGGATGGCGATGGCCAGCACGACCCGGCGGATTTCGCGGCCTTCCTCCACCACCTCGCCGAGCATCCCGATTCGGACTTCCTCATCGGCAGCCGCCTCCTGGATCGCGCCAAGATCCCGCCCAAGCGTTGGCGCACCAACGCGCTTGGCAGCTGGACGCTTGGCCGCATCGCCGGCGTGAAGTGGGAGGACAGCCAGAGCGGGTTCCGCCTCATCCGCAAGAAGGTTCTGGACCGTCTCGACCTGCGCTCCCAGGGCTTCGCCATCGAGATGGAAATCGCCATGAAGGCCGCCGACTGGCAGCTCCACTGGGCGCACATCCCCATCAAGGCCATCTACCACCCCGGCCCGCCGCGCAGTCATTTCCGCGGCGTGATGGATACCTGGCTGATCGCGTGGTTCAGCCTGCAATGTTGAGTAGCCTGTATCCATGAATCCGCTCGATTGGGATCTCGGCAATGTGCCCCCCGGCATCGTCTGGGGGGGCGTTGATGAAGCGGGCCGCGGCGCGTGGGCGGGGCCGGTGGTCGCGGCCTGCGCGGTGCTGGATCAGGACTCGGCGCGGCGGTGGCGTCATGTGCTGCGGGAAGTGAAGGACAGCAAGAAGCTCACGCCCGAGGCGCGGGAAGCGCTCGCGGTGGAATTGAAATCGGCCTTGCCCGCCTACGCCGTCGCGGAGATGGACTCCTTCGCCATTGACCGGGAGAACATCCTCCAGGCCACGCTCCACGCCATGCGGAAGGCGGTGGACGAGCTTCCCCTGCGCCCGCGCATCCTCTTCGTGGATGGCAACCAGGCGCCGGGGACGGGCATCGTGGAACGGCTCGTCGTGGATGGCGACGCGCTCAGTTGCGCGGTGGGCGCGGCGAGCGTGCTGGCGAAGGCCCACCGGGATGAGCTCATGCGGACCTGGGACGAGCGCATCCCCGGCTACGGCTTCGCGCGGCACAAAGGCTATGGCACGCCGGAGCACCGCGAACGCCTCGCGGAGCTGGGGGCGAGCGGCATCCACCGCATCAGCTACGCGCCCGTCGCCGAGCTTCAGCGGCCCGATGAAGAACTCCGCGCCATCCTTCTCCGCACGGTGGAAGAACCCCGCACGGTGGCCGCGTTGCAGGCGTGGATCGAGACGGATCTGCGCCCCAACTATGGGCGCTTGAAGCTGGTGTGGGTGGAGACGCTGCGCCGCCGCTACGCGGACCGGCTCGCCAAGCTCGCCAGCAAGGAAGAAGGCCTCGCGTGAAAGCCGTCACCGTCGCCCTCGCCCTGCTGCATCGGGACGGGCGCTGGTTCCTTCAGCGACGCGCTCTGGACGCCGGGCATCTGCCGGGCTTCTGGGAATTCCCCGGCGGCAAGGTGGAGCCAGGCGAATCGCCGGAGACGGGCCTGATCCGCGAAGTGCGGGAAGAACTCGACTGGCGCCCTGGCCCATTGGTGGCGATGGAGCCCATCACGCACGCCTACGCGGATCGCGTCGTCACGCTCCATCCCTTTCGCGCGCTTGGGCCGGACCAGCCGCGCACGGCCCTCGCGTGGGGATGGTTCACCGCCGTCCAGGCGAGGCGCCTGAAGACGCCTGAGGCCAACGCCTCCTTGATCACCGCCCTGGAACACCTTCCATGAAGAAGGCGGCCGCCGCGCTCGCCCGGGCCGCGGCGACGCTCCTTGGCCTGTGGTTCGTCATCCAGTCGCTGCCGCGTTGGCTGCCGGAAGATCCCGCCCGCATCGCCGCGGGTGAATGGGCCACGGAAGCGGAAGTGGCCGCCATGCGCCATGCGCTCTCGCTGGACCAACCCTGGATCCACGCGCTCGGCTCCTCCGCGCAGGAGTGGTTGCGCGGCGATCTCGGCGTGAGCCTGCGCTACCACCGCTCAGTCGCGAGCGTCCTCGCGGATGGCTTTCCCATCACCTTGAAGTTGGCGGTGCTCGCGCTCCTCGCCTCCGCGGCGCTCGCGTGGGCGTTGGCCCTCCCGAAAGGGCGATGGGCGAAGGTGCTCGAAGCCGCGGCCATCGCGAGCCCGGTCTATGTCCTCGGTCCCCTGCTCCTGTGGGCGGTGGCTCAGCACGCGAGCTGGATACCCGTTTCCGGCACGGGGTCCTGGGCCGCATGGCTCCTGCCCACGCTGAGCCTCGCGGTGCCGCTGGCCGGTCACCAGGCGCGAATCCTGCGCCCGCAGGTGGCGAGCCTCTCCGGAATCCAAGGTCTGCGCTGGTGGCGGGGGCTTGGCGTCGGGCGCCGCCAGCGATGGTTGCGATGGATCCTTCCCGGGGTGGCGGGGCCGTGGCTGACGGTGGTGGGCCTGCAGTTGGGCGCGCTGCTGGGCGGAGCGGTGTTGACGGAGATGATCTTCGGCCTGCCGGGCCTGGGTTCGCTGCTGATGGGCGGGTTGAGCACGCGGGACCTGCCCTTGGTGCAGGCCACCGTCCTCCTTGGCGCGGCGCTTTATGTGCTCACCCAGCTCGCGGTGGAATGGACCCAAGGCCTGCTGGACCCGAGGTTGCGATGAAGCACGGCTTCCGTCTCGCCTTCCTCACGCTGCTCTTGTTCGGTTGGATCTGCGGCGGAAACGGCGCGGTGGATCTCGCCCAGCGCCTGCAAGGCCCGAGCGCCGCGCACCTCTTCGGAACGGATGAAGTGGGGCGCGACCTGCTCGCCCGTGCCTGGCTCGGCGGCGCGCGATCGCTCACCCTCGGGCTCGGTCTCACCGCCTTCCACCTTCTCTTCGGCCTCGCGCTCGCCCTCGCGGGTGAGGCGTGGACGCCGGCCCGCCGCGTGATGCTGGGCGTCGCCGATCTCGTCGCCAGCGTGCCCGCGACGCTTCTGGCCCTGCTGTTGCTCGCCTTCCTCCGCCCGGGCTACGGCGCGCTCATCGTCGCGCTGGCCATCGGCGGATGGATCGCCTACGCGCGCCTCGCCCTCGTCCAGCTTGACGCCTTGAGGAGCGACCCGAGCCTGCTCCAGGCGCGACTCACGGGCGCAGGTCTTTGGCACCGCCTCGGGGTCCATCTCCTGCCGCGCCTCGCGCCAGTGCTGCTGGCGCAGGCCTCCGCGGGCGTGGGCGCGGTGGCGTTGGTGGAAGGCGGGCTCAGTTTCCTCGGCGTGGGCCTTCCGCCTGATCTGGCCAGTTGGGGCGGGATGCTCGCCACGGCGCGCGCCACCTTCCTCGTCAGCCCCTGGCCGATGATCTGGCCTGGGCTCGGCCTCTTCGCGCTGCTCCTGGCGACGGGGCCGAACCTCGTCCGCCGGAGCGGCATCCCTGACGGTGGCTGATAGACTCTTCCGAATGGTGGACACGACGATGAAGCGAATCCTCGGCTGGTTCCTCGCTCCCATGCTCGCGGTGGGGCTTTCCGCCCAGTCGCCACAAGGCCCGCAGGAAGTGGTGCTCCAGGCCTCCAGCGGCGCGAAGCTGGTGCTCGGCCTTCCTTCCGCGACGGTGCAGGGTGGTGATCCCGCCTCCGTGGACAAGGACTTCAGCCAGGTGCTCCGCTCCGACCTGGAACGCTCCGGCGTGTTCAGCCTCGCCAAGGGCGCGCTCCCCGCGACGGGCGACGCGGCCACTTGGCCCGCGTGGCGGGATGCGGGCTGCGACTGGATCGCCCCCATGCGGCTCACGGTGGATCAGGAGAACTTCCTGGATCTCCAGGTGGTGGACGCCAAGGCGGGCAAGGCCATCTTCTCCAAGCGCTTCCAGGGCCGCGTGCCCTTGCGGCAGGTCGCCCATGCGGCGGCGGATCAGCTCGTCGCGTGGCTCACGGGCGTTTCCGGGACCGC
>CAZKIM010000015.1:10100-13934 GCA_964552855.1 uncultured Solibacteraceae bacterium | reverse complement strand
TCGCCGGATGGCAAGCGTATCGCGTTCGTGCAGGGGGATCGCCGCGGCAACTGCGACATCATGGTGCTGGATCTGGAAACGGGCCGCGTCCGACGCCTCACGGATGGCTTCGGCATCAATACCGAGCCCACCTGGAACCCGAGTGGAACCCAGATCGCCTTCACTTCGGATCGTGAAGGCGGCCCGCAGGTCTACCTCATGCAGGACGACGGCACGAACATCCGCCGCCTGACCACCGAAGGCGCCTACAACGCCACACCGGCCTGGAGCCCCAAGGGCGACATGATCGCCTATGTGTCGCGATTCGAGGGCCGCTTCGATCTCTTCGTCTACAAGCTGGGCGAAGGCAAGGCCTATCAGATCACCACCGGCGTGGGCACGAGCGAGTCCCCCAGCTGGTCGCCGGATGGGCGCAACCTCGTGTTCAGCAGCAACCGCGCGGGCGCGCTCCAGCTCTACTCCACCAGCCTGGATGGTCGGCAGGTGGATCGCGTTTCGGCCCTGGCCCCCGTCCAGAGCCCGCGCTGGGTGCAGTAGGCGGCACCTGGCATTTGCATGACAGAAGTTTTACCCTTGCAGCCCCACTTAACTTGCTACCCTCGGAGCCAGCGCCGTTACGCGGTTCCAACCACCTAAGGAGGAAGTCCTCATGCGCGTGAGCAAATCCATCACCCCCGTCTCCCTGTCCGCCCTCCTGGCGCTCGGCATGGGCATCGCCTGCTCCAAGCCCAAGCCCGCTCCCGCCCCGGCGCCCGCTCCGGTCGAGGCTCCCGCTCCGGCTCCCGCGCCTGCCGCTCCCGCCGGTCCCACCGCTGAAGAGCTCGCCCAGCAGCGCCGCGACGCCGAGATGAAGCAGTACGCGGCCGACAAGGAAGCGGCCCTGAAGAACATCCACTTCGCCTTCGACAAGTCGGACATCCAGGAGTCCGACCGTCCCACCCTGCAGGGCGTCGCGGACTTCATGAAGAAGTACGACGATGTGAAGATCCAGGTCGCGGGCAACTGCGATGAGCGCGGCACCAACGAGTACAACCTCGCGCTCGGCAACCGCCGCGCCGCCGCCGCCCTGGACTACCTCAAGGGCCTGGGCGTGGACGAGAGCCGCGTCTCCACCGTGAGCTACGGCAAGGAGAAGCCCCTCTGCAACGACTCCAACGAGGCCTGCTGGTCCCAGAACCGCCGCGACGAGTTCACGGCGACCACGGAGCATGTGGCCAAGTAAGGCAGTCTGATCCGCGGGAAGGCGCGCCTCACGGCGCGCCTTCCTGTTTTTGGCCGCCCCCGCGGAGGAAGCGCGGGGCTAGAATGAAGGCACTTTCCGGAGGACGCATGAAGGCTCGAATCCTCGCTCTGTCCGCGCTCACGGCGGTTTCCCTCGTGTCCATCGGTTGCGTCTCCGACGATCAGATGGCCCGGGTCGAGCAGCAGGTGGGCGATTTGAAGGTCGAAGTCTTCAAGTTGCGTCAGCAGGCGGAAGAGCAGAACCGGAAGGCCGACTCCGAAACCCAGGCGGCCTCCCAGTTCCGGGATGAGGATCGCCGCTTCCGCGCGGATCTCTCGGAGACGCTCCGGCAGATCCAGATCAGCACACGCACGCTTGGCAACCGCGTCACGACGATGAACCGCCAGGAGACCTCTGCTCCTTCCGCATCCACGCCCCAGGCTCCCGCGGGCGACGACGAGAAGGCCTTCAACGCGGCGATGCTGGACTACAACCGCGGCAACTATTCCCTCGCCTCCGATGGCTTTGGTCTGCTGGTGAAGACCTATCCCACCAGCGCCCGCAAGGCCGACGCGCTCTTCTTCATGGGCCTCTGCCAGTACAATCAGCGCGCCTACGACAAGGCGCAGGCGATTTTCGAGCAGATCGTCCGCGAAATGCCTACCTCGAACCAGTTCCTCCCCGCCAAGCTCAAGCGCGCCCAGTGCATGGAGCGGCTTGGCCTCAAGGCCGCGGCGGTGAAGGCCCTGCAGGAGTTGGTGAACGGTTTCCCCGGCACCGCCGAAGCCCGCACCGCCAAGCAGGAACTGGACGATCTCGGCTTCTGATCCGGCTACCGCGACAGGCGGCGCACATCGAAGGGCAGGTCCGCGAGGACCTGCCCTTCGGTTTTCAGGAGCTCGCGCAGCTTCCCGTCCCGACGGCCGAGCGGCAGCGCGTCCAGTTCCGCGCGGCTTACCCAGGCCATGCCATCGGGCGCGGAGAAGGGCGCTTCCAGCGCCAGCCTCACCGGCGTGACCTGCTCCCGGCGATGGGAGTAGACCTGCGTCCAACCTTTCCAGGTCGTGGCTTCCAGGGCCTCATACGGCGTTGGATTTTCGGCCGCCCGGGATTCGGTGGCCGGTAGTCGACAATCGAGGGTCGGCCATCGCCAGAGGCCAGCCAACAGACCCGCGCGCGCGGGCGCGTGGAGGAGGAAGGCCTCTCCCGCTTCCACGGCGACGAGCCAGAGCTCCTGATCCTTCACGGCTCCGCGCTTGGCGACGGGGGGGATTTCATCGGTGCGTCCGGCCTGTCGCGCGGCGCAGGTCTCGTTCAACGGACAGGCCTCGCACTTGGGTGCGGGCAAGCACACGGTCGCACCCAGTTCCATGATCCCTTGGGTGATCCGCGATGGGCCATGGGCTTGGAGCGCGGGCGCGAGCCAGGCGCGCAAGGCCGCAGCCTCGCGCTTGGGATCGCCCTCGATGAGGAGCAGGCGCGCCAGCACGCGGAAGGCGTTGCCATCCAGCGCGGGCGTGGGCCATTGGAACGCGATGGCGCCCACGGCCGCGGCGGTGTAGGGGCCGAGGCCCGGCAAGGCCTGGAGGCCTTCGAGATCCGAAGGCCATCCCTTCGCGGCGATTTCCGTGGCGGCCGCTTTCAGGAAGCGGCAACGGCGGTAGTAGCCGAGGCCTTCCCATGCCTTGTGGACGGCCTGTTCATCGGCTTCCGCGAGCGCCTGCGGCGTGGGAAACCGCGCCATCCACCGCTCGAAGTAGGGGATCACGGTCGCCACTTGCGTCTGCTGGAGCATCAGCTCCGAGACCAGCACCGCGTAGGGATCGGGATGGGGCGCGTCGAGGTCCGATGCCCGCCATGGCATCGCCCGCCGCGCGCGCTCGAACCAAGGCGCGAGCGGAGCGAGCATCGGGATGGAACCGCGCCAGGTCATCGGTCCAGTGAAACAAAAAAGACGCTCCGAAGAGCGTATTCTTTGCGCCTCTGGCCTCGCTTCGCTCGGCAACATCGGCGAGAGAAGGCGATCGTCCTCTGCGCAGGCAGAGGACTTCCGACTTGGGTTTGCACCCAAGTCGGAGCCTTTTCTGGTGCCCGCGAGCAGACTCGAACTGCTACGGCTTTTGGCCACCACCACCTCAAGATGGCGTGTCTACCAGTTTCACCACGCGGGCAAGCGTGAACGACAAGTGTGCCCTAGAGTCGGGCTTCCGTCAACGAGTGGTCTTGGGCGCGGGAGCCGACGCGGGGCCCGACGCGGGGGCGGAAGAGGTTGGCGCCGCGGGCGGCGCGACCGGAGTCAACGCGGGAGCCGACGAGACGGGCAGATCCGCGCCCTTCTCTAGCACCGAGCGGCTGGAGGTCGTGATCGTGTACTCGATGAAGAGCGTGGTGCCGAGAAAGAGCGCGGCGATCCAGTAGGTGGCCTTGGCGAGGAATGGGGTCGCGCCCTGGGCGCCGAACGCGGAGTTCGCGCCGCCGCCGCCGAAGGAGCTGCCGAGGCCGCCGCCCTTGCTGCCGGGCTGCAGCAGGATGGCGCCCATGAGGGCGACCCCGAAGATGATGACGAGCGTGGTGAGCAGGCCGTTCATGGCGACTCCGAACCGGCCATTCTA